>NZ_JBBBEI010000004.1:0-442167 GCF_037132455.1 Huijunlia imazamoxiresistens | reverse complement strand
AGGAACACGATCTCGCTGTCCTTGAGGCCTTCGGCCAGGGAGGTGGTGAAGGAGAGACGGTTTTCCTTCAGGTTGCGTTCAAACAGTTTTTCCAGGCCGGGCTCGAAGATGGGCATTTGCCCGCCACGGAGCTTTTCTACTTTGTTTTGGTCGATGTCCACACAGCAAACGTTGTTGCCGGTTTCTGCCAGGCAGGTTCCTGTTACCAGGCCCACGTATCCTGTACCTACTACGGTAATATTCATAAATGCTTATTTAGGGAGTCGAAGGTTGAGAAGATGAATTTGTGACCGGTCAGCGGTTGACAAAGGCCAACACCTTTCCGGCAATATGGGCAAGCTGTTCTTCGTCCAGTTCGGTATGCATGGGCAGGGACAATACCCGGGTGGTCAGCCAGTCGGTTACCGGCAGGTTCGTTTCGGCGGACTGGTATTCGGCAAACATTTCCTGGCGGTGGGCCGGTACGGGGTAATAGATCATGGAGGGGATCTGGTGCTCGGCCAGGAAGGCGTTCAGGGCGTCGCGGTCCACGTCTTCCAGCACCAGGGTGTACTGGTGAAACACGTGCCGGCCGTAGGGTGCCCGGTAGGGGGTGGTGATCTTCGGACAGCCGGCGAAAGCGGCATCATAATAGTCGGCGGCTTTGCGGCGGGCGCTAATGTATTCGTCCAGGTATTTCAGTTTGATCTCCAGGACGGCGGCCTGCACCGTATCGAGGCGGCTGTTGCAGCCCACGAGCTCGTGGTAATAGCGCTGACGCTGGCCGTGGTTGGCCACCATGCGCAGCTGGCCGGCCAGGACGTCATCGTTGGTCAGCATGGCGCCGCCATCGCCATAGCAGCCCAGGTTCTTGGACGGGAAAAACGAGGTGGTGCCCACGGTGCCGATGGCGCCGGTCTTTTGGGAGGAGCCGTCGGAGAAGACATAATCCGCGCCGATGGCCTGGGCGTTGTCCTCGATCACGGCCAGGTTGTGGCGGCGGGCGATCTCCAGGATGCGCTCCATATGGGCGGGCTGCCCGTACAGGTGCACCGGCACAATGGCTTTGGTGTTGGGCGTAATGGCTTCCTCAATGGCATCGGGGTCGATGCAGAAGGTCTGGGGGTCCACATCCACGAATACCGGCTTGAGGCGCAGCAGGGCGATCACTTCGGCCGTAGCGATAAAGGTAAAGGAAGGGGTGATCACTTCGTCGCCGGGCTGCAGGCCCAGGGCCATCATCGACACCTGGAGGGCGTCGGTACCGTTGGCGCAGGGAATCACGTGGCGGGCGCCGTTGTATGCGGCCAGGGCCGAAGAAAAGCTTTGCACCTGGGGTCCGTTGATATAGGCACTGCTGGAAAGAACGTTTAAAACAGCGGCATCGACTTCTTCCTTGATCCTGAGATACTGCTGCTTTAAATCAACCATTTGAATTGGACGCATACGTGTAATTTTCCGTTAAAGTGGCGCAAAAATAGGAAATAATGCTTAGGTTGGAAGTTTGCCGTTACATTTGCCCTGAATACGGTTAAACGTCCTTTCTTGATTTTCTTTTATAATATCTTCGTTGCCGCCTACCGGCTGGGCGTAAAGATCGCCGCCACACGAAACCCCAAGGCCGCCGAATGGGTGGCCGGCCGCCAGCGGCTGTGGCAGGAGCTGGATCAACAGCTGACGCCCGGCGAACCCCTCATCTGGATCCACAGTTCTTCGGCCGGCGAATTCGAGCAGGCCAAGCCCGTGATCGAACGGCTGAAGGCCCTTTACCCCTCGTATAAAGTTTTGGTTACCTTTTTTTCGCCTTCGGGCTACAATGCCGCCCGCCGGTACCAAGGAGCCGATTTCCTGTTTTACCTGCCCGACGATACGGCCGCCCATGCCGAACGCTTTTTGCAAAAGGTCCGCCCCGCGCTGGTGGTCTTTGTCAAATACGATTTCTGGTTCCACCACCTGCAGGCGGTGCACCGGCGCAACATCCCCCTGCTGCTGGTATCGGCGGTATTCCGTCCCGGCCAGTCCTTCTTTAAATGGTATGGCGGCTTTTACCGCAACATGCTGCACTTCTTCACCCGCATCTTTGTACAGGATCCGCCTTCCCTGCAGCTGTTGCAGCAACACGGCATCTCCCACGGCAGCATCAGCGGCGATACCCGCTTCGACCGGGTGGCGGAGATCGCGGAGCATTTTACGGAAGTGCCGTTTGTGGCGGATTTTGCGGGAACCGCCCGGGTGATCGTAGCCGGCAGCACCTGGTCGGACGACGAAGCCGCCCTGCTGTCGCTGCAGCTGCCCCCGGACTGCAAACTGATTGTGGCGCCCCACGAGATCGACGCCGCCCATATTGAAAAAATTGAAAAGGAGTTCCCGGCGCCCGTCCGGTACTCGCAGCTGAAAGCGGGCGCTCCCCTGCCGCCGGCGGCCCGCACGCTCATTATCGACAACGTGGGGATGCTGTCACGTATTTATAAATATGCTACCCTGACGTATGTGGGCGGCGGCTTTACCCGCGACGGCATTCACAATACGCTGGAAGCGGCGGTTTACGGCAGGCCGGTGCTGTTCGGGCCGAACTATGAAAAATACCGGGAGGCCAAGGAGTTGATCGCCGCAGGCGGCGGCTTCAGCTTCGGCAGGGCGGAAGAACTGCAGGCGCTGGTGCAGCGGCTGCTGTCGGACGAGGACGCCCGCCGCAGGGCGGCCGCCGCTGCACTGCACTATATTCGCGACAACCAGGGCGCCACGGAAGCGATCCTGGACTTCATTTATGAAAAGCGCCTTTTGACCAGGTGATAAAAATGCTGCACGACCTCTTTGTCGTCGTTCCAGCCCAGCTTTACTTTCAGCTCACGGTTGATCCAGTATTCGGCTTCCTGTAAAATATGGAAGCCGTTGATGGTTTTGATGCTCCGCTCGTACATCGACTCGTCGCCGCGGAACAGGTCGTTGATAAAGGCGAACTTGTCGTTGAGGCCGATGGCCTTGCGCAGGTCTTTGATGGGGGTGGTCTTCAGCAGGTGGGCCAGCTCCACTTTTTCCTGTTTCAGCTTGTCGTTCAGCGATTCGCGCTGCTCCCCGATGAGTTCGTGGATCTCTTTTACCGGCTGGTGGTGCACCAGGGTCGGCGTTTCGGCCACCGCATCGAACCGCGGATCGGGCAAATGGCCCGTTTCGGGCAGGTGCGGCATCTCGGCCAGGTGCCCGGTTTCGGGCTGATGGGCCAGGGAAGGCGGCACCGGCGCTGCCTGGGGCTCGGGCTCGTGGACGGTATGGGTTACCGGGAATTCCTGGAGCGGGTAGTATTCGCGGGCCGGGACGGCCGGAGCCTGGGGCAAGTCAGCCTGGGGCTGTTCCATCCGGGGCTGTTCTACCGGCGGCAACTCCACCTGGGGCAAATCAGCCTGGGGCTGTTCAGCCTGGGGCTGTTCATTTATTATTACCGGCTCGGGCTGCGGTGGGGCAGCCGGCGCTTCCTGCGCTACCGGGGTCACCGGCGGTGCCGGCACTACCGGTTCTGCCGGGGCGGCGGGCCGGGGCACTTCGCGGGGGGCCTCCACCTGCACCGTCCTTACGGCCGGGCGCGAGGGCATCACCACCGCCACCTTGGTGCCGGAGGGTTTCACGGTTTGCTGCAATGCCTGCAATTCCTGCTGCAAAAGCTGCACGGTCAGCAGCATCTGGGGAATGCTGTCGCCCTGTTTCTGTAACTGTACTAATTTGTCAATTAAAACCTGGACACGTTCCATCTGTTTATGGTACTTTTGGCGGCTTCAAAATGGCTTTGTATCAATTTCCACTGCGCAAGCAGTGGCTAAAAGTACAAACTGTTTCCTGAACCAACCGACACCAATTGCTAACAATTATTGTAAAATGTTTATTGAGCCCAACATCATAGGCGAGCGCCGCGGCTGGATCGAAGTGATCTGCGGGTCGATGTTTTCGGGAAAAACCGAGGAACTGATCCGCCGGCTGAAGCGGGCCACGATCGCCAACCTGAAGGTGGCGATCTTCAAGCCGTCGCTGGACGTGCGTTACGACGAGCTGCGGATCGTGTCGCACGACACCAACAGCCTGCATTCGGTGCCGGTGGACCATGCGCGCCAGCTGCTGGCGCTGGCAAAGGACGCCGACGTGGTGGGCGTGGACGAGGCCCAGTTTTTCGACAACGAGATCGCCAACGTCTGCGACGAGCTGGCGTTCCGGGGCGTACGGGTGATCGTGGCCGGCCTGGACATGGATTATACCGGCAAGCCGTTCGGCGCCATGCCCTGCCTGATGGCCAAGGCCGACTACGTGACCAAGCTGCACGCCATCTGCGTGAAATGCGGCCACATCGCCAATTACTCCTACCGCAAGGTGTTTCACGAAGCCCAGATCATGCTGGGCGAAAAGGAAGCCTACGAGCCGCGCTGCCGCAGCTGCTACCAGCTGGACGGCGCCATCGACGACTAGGAGCGTTACCTGCAACTATTTCTTCATTTAAAATCATCCGCTATCAACTCTTTTTCGCGCATATGGGCCCTGTTTAAAAAGGACCTGGTGCTGGAAATGCGCCAACAGTACACCTTTTACGGCATCCTGCTGTACGTGGGCGCCACCATCTTCGTGCTGTACATGGCCGTCGGCGAGGATTCGGAAAGCAAGGTCTGGAACGGCCTGTTCTGGATCATCCAGCTCTTTATCTGCATCAATGCCGTGGCCAAGAGTTTTTTGCAGGAAAGCCGGGGCCGCATGCTGTACTACCACTCCATCGCCTCGCCCCAGCATTTTGTGCTGGCGAAGCTGCTGTTCAACTCGCTGCTGATGCTGGTCATGAGCACCCTCAGCCTGGTGCTTTTCAGCCTGTTCATGGGCAACCCGGTGGAAAAGCTCCTGCCCTTCATCGGGCTGGTGTTCCTGGGGGGCTGGGGCCTGAGCCTGGTCTTTACCTTCCTGGCCGCCATCGCCGCCCGGGCGCAGCAGAATGCCGCCATCATGCCTATCCTGGGCTTCCCGCTGATCATTCCCCAGCTGCTGATGCTGATGAAAGTGTCCAACACCGTTTTCTCCGAAATGCCCGCCGACACCACCGGTACCGTGCTGCTGCTGCTGGTGATGAACCTGCTGATCATCGTCCTGTCGGTGATCCTGTTTCCGTTTCTTTGGAAAGACTAGCGCTACGAGTTCCAGAGTTCCTTCGGCTACCGCAAGCCTGGCAGGTTTTAAAAACCTGCCAGGTTTCTTATATACAGCGACCCCGCCTAATTCCCAATTAACCAATTAACCAATTCCCCCTCCCGCTTACTTCCTTCTTTTGGCTTACTTTTGCCATTCTTAAAAAGCACTGTGCTTACAGTGGCGTGATTCTTTATGAAAAAAAAGTGGTGGAAAATAGTGTCCGTGGTGCTGCTGGTGTACACCCTGATCGCCGGACTGAATGTCTTTAATATGGGGGTCTTCGAGGTACCGCGGCTGAATATCCTCAACGAAACGATTCGCAACCTGTACTTCCACGTTTCCATGTGGTTCAGCATGATGATCCTGTTTACGGTTTCGGTGGTGCAGGCCGTGAAATACCTGAGCACCGGCTCCATTCACAACGACATCCGCTCCAAGGAATACGCGGCGGTGGGCTGCGTGTTCGGCCTCCTGGGCTATGCCACCGGCGCCATCTGGATGTCCTTTACCTGGGCCGATCCCAATAACCCCGCCACGGCCTCCTTTGGTGCCATTGCCAAGGAACCCAAGCTGATCGGCGCTGCTATTGCCCTGCTGATCTATTTTGCCTATTTCGTACTGCGCGGCTCCATTACCGACGAGGATAAGCGGGCCCGCATCAGCGCCGTGTATAATATTTTTGCATTCGCCTTTTTATTTCCCTCGATCTGGATACTTCCGCGACTGATGGAAAGCCTGCATCCCGGCGGCCAGGGTAACCCGGCCCTCAACCCCCGCGATATCGACGCCCGCATGCGGCTGGTATTTTACCCCGCCGTGATCGGCTGGACGCTGCTGGGCGTTTGGATCGTGAGCCTGAAAGTCAGGATGAGCCTCATCAAAGAAAAAAAACTAATACATTCATGACCCGCAAACTCCTTGTTGTTACCGTACTCCTTCTGATCCAGTTTTTTGCCTTTGCCCAGGACTCTGCCCAGGGCGCCGTCGACATGGCCGACAGCATGCGCAGCAGCGGGAAAATTTTTGTCGTCATCGCCGTGATCCTTACCATTTTTGCAGGCATAATTTTTTATCTTATCCGCCTCGACCGGAAGATCACGCGGCTGGAGAAAGAGGTGTCCGAATAAGAAGGGTAAGGAAAAGGTATCCGGTACGTTCTGTCTTCGTGAAAAGGGTTGCATCCGAACAGGTAAATCGATAGCCCATGATAGAAAATACAGAGTACAGTTTTTTCGAGAGCGTGAACAAAAGCTTTGACAAAGCGGCCCGGTTTACCACCTGGGACCCCGGCATCCTCGAACAGATCAAAGCCTGCAATGCCGTCTACCAGATGAAGTTTCCCGTGCGCATGGACGACGGGCACATCGAAGTGATCGAAGCCTACCGGGTGCAGCACTCGCAGCACAAAACGCCCTGTAAGGGCGGGATCCGGTTTGCCGCCGAGGTAAACCAGGACGAGGTGATGGCCCTGGCCGCCCTGATGACCTACAAGTGCGCCATCGTCAACGTGCCCTTTGGGGGCGCCAAGGGCGGCATCAAGATCAACCCGAAACAATACTCCCCCTACGAGCTGGAAAAGATCACCCGCCGCTACACTTCCGAGCTGATCAAAAAGAACTTTATCGGCCCCGGCACCGACGTGCCCGCTCCCGACTACGGCACCGGCGAGCGCGAAATGGCCTGGATCGTGGACACCTACCAAAGCCTGCGCCCCGGCGAGATCGACGCCGCCGGCTGCGTTACCGGCAAGCCCGTCACCCAGGGCGGCGTCCGCGGCCGCCGCGAAGCCACCGGCCTGGGCGTTTTTTACGGCATCCGCGAGGTCTGCAACATGCCCCAGGTAATGGAGCGCCTGGGCCTTACTCCCGGCGTCCAGGGCAAACGGGTGATCGTTCAAGGCCTCGGCAACGTGGGGTACCATGCCGCCAAATACTTTCAGAATGCGGGCGCCCGCATCATCGCCCTGGCCGAATTCGAAGGCGCCATCTGGTCCGATGCCGGCCTGGACGTCACCGCCGTGTTCGACCACCGCAAATCCACCGGCTCCATCCTGAACTTCCCCGGCGCTACCAACTTCGACAAGAATACCGACGCCCTGGAATACGACTGCGACATCCTGATCCCCGCCGCCCTGGAAAACGTCATCAACGGCGACAACGCCCCCCGCGTCCGGGCAAAGATCATCGGCGAAGCCGCCAACGGCCCCCTCACCCCCGAAGCCGACGAAGTGTTCATCCGCAAGGGCGTGCTGGTGGTGCCCGACATGTACCTGAATGCCGGCGGAGTGACGGTTTCGTATTTCGAGTGGCTCAAAAACCTCAGCCACGTGCGCTACGGCCGCCTGGAAAAGCGGTTTACCGAAAGCATGAACGCCCATATCCTGGGCCAGATGGAAGAGCTGACCGGCAAGCACGTGGTGGACCGCGAACGGCAGTTTATCCTGCACGGCGCCGACGAGGTGGACCTGGTGTACAGCGGCCTGGAAGAAACCATGATCGCCGCCACCCACGAGATCGTCAATATCTGGCAGCATAGTCCCGACATCCCCGACATGCGCACCGCCGCCTTCGTCGTGGCCATTAATAAAGTAGCCAACACCTATGCGGAGCTGGGAATATTTCCCTAGAGGGGGCATGGAATTGGTTAATTGGGAATTGGACGACAGCCCAACGCATAAACCCGTAAACTCAACTCAGGAACTCAGGAACTTAAAAAAAGATACTATGGATCAGAAAAATCAAATTGGACTGGACAGCGAACAGGCAAAGCAACTGGCAGGCAAACTGAACCTCCTCCTGGCGAATTACCAGCTGTTTTACATCAATGCCCGCGGGTTCCACTGGAACATTACCGGCGAAAAATTCTTTGAGCTGCATGCGAAGTTCGAAGAGCTGTATACCGATCTGCTGGTCAAGGTGGACGAGATCGCCGAACGCATCCTCACCCTGGGCTTTACCCCCACGCACAGCTTCTCGGCCTATCTTAAGGAGGCGACCATACCCGAAGCCACCAACGTGTCGGAAGGCAAGCAGGCGGTCGGCAACATCGTGCAGGCCTTTCAAACCCTGCTGCAGCTCGAACGCGAGATCCTGGCGCTGTCCGGCGATGCCGGCGACGAAGGCACCAACGCCCTCATGAGCGACTACATCCGCGAAAAGGAAAAGCTGGTGTGGATGTACTCGGCCTACCTCAAATGATTTCGGATTTGGGATTTCGGATCCCCTAGAAAGTCGATAAAGTTTTATAGAACAAAATGCCTCCGGAGTCCGGGGGCATTTTTGTTTCACCTTCAGGAGATTTCCATTTTGAAAAGCACCCGTAAACTATCAAGGGGATCCGAAATCCGCCATCCGGCATCCGAAATCCTCCTGGTTTTTTCAATCGGCACAACATTTTATTATACTATGGATAAACCGATGAAAATGAAACAGGATAAAAACCGCAGCCGGAACCCGGAACAGGACGCCTCCAAGGCCATGGACAGCAAACGTGAGGTAGAGAACTCCAAAGACCCCCGAACCGACCAGGATTTCCCCGGCTACCCGCACTACCCGGCGCGGGAAGACATCATGGACCATCGAAACGACTATACCCGCGAAGACATAGATGTAGAGAATCTTCCCAACTCGCGGAATGCCAGCGGCGTAGGGCAGCGCTTCCCCGCCGGGCAGAACCGCGAAAGCCCCGATGAAGGGCCCGCCGATGACGGCGGACTGGGCCTCCGCGCCGGCACCGAAGCCGATGTGGACGATGACGACCTGGCCGTGCTCAATGCCACCAACGACGCCATCGGCACCCCCCAGAACCTGGCCAGCGAAGACCTCAATACCGACCTGGATATCCCCGGCAGCGAGCTGGATGACGAAAACGAATCGCTGGGAGAGGAAGACGAGGAAAACAACTACTACAGCCTGGGTGGCGACCGCCACGAGGCGCAGGAGGAAGACCCTTATTCCGGCCCCAACCGGGAAGGATAACTCCTGTGCCGCCCCTGCACCCCGCCCGAAACCAAGCCCGCCGCAGCGGGCTCTGTTTTTGTTACGGAAGAGCGCTGGCAACCAACCCCTTCCGGCAGTTGCTAAATCCATTATTAATAATTGGAATTTGCGTGTAATTTTATCATTCGGAGAAGTGGGTTCCGGAATATTTCTTGGATTGTTCGTTCGATTATTAATACTCATAGCCTGTGTTGTCAACTAGCAAAAACAGTCTGAACGTAAACAACTTTGCTTATCTGCCGTCCTTTGCCGCCCACCTTCTCAGCGAGCGGCTGGAGGAATTTTCCCGTGCCCAACTGCAATGCCTGGTCGACCTGGACGCCCCGGTCTTGAAGCTGTTTACCCACCTGAGCCCGGAAGAGCTGGAAGCAAAATCCCTTCAGATCAACACCCGTTTCCTGAAATACCTGTCGGAAAACAAGGCCGGCGAACTCATTCATATCGTACGCGAGGAATATAAGTCTGCCGGGCAGCTGCTCCTGATGGTTTCCCAGGAAGATATTAAAGCCGAGGACGTCACCCTTTTTTCCCTGTCGCGTAAAAAAACCCTGCTGGACTTTTTGCCCGGCTTCACGGCCGACGTGCGGCAGGCGGTGGAAACGGCCAAAGAGATCGACCTGTACCTCGCCAGCCTCGAAACCGAATCCTTCAATGCCTCTCTCCGCCTGCTGAAAAGCCGGGTGCAAAAGGAAGAAAGCGCTACCCGCAAAATCGCCGACAACTCGCCGGTGATCATCTTTATTTATTCGCTGCAGGACGACCAGGTGCATTACCTCAATAATAAAGGAAAGGAATTCTTCGGCCCCCTGCCGGCCAAACCGGCCGCCGGCCCGCCCCTTCCCCTGGCCTTTCTGCATCCCGACGACCGCGAACAGGCCCGGGCCTCCCTGAACGATATGGCCACCGCCCGCGACGGGGAAACCCGCACCCTGGAAAACCGCCTGAAAAACAAGGAAGGCCGCTACCGCTGGACCCGCTCGTACTTCACGGTCTTCAACCGCGACGAAGAGGGCCACGCCCTGGATATCATCGCCTTCCTGCTGGATATCCAGGAAGAAAAAGCCGCCCGCCAGCAGCTGGAAGAAAGCCAGCGCCAACTGCTGGAAGCCCAGGAAATAGCCCAGACCGGCAGCTACCGCTGGCACTTCAACAACTCCCAGTCCTACCTCTCGCCCCAGAGCCAAAAGATCCTGGAAGCATCGGAAAACGAACACGACAGCTTCTGGGAAAGAGTGCACCCCGCCGATCGGGCCCGGCTGGAAGAAGCCGTAGCACGGGCAAAGGCGCAGTCCGGCCAGCTGGACGAGGAATACCGATACCTGGCTGCCTCCGGCGAAAAGGTCATTTCCTGCCGCGGGGTCATCTATTACGAAAACGGGCAGCCTGCCGGCATGAGCGGCACCGTCATGGACGTGACCGAGCGGCACCGCATCCTGCGCCAACTGACCGAAACCAACAAGCTGTACGAACAGGCACAGGCCATCAGCCACCTGGGCCATTATATTTACGACGTCGAGAAAAACGAAATTGCCTGTACAGCCGAGGTGGCCCGCATCTTCAACATGGAGCCCCAGGCGAAATACGATATGGACCTGTTCCGCAGGTACCGCCACCCCGATGACAACGAACTGATCCACCGCACCATGGCCCACGCCCTGGAAACGGGCGAAACCGTGGACATGCACTTCCGCATTCAACTGCCGGACGGCACCAACAAAACCCTGCATTCCCGGGGCGAGGCCGAACGCAACGACCAGGGAAAGGTGGTCCGCTACATCGGCACCCTGCAGGACGTGACCGAACGGCAGGCCCTGCTGCAGCAGCTCGAACAAAGCGAGATCCTCTACAAACAGGCCCAGGCCCTGGCCCATATCGGTAGCTGGCGCTACGAGATAAGGGAAAACAAAACCTACGGGTCGGAAGAAGCCTTCCAAATATTCGGGCTGCCGCCCACCGCCGGCGAAGCCCCGACCGAAACCTTTTTGCCGCTGATCCATCCCGAGGACCGGCCCCGGGTGCTGAAGGCCGTGAAAAAAGCCATCCACCGGCAAGCACCCCTGAACCTCTACCACCGCATCCGCCTGCCCCAGGGCCTCCAGAAAACCGTATTGCTGAAAGGCAACGGCGTCACCAATTCCCAGGGCACCCTCATCCGCATCGTGGGTACGGTGCAGGACGTGACCGAACAGCGCGAGCTGATGGACAAGTTGAAAAAGTCGGAAGAGCTGTATCAGCAGACCGAAGCGCTGGCCCACCTGGGCAGCTGGTCGCAAAACCTGCGTACCGGCAAGCTCCACTGGTCCGACGAGCTCTACCGCATCCTGGGCATCGGGGTGCAGCCCGAGCCCCTGCCCTTTGACCAGTTCATCGCCTTCGTGCACCCCGGCGACCGCCGGATGTACGAAGAGCATTTTGAAAACGCCATCCGCCACCAACAGCCCTTCCAGCTGGAATACCGCATCATCGCCCGCAACGGGGCGCTCAAAAACCTGGTGGTTCATACCGAGGTGCAGATCGATGCCGAGGGAAAAACCTGCGGCCTCTTCGGCTTCGTGCAAGACATCACCGAAAAGAAAGAAGCCGAAACGAGGCTGCAGGAAAGCCAGAAGCTGATCGAAAAGATCGCCAATACCGCCCCCTCCATGATCGCCCTGTACAACCCGCATACGGGCAAGCACCTCTTTGTCAACGAAGGCATCAAAAAGCTCCTGGGCTACGAACCCGCCGACGCCCTGCAGGAAGGAATCGGCTTTATTGACCGCCTCATCGACCCGGCCGATGTGCCCGACCGGAAGGCGTTTCTGGAAACCATCCAGGAACTGGCCGACAACAACGGCCAGGACACGCCCCCCGTGTACGAGCACACCTACCGCATCCGGCACAAAAACGGCCAGTGGCGCTGGTTTACCACTTATACCACCGTCTTCGACCGCACTGCCGAAGGAGCCGTGGAGCTGCTGCTCAACATTTCCCTGGACGTGACGGCCCAGAAGGAAGTGGAAGCCGAACTGGCCGAACAGCAGCACTTCATCCGGCACATTGCCGATGCCTCCCCCACCATCCTGTACCTGTACGATGTGGAAAAGTCCTCGATGGTGTATGTAAACCGCGAGATTTTCTTCGTGCTGGGCTACACGCCCGAAGATGTGTTGGAAATGGGCAGCCAGGTAACCGAACAGCTGTACCATCCCGACGACCTGAACCTGCTGCCGGAACGGAAACGCAGCCGAAAGCGGATCGTGGAAAACGACCTGATGCTGCAGTACGAATGCCGCCTGAAAACCAAAGAGGGCGACTGGCAATGGTTCCTGGTGCGGGAAGTGGTCTTCAAGACCCGCGAGAACGGCTCGGTGGCCCAGATCGTGGGCGCCGCCCTGGACATCACCAAGCGCAAGGACATGGAACGCACCCTGCTGCAGAACTCCTTTAAGCTGGAACAATCCAATGCCAGCCTCGAGGAGTTTGCCTACGTGGCCAGCCACGACCTGAAAGAACCCCTGCGCAAGATCTCCACCTTCGGCGACCGGCTGGTGGCCACGCAGATGGATAAGCTAAGTCCCGAAGGAAAGATTTATCTGAAAAAGATCGTCGATGCCTCGCAGCGCATGCAGACCATGATCAGCGACCTGCTGTCTATTTCGCTGATCTCGGGCGATAAATCGTATGAGCCTTACAGCCTGCAGCAGGTGCTGGAGGAAGTGCTGCAGACCCTCGAGTTCAAGATCGAACAGAAAAACGCCCTGATCGAATCGGACGGACTGCCGGTGGCCCAGATCATCCCGTCGCAGTTCCGCCAGCTGTTCCAGAATTTACTGAGCAACTCCCTGAAATTCGCCAAAGAAGACGAACAGCCCCGCATTACGATCCGCCACAGTTATGTCAACGGGGAGGAAGCCGGGGAACCCGGCGGTACGGGGAATTATTTAAGGATCGAAATTAAAGACAATGGCATTGGTTTTGAAAATGAGTTTGCCGGAAAAATATTTGCTATCTTTCAGCGCTTGCATGGTCGCTCGGAATACGAAGGATCGGGAATTGGCCTGGCCATTTGCAAAAAAATCGTGGAACACCACGGTGGCCTTATTTATGCCACCGGTGTACCCGGCGAAGGTGCCACTTTTACCATAATATTGCCAGAATAATGAAACACAAACACAATATATTGATCGTAGACGATGATGCGGACGACCGGGAGATCATTCGGGATGCCTTCCTGAGCAACAGCAACGGGCAGAACGAATACATCTTCATAGAGAATGGCGATAAGCTGATCGAATACCTGGACAACTGCCAGGAAAAAGAATACCCCGCCCTGATCCTGCTCGACCTGAACATGCCGGGCAAAGACGGAAGGGAAGCCCTCCGGGAGATCAAAAGCAGCGAACAGTTCCACCACATCCCTACGGTGATCTTCACCACCTCCTCCTCCGACAGGGACCGGGAAATGTCTTACGGCCTGGGCGCCAACTGCTTTGTCACCAAACCCGACACCTTCAACAAACTGGTGGACCTTACCAGCTCCATCGCCAAGCTGTGGCTGCCCCACAAGTAGGGAATTGGTTAATTTGTTCATAGGGAATTAGGAGGGACCGAACTTCCAACTCGTAAACTTGTAAACTTTAATCCTATGGAGTGGTATATCGGCTGCTCCGGCTTTTACTACAAAGAGTGGAAGGAACTCTTTTACCCGAAAGGATTGCCTGCGGCCCGCTGGTTTGAATACTACTGCAATCATTTCAATACGCTGGAGATCAACAATACCTTTTACCGTTTCCCCCAGCTGAAGACCCTTCAAGGCTGGTATGAGAAATCCCCCGCCCCTTTTATTTTTTCGGTTAAGGTGCCCCGCCTCATTACGCACCAGCATCAATTCGAAAATACGGAGGAAACGCTCCATGAATTTTACCTCCTGCTGCAGGACGGCCTGAAAGAAAAGCTCGGACCGGTACTGTTCCAGCTGCCGCCGCAGATGGCGTATGCGCCTGCCCTGCTCGACACCATCACCTCCCAGCTCCATGCCTCTTTTGCCAACGTCATCGAGTTCCGCCATATCAGCTGGTGGCGCCCCGAAGTACAGCAGGAACTGCAGCGCCGGGGCATTGCCTTCTGCGGTGTCTCCTTTCCCGGCCTGCCCGACGAGGTCATGGCCACCGCTCCCCTGCTCTACTACCGCTTCCACGGCGTTCCCCGCCTCTATCATTCTTCTTACGGCGATGCCTACCTGAAAACCAGGGTGGAACAGGCCGCCTCCCAAAGCGAAGCTACCCGCACCTTCCTCTACTTCAACAATACAGCCTCCGCCGCAGCCCTTTCAAATGCAAGGTTCGTGCAGGGGATAGTTTACTAGTTTACAAGTTTACGAGTTGCTGGCGCCCGTCAGGAACTCGTAAACCCGTAAACCCGTAAACTTGTAAACTACGCTTATCGACTAACTTCCTCTATAACGGTCCCGATGCACGCGTTGGGCATTTGAATGCGGAGCAGGGCGGCCAGGGTGGCGGCGATATCGGTCATATAGGTTTCGCGGTTGGTTTTGCCTTGGCGGATGTTCCAGCCATACCATACCAGGGGAATATGGGAATCGTAGGGGTTCCAGGCGCCGTGGCCGGTACCGGTAACGCCTACCTCAAACCACTGCGGCTTGTTGACGAACTGGATGTCTCCGCTCAGTTTCTGGTTGTAGCCGTTGGTCAGCATCAGCCTCACCTTTTCAGGCAGGCCCGCGGAGGGCAGGTCCTCCAGGTCCACGGCCTTGGAGACGGCAGGAATGCGCAGCAGGGCCTGTATTACCTGCCGTTTCACCTCGCGACGGTCGAGGCCGGATTGTTGCAGCACACTGTCGTTCAGGTATACCTGGCTGCCGCTTACCACTTCGATAAGATTTGCCTGGTTGTAGCGCTGGCGGAGGGCGTCGTTGAGCTGCTGCCGCACGTTGGCGGCGGAAGTGCCGCCGGCGGGGATCTTGTGCTCCTGGCTCCAGGCGGGCACGTGTGCCACGGCATGGTCGGCCGTCAGGAACAGCAGGTAGTCGCCCTTGCCCACTTTATCGTCCAAAAATTTCAGGAAGGCGCCCAGGTCTTTATCAAGCCGCAGGTAGGTGTCTTCCAGCTCAACGGAGTTGGGGCCGTACTGGTGGCCCAGCGCATCGGTAGAGGAAATGCTCACGGCCAGGAAGTCGGTAGCTTTTCCTTTGCCCAGCTGCTCGCCTTCAACAGCGGCCTTGGCCATTTCCAGGGTAACGGTATTGCCAAAAGGCGAGAACCAGAAGGCCTCGTATTTGTCGTGTGTCACCTGGCTGGTGAGGTGCGGAAAAGAACCTTTGCCATCCGGCACCTTGCCTTCGTACGGCCGGTCGTCGGGGGTGCTTTGGGTATAGGTATTAGCCGGGTACAGCAGGTTCCAGTTCTGGCTCAGGTAGGTATCGGGCAGCTTGCGGTCGTTGAACTGCCGCACCCAGGCAGGCAGGGTATCGAGGTAGTAGGTACTGGTGATAAAGTTGCCTTGGTCCTGGTCGAACCAGTAGGCCGCGTTGGCGGTATGGCCGCCCGGCAGGATGCAACCGCGGTCCTTCAGGGCCACGGCAATGGTTTTGTTGGTAAAGTTGGTGGCCATGCGCAGTTCATCGGTGATGGTGGTGGCCCAGAGCCTGCGCGGCGACATCCGTCCCGCCGAAGAGGTGGTGCCCACGCCCCGTACCGTAGTGTCGTCGGTGCAGTAGACCGACTTTTTGAGCTGCCGGTCGTACCAGTTGTTGGCCATGATGCCGTGCAGCGAAGGCACGCTGCCGGTATAAACGCTGGAATGCCCGACCGCCGTTACCGTTGGGGTGTAGGGGATAAAGGTGTTTTCGCAACTGAAGCCCCGGTTCAGCAGGCGCTTAAAGCCGTCTTTTCCATAACGGTCATAATAGCGGTACAGGAAGTCCCACCGCATCTGGTCTACAACGATGCCCACGACCAGTTTTGGCCGCGAAAGGCTCTGGGCATTGGCCCCAATAAAAGCGAAAAACAGCAGAGAAAAGAGGAGCTTTTTCATTAAGAAAATTTGAGAAGTAAAATTAACGCGAATCTTGAAAGGCCCGAATACATTGATTAACTTTAAAAGGATATCTCTTCACTTAAAACTAGGCACCATGAAAGCTATTTTCTACCTGTTTATTTTGCTCCTGTGCGCCTTCCAGGGCGCCCTCGCCCAGAAAAACCTCAAAGGCATGATCGAAACGGAACGCAACTTTGCTGCGGCCGCTGCCATCAACAGCGTCAAGCAGGCCTTCCTGCTGTACATGGACAAGGAAGCCATCGAATTTGAGCAGGGGCAGGTAGTGAAGAGCCATGCCCTCTGGACCTCCCGCACCGAGGACAAGGTGATCCTGAAATGGCAGCCCCAGTTTGCCGAAGTCGCTTCCTCGGGCACCTTCGGCTATACCACCGGCCCCTGGACCTTCCAGGCCAGCCGGGAGGACACCATCACCGGCCGCGGCCAGTACACCACCATCTGGCACTATGTCGACGGGCAGTGGAAGTTTTTACTGGATATCGGCAACGACTACCACAAAGTGAACCATACCCGCGACGTGGAGGAGATCAGCTTTAAAAAGAAAAAGAAGGGCAGCGACCAGGCCTCCCTGCTGCAGGTGGAAAATGAATTCATCAGCGCCAGTGCCCGCGATGCCAAAGCGGCCCACAGCCAGTTCCTCTCGGAAAACAGCATCATCAACCGCAACGGCCACCTGCCGGCCTTCAGCGACCGCGACCGCCAGCTGGTGATCGAAACCATTCCCACCGGCATCCAGTTCAAGGTATCGGACTCGGGCATCGCCCCCAGCGGCGACCTGGGCTACGTCTACGGCACCACCAACCTCAATGGCCGCCGCGACGTCTTCCTCCACATCTGGCGGTATGAAAAAGACGGGTGGAAGCTGGCCCTGGAGGTGTTGCACCATTAACTTCCAGTTTAGGAGTTTACCCGTTTACGAGTTTACGAGTTGGAGGGAAGTTCCTATTTTTGCCGCAATTTTAAAAAGCGGAAGAATTGAGCTAAAGGAATATCAGTATCTTTTTTTCTGCTATATTAAGCGCGTATATACAACTTCGTAAACAAATCATTATGGCAGATATTTTCGAGAGACTCGTCAAAAATTACGGCCCCATCGGCCAGCACCGCGAAAGAGCCCACGGTTACTTTGCCTTCCCCAAGCTGGAAGGTGAGATCGGCAGCAACATGAAATTCCGGGGCCGGGACGTGATCGTCTGGAGCCTGAACAACTACCTGGGCCTGGCCAATCACCCCGACATCCGCCAGGTGGACGGCGAAGCCGCCCAGCGCTTCGGACTGGCCTACCCCATGGGCGCCCGCATGATGAGCGGCAACAGTAATTACCACGAGCAACTGGAAGAAGAACTGGCCGCCTTCGTCGGCAAGGAAGACGCCGCCCTGCTGAACTACGGCTACCAGGGCATGGTCAGCATCATCGACGTATTGTGCAGCCGCCACGACGTGATCGTTTACGACGCCGAAAACCACGCCTGCATCATCGACGGCCTGCGCCTGCATGCCGGCCACCGCTACGTGTACAAGCACAACGACCTCGAAGACTGCGAAAAGCAGCTGCAGCGCGCCACCGCCCTGATCGAAAAACAAGGCGCCGGCGGTATCCTGGTGATCACCGAAGGGGTGTTCGGCATGGCCGGCGACCAGGGAAAACTGAAAGAAATAGCCGCTTTAAAGGATAAATACGACTTCCGCCTGCTGGTAGACGACGCCCACGGCTTCGGTACCCTCGGCCAAACCGGCGCCGGTGCCGGCGAAGCCCAGGGCGTACAGGACAAAGTGGACCTCTACTTCTCCACCTTCGCCAAATCCATGGCCTCCATCGGCGCCTTCATCGCCGGCGACCGCACCGTTATCGACTACATCCGCTACAACATCCGCAGCCAGATCTTCGCCAAGAGCCTGCCCATGCCCTACGTGCTCGGCAACCTGAAGCGCCTGGAAATGCTGCGCAACATGCCCGAACTGCGCCAGAAGCTGTGGGACAACGCCCTGAAGCTGCAACAAGGCCTCAAGGACCGCGGCTTCGATATCGGCAATACCGATACCATGGTGACCCCCGTGTACATGAAAGGCGGCGTGGAAGAAGCCACCGCCATGGTGATGGACCTGCGCGAAAACTACGGCGTGTTCTGCTCCATCGTGGTGTACCCGGTGATCCCGAAAGGCCACATCATCTACCGCCTCATCCCTACCGCCGCCCATACCGACGCCGACATCGAACAAACCCTGAAAGCGTTCAGCGAAACAAAGCAAAAACTGGATGCCGGCGCCTACAAAGTGGAAGCCATCCCCGATATGGCCGAAGCCCGGTAAGTTATACCCTCTTCATTTTTCAGAGCACTGCCCCCGGCAGTGCTTTTTGTTTGTGGAAACCTTTGGCATGTTTTTCTTACACTATAGACATTTTTCACTCATAAAACAGTGCACTATGTTTTATCATGTTAAAGATTTGCAGTTCAATGCAAAGGTCTCCCGGCCCGACCCGGCCTTTGCCACGTTGCTGCTGGAGCAGTTTGGAGGAGCCAACGGGGAACTGGCCGCCGCCCTGAGGTATTTTATGCAGGCTTTTGGCGCCAAAAATCCCTACCCGGACAAATACGACCTGCTGATGGATATCGCCACCGAGGAATTCAGCCACCTGGAGATCGTGGGCGCGACCATCCAGATGCTGCTGACGGGCGTTAACGGCGACCTGAAGAATGCGGCCGAAAATTCCGAGATCATGAAGCTGCTCGACGGCAAGGCGGCCAAGGAGCAGATTATTCACCAGGCCATGATGGCGCCCCAGCTGCTGGTATCGAGCGCCGGCACCCCTCCGCTGACCAACAGCCAGGGCGTTCCCTGGACCGCTGCCTACATCAACGGCGACGCCAACGGTGAGCTGACCGCGGACCTGCGCTCCGATATCGCCGCCGAATCGCGGGCCAAGATGGTGTACGAATACCTGCTGCAGTTTACCGACGACCCCTATGTGAAGGATACGCTGCGCTTCCTGATGACCCGTGAGGTGGCCCACTACCAGATGTTCCAGGCGGCGCTGGACACCATCCAGCCCAACTTCCCGCCGGGCATCCTGCAAAGCGATCCGCGGTACAGCAACCTGTACTTCAACATGAGCAGCGGCAACGACTTCCGCGGCCCCTGGAACCAGGGACAAAGCTCCCACCTGGGCGAAACCTGGCAGTTTATCGAAGACCCCATCAAACACGTGATCCAAACCAATGCCCTGCTCGACCAGGAAAGCGAAGGCACCGACCGCACCGAAAAGAAAGTGCAAAAGCTCAATAAGGAAATGAGCGAATTGCGGAGCAGTGAGGTCAATGCCGCCGCCCCTCCCGGACCGCAGCAATGGAACACCACCTTAACCGACAACGATACCAAGCCCCTTTAATTCTATGGAATCCTCTTTCACCGGAGCACAACCTACAAGCGCACAGGCTGCCGGCAGCGGGGCGGAAGCGGTGGAAATCGTGTATTACACCGACCCGCTTTGCTGCTGGAGCTGGGCGTTTGAGCCCCATTGGCAGCGCCTGCGGCACGACTATGGCGGCACCTTCCGCTACCGCTACTGCATGGGCGGCCTTATCCCCAGCTGGAACAATTACAGCGATTCCGTGACCTCCGTCAGCCGCCCGGCCCAGATGGGACCGGTGTGGATGGAGGCGGCGCATACAACCGGCGTCCCCATCAACACCCGCATCTGGATCGAAAACCCGCCGGCTTCTTCCTACCTGCCCTGCATTGCCTTCAAATGCGCCGAAGCCCAGGGCCCGGCCGCGGCAGAAAGCTACCTGTGGCGGATGCGGGAAGCCGTGATGGTGCAGGGCCGCAACATCGCCCTGCAAAGCGTGCTGGTGGAGCTGGCCGCGGAAATGGCCGCGCAGGAACGGGGAAGCCTGGACGCAGCGCGCTTCTCGGCCGACCTGGTGGGCGACAGCGCCCTGGAAGCCTTCCGCCGCGACCTCCAGGAAGTGCAGTACCGCGGCATCAACCGCTTCCCTACCCTGGTTTTCCGGCGGCACGACCGGCCGTCGCTGATCACCACCGGCTTCTGCCCCTACGACCACCTGCAGGAGCTCATGAAAAAGTTACTGGAGTAGAACAAAGTGCGTACTTTACTACTTTAGCAACTTTTACCAAAACCCTCTCCATGCGACTACTCTGGATATGCCTGCTTTTCCTGCCCCTGGCTACCCTGGCGCAAAAAAAGCAGATTACCCTGGAAGACATTTACAAAAAAGGAACGTTCCGCCCCGAGTTCTTCGGCGGATTCGACACCCAAAGCCCCGACAGCCTCTTCAACCCGGCCGACGTACGCAACGAAAAAGGCGAACAGCTGGCCACCGATGATTTCGAGCGCAGCCCCGACGGCAAGCGCCTGCTGTTCTTCGACGGCCGCGAACCCATCTACCGGCGCTCCAGCTGGTCCAACGCCTGGGTGTACGACGTGGCCACGAAAAAAACGGTCCGCCTCCGCGAGGGCAAGGTGCTTCACCCCACCTTCTCCCCCGACGGCAGCAAGGTGGCCTACGTATTTGAAAACAACCTGTATATCTATGATATAAGCGCGGGTAAAACCACCCCCGTCACCACCGACGGCAAATGGAACGTCGTCATCAACGGCAACTGCGACTGGGTGTACGAGGAAGAATTTGAATTTACCCGCGCCTTCGAATGGAGCCCCGCCGGTACCCACCTGGCCTACTACCGCTTTGACGAAAGCGCCGTGAAGGAATACAACCTGACGCTGTACAACAGCCGCTACAATACTGACTACCGCTACAAATACCCCAAGGCCGGCGAGGACAACTCGAAGGTGGACATCTATATTTATAACCTGGCCACCAGCGGCAAGGCAAAGGCCCAGTACGAAGGCGGCGACGTATATATTCCCCGCATCAAGTGGACCCGGGACGACAGCCAGCTGGTGGTGTTCTGGATGAACCGCCACCAGAACCACCTCAAACTGCTGCTAACCGATGCCGCCACCGGCAGCACCCGCCCCTTTTACGAGGAACGCAATAAATATTACGTGGAGATCAACGACAACTGGTGGTTCCTGAAAAGCGGCAAGGGCTTCCTGTTTACCAGCGAAATGGGCGGCAACACCCAGCTCTACCACTACAGCCTGGACGGCAAGAAGAAGCTGCTGCTCTCGAAGATGAAATACGATATCGCGGAGGTCAACGGCGTGGACGAGGCCAATGGCCTGGTATATTATACCCTAGCCTACCCCACCCCCATGGACCGCAATCTCTTTGTCAGCGACCTTTCGGGCAAAACCACCCGTCCGCTCACCACCGGCAGCGGCTGGCACCGCGTGGAGCTGAATGGAAGCTTTTCGCAGTTCTACGACTATTACTCCACTATCAATACGCCGCAGGTGGTGACGCTGTACACGGTGGCCAAAGGCCGCAACGGCCTCGCCGCTACCGGCGGCCGGGTGGTCAACGACAACAGCCGCCTGAAGGCCACCCTGGCCCGGTACGACCTGGGCACGGCCGAATTCCTGAAGGTGCCCACCTCCAGGGGCGACAGCCTCAACGCCTGGATGCTGAAGCCGCCCTCCTTCAACCCCGCCCAGAAGTACCCGGTGCTGTTCTGCAATTACGGCGGTCCCGGCTCGCAGCAGGTGGCCAACCGCTTCGGCGCGGCCTCCTACTGGCACCAGCTGATGGCCCAAAAGGGCTTTATCGTGGTGAGCGTGGACAATACCGGCACGGGCTTCCGCGGCGAGGAGTTCAAAAAGAAGACCTACCTGCAGCTGGGCAAGCTGGAAGTGGAAGACCAGATCGATGCGGCCGGCTACCTGGGCACCCTGCCCTACGTGGACAAGAACCGCATCGGCCACTGGGGCTGGAGCTTTGGCGGCTTCCTCAGCTCCCTGGCCATCAGCAAGGGCGCCGGGGTATTCAGGGCCGCCGTGGCCGTGGCGCCGGTGACCTCCTGGCGGTTTTACGACAACATCTACACCGAGCGCTTCATGCGCACGCCCCAGGAAAACCCCGACGGCTACGACAACAACTCGCCCATCAACCACGTGGACAAGATCCGGGGGCCATTCCTCATCATCCACGGTACCGGCGACGACAACGTGCATTTTCAGAACAGCGTGCTGATGGTGGAGGCCATGGTGCAGAAGGGCATTCCCTTTGAAAGCGCCTACTACCCCAACAAGACCCACAGCATCTCCGGCGGCAATACCTCCTATCATTTATGGAGCCGCATGACCGACTGGCTGCTCCGCAATTTGAAGGACAACCCGGAGCCGGTAGCGAAATAAATAAGCCGGGAAATGCAGCCCGATACAAAAAATCTCCTATCCGATACAATAATTTCAATTTTTCCCTTACCTTTGCCGTCCTTAAATAAAAATGTTATGAACTCCGCGGTAGCATATGTGCACGAGCAGCTAACAGCCAAAAAAGAACTTCCTAAGTTCAATCCTGGTGACAACATCACCGTAAACTATAAAATTATCGAAGGTAACAAAGAGCGGATCCAGTCGTTCAAAGGCGATGTCATCAAAATGCAAGGCCAGGGCGCTACTGCTTCTTTCACCGTTCGGAAAATCTCCGACGGCGTGGGCGTTGAACGTCTGTTCCCCTTCAACTCTCCCAACATCGAGTCTGTAGTATTACACAAAAAAGGCCGTGTTCGCCGCGCCAAGCTGTACTATCAGCGTGAGCGCAGCGGTAAGAGCGCTCGTATCAAAGAAAAAAGAATGGCTATTGTGGCAAATGCATAAGCCTCTCCATCTTATAGTAAAAGCGGAAGACTTCTTCCGCTTTTTTATTGCTAAAAAACGGGCAGCCGTCTTGCGCGCTGCCCGTTTTGGAATACTTTTGCACTTACAATCAATTTAATACCGTTTTATGGGTCCTTTAGGTTTTAATGAAATCATCGTTATCCTCATTATCGTGCTGTTGCTTTTTGGTGGCCGTAAAATTCCTGAACTGATGCGCGGCCTGGGTCGTGGCGTCCGCGAGTTCAACGATGCCAAAAACAGTGTGCGGAGAGAGATTGAAGAAGGCATGAATGAGCCGGCCAACCGCCCGGCCGGTCCGTCCTCTACTTCCAACTCTTCGACCACCCAGCAATCCTAAGGCAGCCGGCGGGAACGGTGGCCCGGTTTCCGGTCCTCCCCGTTCGCGCCCGCCCTTTCCCGCGTTCCCTGCCCTTCCCCACGGGAATTCCCCAGCCGGTGTCCCCGTTGCGCAGGGCTCTTAACCTTATTGTGTGCTTTAAGACCGAATTCCCTTGTTTTCCTTTTCTTCCATTGAACAATACCAGGCCCAGCTGAACGAGGGCCGCCTGAGCTGTGTACAGACCGTAGAACATTATTTAGCGGCCATCGAAGGCAGCCGGCACCTGAATGCCTACCTGGAGGTGTTTGGTGAAGAAGCCCTGCAGCGCGCTGCGGAGCTGGACGCCCAGCACGCTACCGGCCGGAAAGGAAAACTCCATGGGGTGGTCATCGGCATCAAGGACCTCATCTGCTACAAGGACCATAAGGTTTCGGCTTCCTCAAAAATACTGGAAAACTTTACCTCCCTGTTTTCGGCTACCGCCGTGGAGCGGCTGCTGGCAGAAGGCGCCATCATCATCGGCCGCCAGAACTGCGACGAGTTCGGCATGGGCTCGACCAACGAAAACTCGGCCTACGGCCCCACCCTCAACCCGGTGGATGAGTCGGTAGTGCCGGGCGGCTCCTCGGGTGGAAGCGCCGCGGCCGTTAAGGCCGGTCTCTGCATGGCCTCCCTGGGCACCGACACCGGCGGCTCGGTACGCCTGCCCTCCGACTTTTGCGGCACCGTGGGCTTCAAGCCCTCCTACGGCCGGGTATCCCGCTACGGCCTTATCGCCTATGCCTCCTCCTTCGACCAGATCGGCGTTATTGCCGAAAACGTGGCCGACGTGGCCGCCGTGCTGGAAGTGGTATCCGGGCCGGACAACTTCGACAGCACCGTAGCCCAGCAGCCCGTAGACGCCTACGCCGCCGCCCTGAAAGAAGAGACCCCAAAATACCGCATCGCCTATTTCCCCGAATGGTTCGAACACCCGTCGGTGGATCCCGAGATCGCGGCCCAGCTGAAAAGCCAACTGGAAGCCCTGGAAGCACAGGGACATACCGTGGCACCGGTGCATTTTTCGCTGACCGAATACATCGTTCCCACCTATTATATCCTGACCACCGCCGAGGCTTCTTCCAACCTCTCCCGCTTTGACGGGGTGCGTTATGGCTACAGTTCCAAGGCCCCCGTGGCAGATTTAAGAGAATTTTATAAAAAAAACCGGTCGGAAGGTTTTGGCAAGGAAGTAAAGCGCCGCATCATGCTGGGGACCTTTGTACTCAGCCACGGATATTATGATGCCTACTTTACCAAGGCCCAGCAGGTACGCCGCCTGCTGCAGGAGCAGACCGATCTGATTTTCAAGGATTTCGATATCCTCCTCGCCCCGAACTCCCCCCATACCGCCTTCAAAACAGGCGAAGCTGTAAAGGATCCCGTGGCCATGTACATGGGCGACATTTTTACCGTTTTCGCCAACCTTACGGGCGTACCCGCCGTCAGTTTACCCCTGTTTCGTCATAACAATGGCCTGCCCTACGGCCTGCAGGCTATGTCAAACCGTTTTAATGACGTATCTTTGCTGAGCTTTTCGCATCAATTGATGCTAGTATAAGCAACAATAAAGTTGAGTACCGGTTCCACCGTGCGATTTGGTTAATCTTCTAAAAAAAGAGAGCATGAAAAAACTTTTATTGTTGACCATTAGCATGGTTAGCTTCTTTCTCAAGGATTACGCAGCAGACACGGGGCCTGGTCGAACGGGTTACAGCCTGACTATCTCTGATACGCTTATCAAAGGTGCTGTTCCTGCCGACCCCAAAGATGGTTTTAAGAACCTCTTCGTCAAATCTGCCTCCTCCCCCGGCTTCGCTATAGCCAAGTTAAATCCCCTCGCCATCAGTTTCGTACAGGATTATATGGAGCGTTTCGGCTCCAACCTCAATAAGATGAAAAATTGGGGCAAACCTTACTTCGACCTCATGAACGATGTGCTGGCCCAACACGGCATTCCCATCGAAATGAAGTACCTGTCCGTCATTGAATCCGCCCTGAAAAATTACGCCGTTTCCTGGGCAGGCGCCGTTGGTCCCTGGCAGTTTATGCCGGCCACCGCCCGTAACCTGGGCCTCCGCGTATCCGGCACCACCGATGAGCGCACCGATTTTTACAAAAGCACCCACGCCGCCGCCCGCTATCTGACACAGCTCTTCGGCATGTACGGCGACTGGCTGCTCGTAATTGCCGCCTATAACTGCGGCCCCGGTGTGGTCAACTCCGCCATCAAAAAGAGCGGCAGCCGCAACTTCTGGACGCTGGAACGCTACCTGCCCGCCGAATCGCGGATGCACGTGAAAAAGTTCATTGCCACCCACTATATCATGGAAGGCAACGGCGGCATCACCACCGTGACCAAGAAGGACGCCGAAGACCTGATGCTGAACACCCCGGCTTCCGCCGACGCCGTGTCGGCCATTGCCGCCGCACAGGCCAAGGGCACCCACCCGGAGATCATGAACGTGAGCGGTAAATACAACTCCGCCATCATTGCGCAAACCGTTCAAATGACCCCGGCAGAGTTCAACCGCCTCAACCCGAACTTCGACAAGCAGCTGGCCGCCAACGGAAGCGTCGACCTCCGCCTGCCGGCCGATAAAATGCTGCTGTTCCAGGCCAACAAACCCCAGATCCTCGAGAAATCGATCATGCTGATGCTGGCCTCGGATGGAAGATAGAATAAAGGGCAAAAGATCTGACGTTTGGAATACTCAACAATATTGACCGGAAATCGCATCATCGTATTGTACTAGATTCATGGAACCACAAACGGCAGATCCCCCGCCACCGCATAAAAAAAGTGCTGACTAACCGGTCAGCACTTTTTTTATGGCCATAGCCTTGAGCTGGCATTCCTCCCACTCCTTCTCCGCCTGGCTGTACCAGGTAATGCCCGAGCCCACCTGGTACGACAAATAGCCGGTACCGGCATGATAGAGGACACTGCGGATGACCACGTTGAAATCAAAATCGCCCTGTGCGTCGATATAGCCTACCGACCCGGAGAACAGTCCCCGGGCGCCGGCCTCGTAGCGGTCGATCAGCTCCATCACCCGTTTCTTCGGGGCGCCGGTCATGGAGCCCATGGGAAAGGTCGCCTCCACAATGCTGGAAAAAGTAACGCCTTCCTTCAATTCACCGGTGACGGTGGACACCATCTGGTGCACCTGCGGAAAGGAATAAATGCCGAACAGCTCCTCCACCTGCACCGATGCCCCGGCACAGATGCGGGAAAGGTCGTTGCGCACCAGGTCCACCACCATCACGTTCTCGGCCCGCTCCTTGGCATCGTGGAACAGGGCATGCTGCACCTGTGCGTCCACGTGAGGGTCATCGGGATGGCGGCGGGCCGTGCCCTTCATGGGCTGCGACAGCAGCCGGTTGCCTTCCTTCAGTAAAAACCGCTCGGGACTGGCGCAGACCAGGTAGCGGTCGTGCAGGCGGTACAGGGCCGAAAACGGCACGGGGGAAACGGCCACCAGCTTTTGAAATAAAGAAACGGGGTCCAGGGAAACGCTTTCGGCAAAGAACTCCTGGCAAAAGTTGATCTCGTAGCAGTCGCCGCGCAAAATGTGCTGCTGCAGCTGCCGCACCCGTTCGAGGTAGGCGTCGCGGCTGAAGCGCTGCTGCAGTTCCAGGGAAGGCAGGGGCGTTTCGTCCGCTTCGCCGGCGGCAAGGAGCTCCGCATACACCTGCTGCGGGTGGGCGGCCCGGATGGTCAGCTCGTTGTCCCGGAGGGTTATGAGGATTTCGGGCTGGAAAAAAAAGAAATGGGGAAAACCTACCGGGTCCGCTTTTTCGGGCGCGGGGAACCAGCGGTTCTTCAGGTTGTAAGATAGGTGGCCGAGGGTCCAATCGGGGCTGGCGGCCAGCAGGCGGTCCAGGGCGTCCAGGCCGTGGGTATCGTCTACGAAGCGCCAGGCGCCGGCGCCCAGCACGCATTCGTACCGGTGCGGCTGGAGGGAGTAGTGGTGGTTGTCCAGATAACAAAAAATGTTGAACCGTTTTACCCAGTTCAACATTTTCTGTTTTATGACATCCGAACCATCCAGCCGGTAGGTACCGCTTTGAAAATGGTTATTCTGTTCCAATGAATTAATAGTCGTCTTCGTCGTCGTCAAAGCCGCCCTTGTCGTTAAAGAGGTCTTTGAATTCGTCGTCCAGTTTAAAATCGTCGTCTTCGTCGCCGCCTTTTTTGCTGCCGCCGCCGCCGCCGCTTTTCTTGGTCTTGGACTTGGGCAGGTCGAACTCTTCGAAATCCGGATCCCAGGAAGTATCGTCTTCGTCGCTTTTATTCCAATCGTCGTCGTCTTCGTCGATATCCAGGTCCTCCTCCTCGTCGTCCTCGTCCTCGTCCTTGCTCTTTTTCGAGGCTGCCTTGCCGGCGCTCTTTTTCGGGGTTTCTTCCTCCTCTTCTTCCAGCTCCTCTTCTTTTTTCTTTTTCGGTGCTCTGCCTTTCGCCTGGGCAATTAACGTTTCAAAAAGAAACGTTTCTTTTGATGCTTTTTCAACTGTAGTTACTGACATGGTCAAGAAGAATTAACTGTGTAAAATTTGGAGGAACTTTTCATTCCTCCAAATTTTCAAAAAAGATTTTTTACGGTTTTGAAATAGGCTTATCCGTTAATTTTTATGATCTGGTCGCGGCCCGGTCCGTTGGAAATATAGCGGATGGGAGCGCCCACTTCTTTGTTGATAAAGGCAATATAATCTTTCATTTCCTGGGGCAGGCTGGCCTCGTCGGTCAGCGCGGTGATGTCCTGGTTCCAGCCGGCACACTGCTGGTACTGGGGCTCGATCTTGTTCCAGGTCATCTGGAAGGGCACCTGGTCGGATTCCTTACCGTCTACCTTGTACGAAGTACAAACCGACAGGTCCTTGAAGGAGTCCAGTACATCGGTCTTGGTCAGCACGATCTGGGTAACGCCGTTGATCATGCAGGCATATTTCAGGGCGACGGCGTCCATCCAGCCGCAGCGGCGGGGACGGCCGGTAGTGGCGCCGAACTCGTTGCCGATCTTGCGCAGCTCTTCGCCGGTTTCGTCTTCCAGCTCGGTGGGGAACGGACCGCTGCCCACGCGGGTGCAATAAGCTTTCGATACGCCGATCACATCCTTGATGTGCTGGGGAGCAATGCCCAGGCCGCTGCAAACGCCGGCGCTGATGGTATTGCTGGAGGTCACGAACGGGAAGGTACCGAAGTCGATGTCGAGCATGCTGCCCTGGGCGCCTTCCGCCAGCACTTTCTTGCCTTCGCGGATCTTCTGGTTGATGAAGTATTCGCCGTTGACAATGTTCAGGCTCTTCAGGAACTCGATGGCCTCGAAGAATTCTTCTTCCCAGCCCGAGATGTCCTCGGTGAAGTTATAGTTATCCAGCAGCCGCTGGTGTTTCAGGCGGAGCTTGATATAAGAGGTGGTAAAGCTTTTGTGCAGCAGGTCGCCCACGCGGATGGCGTTGCGGCCGGTTTTGTCCATATAGGCGGGGCCGATCCCTTTGAGGGTAGAGCCGATCTTTTCGTTGCCTTTGGCGATCTCGGCGGCCTTGTCCAGGGCACGGTGGGTGGGCAGGATGATATTGGTCCGCTCCGAAATGAAGAGGTTTTCCTTCAGGTCCACGCCGAAGTCGGCTACCGACTTTGCCTCGCGGCGCAGGGTCACCGGGTCCAGCACCACACCGTTACCGATCAGATTTGTGGTTCCCTTGTGAAAAACACCGGAGGGAATTTGATGTAACACAACTTTCTGATTATTTACATATAACGTATGGCCCGCGTTGGGACCGCCCTGAAACCGTGCAATGACATCGTAATTAGCGGCAAAGTAGTCTACGATCTTGCCTTTACCCTCATCACCCCATTGCAGGCCAAGTATTACATCAACCATAATATTTTGATTTGTTTTTAACCGGGGCAAAAGTAATTGGAAATTGCCAATTTGGTTAATTGGTTCATTAGTTAATTGGTTAATTGGGATCAGGCCGAACAGAAAAACCGGTAAGAACCGGTTTTTATCAGAAAAAAATTGCAGGGCTGTTGCCGCCGCCAGGTCCCAATGAACCAATGAACCAATGAACCAATTCCTACGAAGCTACTTCGGCATCAAACCGGGTCACCGAATGTATGCCTCTCAGCCCCCGCAGGCGGGTCACCAGCTCGTCCAGCTCTTCCTTGTCGTGGACGAACAGCTTGATGGCGCCCTGGAACAGCCCCTCCGTGGATTCGATGGTGAGGGCCGAAATATTCAGCTTCAGGTCGCCGCTGATGATGTTGGTGATCTTATTAATAATTCCCACGTCGTCCATGCCCACGATCTTCAGGCCGGTGAGGAAGGAAATTTCCTTGTTCTTGGCCCACTTGGTCTTGACGATGCGGTGGCCGTAGTTCGACAGCAGCTTGGTGGCGTTGGGACAGTTGGTGCGGTGGATGGTCAGGCCCTTGCCGGTGGTGACAAAGCCGAAGACGTCGTCGCCGGGGATGGGCTTGCAGCAGTTGGCCAGGTTGTACATGATCTTGTCGGAGCTTTCCCCGAAAATGATCAGTTCCGTATCTTTTTTGGGCACCACGTGGTGCGGGCCTTCGTGCTTGACTTCCGCCGGGGCCGGCTTCACCGGTTTGGGCGCCTCCAGGCGGTCGCCGTACACCTTGAACTCCTTTAGTTCCTTCAGGTCGATGTTCTTAATGGAGATCTGGTAATAAAGGTCGAGGGAGGAATTGACCTTGTAAAAGGCCACCAGCTCGTCGATGTTGTGCTGGTTGAAGGCCACGCCCAGCCCGTCCAGCTTGCGCTGCAGGGTGTAGCGGCCTTCCTCGGCTATGGATTTCTTTTCTTCCTTCAGGGCGTCCTTGATCTTGGTGCGGGCCTTGGCGGTGACCACGAAGTTCAGCCAGTCCTCGGTGGGCTTTTGCTTGTTGGAGGTAATGATCTCGATCTGGTCGCCGCTGCGCAGCTTATGGCTGATGGGCACCAGCTTGTGGTTCACCTTGGCGCCGATGCACTTGGAGCCCACCTCGCTGTGCACCGAAAAGGCGAAGTCGAGGGCCGAAGCGCCGATAGGCAGCATTTTGACGTCGCCCTTGGGGGTGTACACGTAAATTTCCTCGGCCAGGAAGCTGCGCTTGAAGTCCTGCAGGAAGTCGATGGAGTCCACGTCCTGGTTGGTGATGACCTCGCGGATCTGGCTGAACCATTTGTCGAAGCGGCTTTCGTTGTCGGTGCCCTCTTTGTACTTCCAGTGGGCCGCCAGGCCCTTTTCGGCAATTTCGTTCATGCGCTTGGAGCGGATCTGCACCTCCACCCACTTGCCCTGGGGGCCCATGACGGTGGTGTGCAGGGCTTCGTAGCCGTTGCTTTTGGGGTTGCTGAGCCAGTCGCGCAGGCGCTCCGGGGAGGGCGAGTATTCGTCGGTAATGAGGGAATACACCTTCCAGCAGTCCTCTTTTTCCTTGTCCAGGGCGGAGGTGAGGATGATGCGGATGGCGAAGAGGTCGTAGACTTCCTCGAAGGCCACGCCCTTCTTTTTCATTTTGTTCCAGATGGAGTGGATGCTCTTGGGGCGGCCATAGATCTCGAAGTTAAGGCCGGTTTCGTCCAGCTTATCGCGGAGGGGCTTGATGAATTCGTTGATAAAGCGGGTGCGTTCGCGCTTGGTTTCGGCCAGTTTGCGGGCGATCTCCTTGTAGGTATCGGTCTCCAGGTACTTCATGGCCAGGTCTTCCATCTCCGTCTTGATATTGTACAGGCCCATGCGGTGGGCCAGGGGGGCGTACACGTACACGGTTTCGGAGGAGATCTTCAGCTGCTTGTCGTGCTTCATGCTGTCCATGGTCCGCATGTTGTGCAGGCGGTCGGCCAGCTTGATGAGGATCACCCTGGGGTCGTCGGTGAGGGTCAGCAGGATCTTTTTGAAATTTTCGGCCTGCTGGGAGGCGTTCACGTCGATGACGTTGGAAATCTTGGTCAGCCCGTCCACGATCTTGGCGATCTCGCTGCCGAACTCGCGCTGGAGGTCGTCCAGGCTGATGTCGGTGTCTTCCACCGTATCGTGCAGCAGGGCGCAGATGGTGGAGCGGATCCCCAGTCCGATCTCTTCCACGCAGATGCGGGCCACCGCCAGGGGGTGCAGGATATAGGGCTCGCCGCTTTTGCGGCGCATGCTTTTGTGGGCGTCGGCCGCCATTTCAAAGGCATGCCGGATCAGCCGGCGGTCGCCGGGTTTGAGGCGGACCTTCAGCGATCGGAGCAAGGCCCGGTACTCCCGCAGGATGAGTTTTTTCTCCTGCTCGTCGTTCAAATTATACTTCGGTTTCTGCGCTACAGTCTCCATACGTCACGAATTTAAGCTATTCAAAAAAGAAATTTTTAACAAGATTAGTTATTAACAATGTTTCTAAAAAACTCCTACATTTGCACCCCTTTGAGGTTCAAAGCGTCAGGAGGGGGACGCCTTTTGAGCGGGCCGTCAAAGCGGATGTGGCGAAATTGGTAGACGCATTAGACTTAGGATCTAACGCCGCGAGGCATGGGGGTTCGAGTCCCTCCATCCGCACAGATATTTTTTTTATTACGACAAGGAACAAGGAATTAGGAAGAAAGCGTACTTCATGTCCCTTGTTCCTTTTTTCTTATAACTCTGATAACGAACGAAAAATGGCTACAGTTACCCAACAAGAGGTGGCACCTTTACACAAGCACCTGAGCATCACGATCAGTAAGGAGGATTACCTGCCTTCATTTGAAAAGTCGCTGAAAGACTACAGCAAGAAAGCCAATATCCCCGGCTTCCGGAAAGGCATGGTACCCACCGGCCTGATCCGTAAAATGCACGGCAACTCCCTGTTCGTCGACGAAGTGCTGCGCACCGTGGACAAAGAGGTATTTAAATATATCGAATCCGAGAAACTGGACATCTTCGCCCAGCCCCTGCCGGTTGAATTCAACCTGGCCCAACTGGACGCCAGCAAGCCGGACAACTATACCTTCACCTTCGAAGTGGGCGTGAAACCCGACTTCCAGCTGCCCGACCTGGGCGCCATCGAGGTGAAGCGCTATAAGATCGACATCACCGACGACATGCTGAACGAAGAAGTGGAGCGCCTGCGCACCCGCTACGGCAACATGAGCGAGCCCGAAGAAGTAACCGGCGACGACAACGTGGTGAACGTAACCTTCATCGAAACCGATGCCGAAGGGGCCGAGGTCGAAGGCGGCATTACCAAGGAAAACTCCCTGCTGGTAAAATACTTCAAGGAAAGCTTCCGCCCCGCCCTGATCGGCAAGAAAAAGGACGACACCCTGCAACTGCAGCTGGAAGAGGCTTTTGAAGAAAAAGAACGCCAGTGGGTGGTGAACGACCTGGGCCTGGACAGCGCCTCCGGCAAGCACTTCAAGGTGCTGATCACCAAGGTAGGCCTGATCGAACCCAAGGAGCTGAACGAAGAATTCTTCACCCAGCTGTTCCCCGGCCAGGAAGTGAAGACCGAAGAGGAGTTCCGCCAGAAAATCAAAGAAGAACTGGAAAAGCAGTGGGATGCCGAAGGCCGCAACCAGCTGCACCACAACCTGTACCACGTGCTGCTGGACAACACACACGTGGAGTTCCCCGTGGAGTTCCTGAAGCGCTGGCTGAAAACCCAGGGCCAGGAAGGACAGCAGAAGTCCGACGAGGAAGTGGAAAAAGAACTGCCCGCTTTCCTGAACCAGCTGAAATGGTCGGTGATCACCGAAAAACTGATCGGCGACAACAACATCCTGGTACAACAGCAGGACGTGCGTGACTTTGCCAAGCAGCAGCTCCTGGGCTACATGGGCGGCACCCTGGACGAAGAGCAGGAGTGGGTGAAAGATTACATCGACCGTATGATGAAGGACCGCAAATACGTGGAGGATGCCTTCAACCGCCTGCAGTCGCAAAAGCTGTTCGAGTTTGCCGAATCGAAAGTGAACGCCACCGAAACGCCGATCAGCCGCGAAGAGTTCATCCACATGAACGAGCAGCACCAACATCATCATCACTAGCAGATACGACGTATCGGGTACGAAATACGAAGTACGCGATACGAAGTAGGGAAATAAAACAGGAATGGAGAACAGAGCAATCTGTTCTCCATTTTTTTTGACATGTATTACTGACACGAACGATCGGGCGGGAAAACTACTGTCATGCGCTTTTTATTGAAAATAATAATGGCTCATTTTCAATTCCCAACCGCTGCCAGCCTGCATTTTCCTTACTTCGTACTTCGTACCTCGTACCTCTGATTTTCCCCTTCTGCCCTTTTGTCTGTTTTTTTGCGTAGCATGGTATTTGGTAATTGAGAAAGACTTATTTTAGTTCAAATCTAATCCCAGACGATATGAGTTTTTCCTCGGAATTTGAAAAGTATGCTGTGAAGCATCGCGGCATTTCCAGCAATACCTTAGACAGTTACAACAAGTACCAGGTAACCGCCCTGACACCGAACATCATCGAGGAGCGTCCCATGAACGTAGCCGTCATGGACGTGTACAGCCGCCTGATGATGGACCGCATCATCTTCCTGGGTTATCCCATCAACGACGAAGTGGCCAATATCGTTACCGCGCAATTGCTGTTCCTCGATTCGACCGACCGCAACCGCGATATCAATATGTACATCAACTCGCCCGGCGGCAGCGTATATGCGGGCCTCGGCATCTATGATACCATCCAATACGTGACCCCCGACGTGGCCACCATCTGTATCGGCATGGCCGCCTCCATGGGCAGCGTGCTGCTGGCAGCCGGCACCCACGGCAAGCGTGCCGCCCTGAAGCATGCCCGCGTGATGATGCACCAGCCCAGCGGCGCCATCGGCGGACAGGCCACCGATATCGAGATCACCGTCAACGAGATCCGCAAGCTCAAACGCGAGCTGTACGAGATCGTTTGCCACCACTCGGGCAAATCCGTGGAGCAGGTGCAGAACGATTTCGACCGCGACTACTGGCTCACCGCCACCGAAGCCAAGGAATACGGCCTGGTGGACGAAGTGCTGCTGGTCAACCCCCGGAAAGAGAAAAAACCCGAAACCGCCAAGTAATTAATCCCTAAACGCATAGAAGATGAGTTATATACACCAGTTGAACAGCCCCTGGAGAATGCAGCCCCAACCCGGACCCGCCCCCGAACCGGGAGCCCCCGAAACCGAACCGGAAGAAGAAAAGGAAGAGCGGGCACAGATGGATACCCAAATGCTGTACAAGCGCCTGGAAAAATATTTCTTTCAAGCCCGCAGCATCTACCTGTGGGGCATCGTGGACGATAAATCCGCCAAGGACATCGTGACCAAGCTGATGCTGCTGGAAGCCGACAAGCCCGGCGAGGAGATCAAATTCTTCATCAGCAGCCCCGGCGGCTCCGTGACCTCCGGCATGGTCATCTACGATACCATGCGCATGATCAAATCGCCGGTAAGCACCATCTGTATGGGCCTGGCCGCCTCCATGGGCTCCATCCTGCTCAGCGGTGGTGAAAAAGGTCGCCGCTTCATTTTCCCCCACGGCGAGGTGATGATCCACCAGCCCTCCCTGGGCGGCCACATCCAGGGCGTGAGCGCCGACATGGAAATCCATGCCGAGCAGATCCTCCGCACCAAGGAAATGGGCGCCCGCATCCTGGCCCAGAACACCGGCCAGACCGTGGAGCGCATCCGCAAGGATTTTGAACGCGACTACTGGCTGGATGCTGAAAAGTCGATCGAGTACGGCATTGTCGATAAAATTGTGGACAAACTGTATTAAAAGTTCCTGAGTTCCTGCGTTCCTAAGTGGTTTACCGCACAGGTAAACCTCAGGAACTTAGGAACGCAGGAACTCAGAAACTTTCCTTAATTCCCCGAAAAACAGATTCCGCCCACCGGATTTTTTTACTTTTGTAAACTCGATGTGCAGCGTTTGCGCCCGGGAAACTTTCTTATAATTACCTATCAACCAATACCAATGGCAAAAAATATATTACATTGTTCCTTTTGCGGCCGCAGCAGAGACGAGGTGAAGATCCTGATCGCCGGCCAGGAAGGACACATTTGTGAGAACTGCGTCGAGCATGCCCGGGAAATTATCGACCAGGAACTCATGATCCGTGATGAGAAGTCGCCGTCCTCCTTCAAGCTGACGGTCAAAAAACCGATGGAGATCAAAAAGTTCCTCGATGAGTACATCATCGGGCAGGACGAAGCCAAAAAGGTGTTGGCCGTGGCGGTGTACAACCACTTCAAACGCCTGCAATACAAAGGAACCGAGAACAATCCCAACGAAATCGAGATCGAAAAAAGCAATATTGTCATGGTGGGCGAAACCGGTACGGGTAAAACCCTGCTGGCCAAAACGATCGCCAAGCTGCTGAACGTTCCCTTCACCATCGTGGATGCCACCGTATTTACCGAGGCCGGTTACGTGGGCGAGGACGTGGAAAGCATCCTCACCCGCCTGCTGCAGGTGTGCAATTACGACGTGGCGGCTGCCGAACGCGGCATCGTCTACATCGACGAGATCGACAAGATTGCCCGTAAAGGCGACAACCCCTCCATCACCCGCGACGTGAGCGGCGAGGGCGTACAGCAGGGCATGCTGAAGCTGCTGGAAGGCACCGACGTGCTGGTACCCCCGCAGGGCGGCCGTAAGCACCCCGAACAAAAGCTGATTAAGATCAACACGCAAAATATCCTCTTCATCTGCGGCGGCGCCTTCGACGGCATCGACAAGATCATCGCCCGCCGGGTGCAGACCAATACCATCGGCTTCAACGTAGACAAGGCCATCCAGGACAACATGAAAAAGAACCTGCTGCGCTATGTCAACGCCCAGGACCTGAAGGCCTTCGGCCTGATCCCGGAACTGCTGGGCCGTCTGCCGGTGACCACCTTCCTCGATCCGCTGGACGCCACTACCCTGCGTGCCATCCTCACCGAGCCGAAGAATGCGCTCATCAAGCAGTACAACCGCCTGTTCGAGCTGGAAGGCATCAAGCTGACCCTCGAAGACGACGTGCTCGACTTCATGGTGGAAAAAGCCATGGAATACAAGCTCGGCGCCCGTGGCCTGCGCAGCATCTGCGAAGGCATCCTCACCGACGCCATGTTCGAGCTGCCCTCCTCGAAGGAAAAATTCTTTAATATAGACCTCGAGTACGCCAAGCGCAAGTTTGACAAGAGCAAGCTGAGCCTGCTGAAAGTGGCCTAATCCCAATGGTTTAACGGCTGATACGGATATCCTCCGGCTCCCGTTAAACCATTTTTTTTTATCATTCATTCATCAGTTTAACCAGAATAAATCAGAATTATGTTTGGAAATATGTTTGGCAACAAGGAAAATGCAGGCGAACAGGTAAATGAACTGGTAGAGCGCCTGAAACAGCACGTTGGACTGGACGACCAGCAGGCCAACCAGGTCATCGAAACCCTCAAAAACTTCGTGGTAGAAAAATACCCGATGCTCCAGGGTGCTGTAAACAGCATTTTCGGCGGCAAATAAGCCCGGCTGATACAAATAATTTGATAGCTTTCATTTCTGTTTTCCAAACGAAATGAAAGCTTTTCTTTTTTGGACCTTCCTGCTGCTGTTCTCGCTTCCAATGGTCCTGGCCGGCTGTAGCACCGGGCCGGAACGGAAGGTGCAGCGCGCCTTTTACTACTGGCGCTCCTCTTTTCAACTGGATTCCGCCGAACGGAAGGCGCTTACGGGGCTCCACTGCCGCCGGCTGTACGTAAAATTTTTCGACGTCACCTGGAACGAAGAAAGCCAGGCGCCCCAGCCCGCCGCGCAGATCCGCTTTTCGGAAAAACCACCGGCCGGGTTGACCATTACCCCCGTGGTCTTCATTACCCACGAAACCCTCCGCCACCTCGCCCCCATGGGCATTCCCGAGCTGGCCCGCCACCTGGCCCGCCTGACCGAACAGCTCGCTCTTACCCACGGCCTCCGCCTGTCCAACGAGGTACAGATTGACTGCGACTGGACAGCCGCCACCCGCACGCCTTATTTCCGCTTGCTGCAGGCCCTCCGCCGGGAGCCATTCTTCCGGCATAAGACCTTTTCCGCCACCATCCGCCTGCACCAGTTGAAGTACATCAGCCAGAATGGCATACCGCCGGTGGACAAGGGCCTGCTGATGTGCTACAACATGGGCAACCTGCGCCGGCCCGAAACCGGAAACTCCATCATTGAAACCACCGAATTACAGAAATACATTCGCAACCTGGACAGCTATCCCCTGCCGCTGGATGTGGCCCTGCCCCTGTTTGACTGGTATGTATGGTTCCGGGGCCGGCAGTACCAGGGCCTGTTCCACTCCTACCAGTTGCCCGACGCCGGCCGCCGGGAGCGTCGCATCGTTTTTACCCGCGATACCGTCGTCAACGGCTATGCCTTTACTAAAGGCGACTGGCTGCGCTACGAAGGCAGTCCGCCGGCCGCCCTCATGGAAGCTGCAAAATTGCTCGACCGGAAATTGAGGAATAAAGAAATCAGCGTAATTTTTTACCACCTCGACCGCCATCACCTAAACCGCTATCAACCGTATGAACTGGAAAATATTTTTGACCGCTTTCGCTAGCCTGGCCCTGGCCCTGCTGCCCGAAAACATGATCGGCTGCGGCCCTGTCGAAGACCCGTACGACTATTTCACTTCCTTTTTCAGCCGCAGCCTGGGCGGGGCAGAGCCCTACAAGCCCTTTTATTATACCCGCCTGCTCGACTTCTACGACGACAGCTGGTATGGCGAAAAAAGCAACGGCCCCGAAGCCGATCCCATCATCCGGGAGTGGCAGGCGTATGCCGGGACGAACAGCCCGGAGGAGGCTGCGAACCTGGTGTATGCAGTGAAAAAAGCCGAGGTGGACCAGTTTGTCCAGTATGCCCAGACCGGCAAATCCCCGGTTATGCCCGACAGTGTCCGGAAGAACAGCCTGGCCGCAGCATTGCTGGCGCAAAAGAAGGGGAGCGCCTTTCAATACCTTTCCTTTGCCAAAAAGGTGGAAAGCCTTACCTGGCACGGGCTCTGGGAGGAGGCGCCGCCAAGGGACAGCCTGTTGCTCAACAACCTGATGGCCGAGGCCGAAAAGCGGGAAGGCCAAACGGGCGATGCCTTCCTGAAAGAAAAGTATGCCTTCCAGCGCTGCAAGCTGGCATTTTACAACAACCGTCCCGCCGACTGCATCCGCTGGTATGATGCCCGCCTGGCGTCCGGTACGGCCGCGGTAAAAACATTGGCCTGGGGCTACAAGGCCGGCAGCCTGTTCCGACAGGGCCGGTTAAAGGAAGCGGCCTACGAATACAGCAAGCTGTTCCCGCTGGCCGGCGCGGGTAAAAAGCAGGTATACCTGGGCTTTTTCTGGGCCACCCGTAACGCGGCCCCGGGCCAGGAAGAGATCTATGCCGCCCTGGGAAAAACCGATAAGGAGAAAGCCGCCATTCATGCCCTCTACGGCCTGTACGGCAAGGCGTACCGGCCCGACATTCTGGAAAAAGTGTTCCGCCTCGATCCCACCGCTCCCCTGCTGGACGTGCTGGCGATCCGCGAGATCAACAAGGTGGAGGAAGGCTACCTGTCGCCCCGGCTGCAAAAGGAAAAAGGCGGCAACGCGTATTACCTCGGCTTCGAACCGGAGGATACGGCCGGCCGCCGCCCGCCGCTGACCCGCATGGGCCTCTTTTTCGAAAAAGCGGCCAACAGCCCCGAAGTGGCCCATAAGTCCTTATACCTGACCGGTGCCGCCTACCTGGCCTTTATCGACCAGAACTACGCGAAAGCCAAAGCCCTGATCGCCCAGGCGCAAAAGGCCGCCCCGGCGCCGGCTACAGCCGACCAGCTGCAGCTGATCAACCTGCTGGTGATGGCCAACGAACAGCCCCGGCTGGACAAGGAGCGGGAAGCCCAGATCCTGCCTTCGGTGCAATGGCTGGCGCAGAAAGCAAAAGACAACAGCGAGTACGCCGTCTTCTTCCGCAACCTTTTCTCCGAGATCATCGCCCAGAAGTACCACCAGCAGGGCGATCTGTACCGTGAAGCCCTGGCCTACGGCCTGGCGGACGAAGCCTTCCTGGGCAGCAGTAAACTATCCGAATACGGTTACTACTCCCGCGGACTGGAATTCGTACAGCAATCCATGGACACCAAACAGCTGGTACAGTTGTTCGACCTGCTGTCCGCCCCAAACCGCACGCCCTTCGAAAACTACCTGGTACAGAACACTTCCTTTACCCGCAACCAGGTACTGGATGTCATCGGCACCTCCTATCTCCGCGATTTCAATTTCAATAAAGCGGCGGAATGGCTCGCAAAAGCCACGAACCTGCAGCCGCTGGCCAATGAAATCTACCATCCTAAAACGAATAAAACGGTGACGGTCAACGTAGATCCTTTTTACGATTACCTGAACGACTGGCAGCGCTACGATAAGGGCGTGGCCAAAGCTTACACCAAGCTGACGCTGGCGCAAAAGATCGCCGGCATGCAGAAAAGCCTGGACACGATGAAAAGCACCGACACCAGGTCCAGAACCCTGTACCAGTTGGCCAGCGCCTTTTACAACATGAGCCATTACGGCAACAGCTGGGAGGCTTTAAACTATTACCGTTCCGGCACCGAATGGAACACGGGCCACTACGAACAGGCCTGGCAGAAGGAATATTTCGGGCTGCACAGGGCTCGCAGCCTGTACCAGCAGGCGCACGACCTGACGCAGAATAAAGAGTTCAAGGCCGCCTGTTACTTTATGGTGGCGAAATGCGCCCAGCGCCAAATCCCCAAACCGGGATACGGCAACAACTACGACGAATATGAAAAACAAATGCGGTTATTCGAGCGGAAGTTCCGCGACAACCCGTTCTTCACCGGTTTTCAACAGCAATACGGCAGCACCAAGTTTTACCAGTATACGTATAACCGTTGCAGTTATTTAAGGGATTTTGTGGCGGGAAGGAAGTAGACCTCACCCGTCGTCTCGCCCCTGACGAGACGACGGGTGAGGTTACATCTGCCGTTCCTCCGGTGTTAAATGACGGATCACCCGGCAGGGATTGCCCGCCGCAAATACATCAGGGGGGATGTCGCGGGTCACCACGCTGCCCGCCCCGATCACCGAGCGGTCGCCGATGGTGACGCCCGGGCAGATGACGGCGCTGCCGCCGACCCACACGTCCTCACCAATGGTAATGGGCCGGGCACTCTCCAGCCCCGAAGCCCTCACCTTGTGGTCAAGGGGGTGGGTGGCGGTATAGATTTGCACGTTGGGCCCGAACAACGTACGGCTGCCGATGGTCACCAGGGTCACATCCAGCACTACGCAGTTGAAATTGAAAAATACCTTTTCGCCGGTAATGATATTATAGCCGTAGTCGCAGTAAAAGGGCGGCTGCAGCCAGAGCCCCTCCCCCGCCTGGGGGATTAATGCTTTCAGTACCCGGGCCCGTTCTTCGGCCTGGTCCTCCCGCGCGTCGTTCAGCTCTTTCAGCAGCAGCCTTGCCTTCAGCCGCTCTTCGGATAATACCGGGTCCAGGGCGTCGTACAGCTCGCCGGCGAGCATTTTTTCCTTTTCTGTCTTCATGCTGCCGGTACGGAAAAAAATTATGCCTTGCTCCCTACCCCAATAAAAAGTCCCGCTGGAAAGCGGGACTTTTTATGACATAACAACTATTAAGAGAGAACACTAATAGCCTGATGATTAGCTGCAACCCATGCTGTTGCCGCAGTTGAGGCATTTGTAGCAGGTGCCGCTGCGTACGGTGATGTGTCCGCAGGTGTTGCAGGCAGGGGCGTCGCTTTGCATGGTGCGGGCCGCCGCGCTGACCGTATCCATGTGGCCGGAAACGGGGGTCAGGCTTTGCTTCGCCGCTTTGATGGCCTGGGGCGTGGGTGCTACTACACGTACGCTGGAGAGTTCCGGAGCTTTTACGGGCTCGTCCCAGGCGTCGTTGCCCGTGTTCATGACCTCGGGTTTGTCCAGTACGTGCACCAGGTCGGTACGGTTCAGGTACTCGTAGCCCAGCACGCGGAAGACGAAGTCCACGATGGAGGTGCTCGACTTGATGTTCGGGTGCTCTACGAAACCGGCGGGGTCGAACTTGGTGAACACGAATTTCTCTACGAATTCTTCCAGGGGCACACCGTATTGCAGGCCCAGGGAGATGGCGATGGCAAAGCAGTTCAGCATGCTGCGCATGGTCGCACCTTCTTTGGCCATGTCGATGAAGATCTCTCCCAGGGTACCGTCGGCGTACTCACCGGTGCGCAGGAACAGGGCTTGTCCGTTGATCTTGGCTTTTTGGGTAAAGCCGCGGCGCTTGGCCGGCATGGAACGGCGTTCCACGATGCGTGCCAGCTGGCGTTTCAGTTGGGTATCCGGCGAGGATTGTACCCGCTTTTGCACTTCTTCCAGCAGGTCGTCCACGGTCAGTTTACCCAGGTCCACGATGCCTTCGGCATTGATGTCGGCCTCTTCTTCTTTTTCCTGGGCGGCTTTCTTCTTATCGGACTTGTTGCTCAGCGGCTGGCTCAGTTTCGATCCGTCGCGGTAGAGGGCGCAGGCTTTCAGACCCAGCTCCCAGCTCAGCATGTAGGCATCGGCGATCTCTTCCACCACGGCTTCGTTCGGCAGGTTGATGGTTTTGGAGATGGCACCGCTGATGAAGGGCTGGGCGGCACCCATCATACGGATGTGGCCGTGGGCGTGGATGAAACGCTCGCCTTTTTTACCGCACTTGTTGGCGCAGTCGAATACCGGCAGGTGTTCATTTTTCAGGAAGGGGGCGCCTTCTACGGTCATGGTACCGCAGACATAATCGTTGGCAGCGTCGATCTGCTCTTCGGTGAAGCCGAGGGCTTCCAGCAGGCTCCACTCGAAGTTGAAATAATCTTCGGCTTTGAAGCCCAGGCGCTGCAGGCATTCTTCACCTAAAGTATATACGTTGAACACGAAGCCGATCTCGAAGGCCGAGCCCACAGCCGCTTCCAGTTTCTGGATCTCGGCGGGGGTAAAGCCTTTGGTGGCCAGTGATTGCGAGTTGATGAAGGGAGCGCCTTCGAATGTTTTGGCACCTACGGCGTACTTGATGATGGCATCCACCTGCTGGGCGTTGTAGCCCAGGTTCTTCAGGGCTGCGGGCACCGACTGGTTGATGATCTTGAAGTAACCGCCGCCAGAGAGTTTTTTGAATTTCACCAGGGCGAAGTCGGGTTCCACGCCGGTGGTATCGCAATCCATCACCAAGCCGATGGTGCCGGTGGGGGCGATCACGGTAGCCTGGGCATTGCGGTAGCCGTATTGTTCACCCAGCGACACGGCATCGTCCCATGCCTTGCAGGCGGCCTTCAGCAGGTAGTCGGGGCAATAGTTGGCTTTCAGGCCCTGGGGTTTTACACTCAGGCCTTCGTACTGGTCGGCATCGTAAGCCGCCAGGCGGTGGTTGCGCATGACCTGCAGCATGGACTCCTTGTTCTCCTCGTAGCGGGGGAAGGCGCCGAGCACGGAGGCCATTTCAGCGGAGGTTTTATAGGCGGTACCGGTCATGATCGCGGTGATGGCGCCGGCGATGGCCCGGGCCTTTTCGCTGTCGTAGGGGATGCCGCTCACCATCAGCAGGGTGCCGAGGTTGGCGTAGCCGAGGCCGAGGGTGCGGTACTCGTAGCTCAGGCGGGCAACGTCCTTGCTGGGGAACTGGGCCATCAGCACGGAGATTTCCAGTACAGTGGTCCACAGGCGGCAAACGTATTCAAAGCCTTCCACGTCGAAGTGGGTCTTTTCCACATCGAAGAACTTCATCAGGTTGGCCGATGCCAGGTTGCAGGCGGTGTTGTCGAGGAACATGTACTCGCTGCAGGGGTTGGAAGCCCTGATCTCGCCGCCGGCGGGGCAGGTATGCCATTCGTTGATGGTGGTATTGTATTGAGTTCCGGGATCGGCGCAGCTCCAGGCGGCGTAGGCGATCTTGTCCCAGAGGTCCTTGGCAGGAATGGTACGCATCACCTTGCCGGTGGTACGGGCTACCATTTCCCAGTCCTGGCCCTTGGCCAGCTTGTCGAAGAACGAGTTGGGGATGCGTACGGAGTTGTTGGAGTTCTGGCCCGAAACGGTACGGTAGGCTTCGCCTTCGTAGTCGCTGGCATAGCCGGCGGCGATGAGGGCGGCCACTTTCTTTTCTTCGGCTACTTTCCAGTCGATGAAGTCCACTACTTCGGGGTGGTCCAGGTCGAGGCACACCATTTTGGCGGCACGGCGGGTGGTGCCGCCGCTCTTGATGGCGCCGGCAGCGCGGTCGCCGATCTTCAAAAAGCTCATCAGACCGCTGGAGGTGCCGCCACCGCTCAGCTTTTCGCCTTCGGCGCGGATGCTGGAGAAGTTGGTGCCTACGCCGGAGCCGTATTTAAAGATCCGGGCTTCGCGGACCCACAGGTCCATGATGCCGCCGTCGCCTACCAGGTCATCTTCCACGTGCAGGATAAAGCAGGCGTGGGGCTGGGGGCGCTCGTAGGCGGAAGTGGATTCTTTCAGCTGGCCGTCCACGGGGTCTACATAGTAGTGGCCCTGGGGCTTGCCGGTGATGCCGTAGCTGGAATGCAGGCCGGTATTGAACCACTGGGGAGAGTTGGGCACGCACATCTGGGCAAGAATGCTGTACACCAGTTCGTCATAAAATACCTGGGCGTCTTTTTCGGAAGCGAAGTAGCCGTAGCGTTCGCCCCATACGCGCCAGCAGTGGGCCATACGGTGGGCCACCTGCTTGACCGAAGTTTCGCGGCCGAGGCTGCCATCGGGTTGGGGAACACCGGCCTTGCGGAAGTATTTCTGGGCCAGGATGTCGGTAGCGATCTGGCTCCACCCCTTGGGCACTTCCACGTTTTTCATTTCAAAAACCACCTCTCCACTGGGATTGCGGATCACCGACGTGCGGTAATCGTAATCGAACAGGTCAAACACCGGTACATCGTCACTGGTAAATTTTCGGCCGAACGTTAAGCCTTTGATTGAATTTTTTGAAGTGCCCATATTTAAGAATTTTAGTATTTTCTTCGGTTTGCCTTCGCACAACAGGTGCGAAACGACAAGACGAAAGTACCCTGAGTAGCGAAAAAAGGGGGCCGGAGATGTCCACAAAAAATGTGGATAACTCACGAAATTCAAGCCGGGTGAGGATTCCGGGATTTTCGCACCCGTTTTCCACCGTTATCAACATCTTTTGCACAAATCCCCACAATTTACTAAATTTTACTAAAATCATTAGCATCAGCTTAGTGGAGACAAACGGCTCTTCCGGCGGGCAACGCCGGAAAGCCGGTAAAGCAGCCCGCAGTTTGCACAGAACCAGCCACTTAATTTTCCCTACTTATATTTGTTTTTTTTAACCGCCCCTGTCCCAGGGAAAAAAGCATGTAATAAATTATGATGATGATGTGGAAGCGATTCGTCCTGGCCTTCCTTTTCTGCGTAGCCCTCACTTACGGGCACGCACAAGTGCAGCATTCCGGCTGGCTGGCCAACTTCAGCACCTTTAAACTATCCGACAAATTCAGCCTGCATTTCGACGGGCAGTTCCGCAGCAGCGACCGCCTGGAGCACCTGCAAACGGTCCTCCTGCGCACCGGCCTTAACTACCACCTGACCAAAAAGATCTCCCTTACCGCCGGCTACGCCTATATCCCCGGCCGCAGAACGATCCAGAACGAAAGCGGCTACCTGGCCGAACACCGCATCTGGCAACAGGCTATCTACGCCTATAAAATAAAGACGGTATCGGTGCAACACCGCTTCCGCTTCGAGGAGCGCTACCTGCCCATTGCCACCCTGCACAACAACGACCTGGAAACCGACGGCTACAACCACGCCTACCGCTTCCGCTACTTCCTGCGCAACATCCTGCCCCTCGTCAAAGGACAAACCTTCACCCAAGGCCCCTTCTTCGCCCTGCAGAACGAGGTGTTCCTCAATACCGGTGATAAATCGGCTGTCAACGGCAAGACCTTCGACCAGAACCGCCTGTACCTGGCCTTCGGCTACCGCCTGCCCGGCAAGATCGACCTGGAAGCCGGATACATGAACCAATACAGCAATACGAGGAATTATTTCACCAATAACCACATTGCCCAACTGGCGGTCTACAAAAGGTTGTAGGAACTTTTTGCATTTTTGTATTATATTACATTAACCGTTGCTGATGAAGAATGTATTTCAATCGTTAGTGGAGAAGAAAAAGAGCGGACATAAGTCGTTTGCTGTTCTGATCGACCCCGATAAAGTTTCTGCCCCCTCCCTTTCCGAACTGGTAAACCTGGCCTGCGAGGTAAGAGCCGATTATATTTTCGTAGGCGGCAGCCTGGTGGTTTCCGGCGACCTGGATGAATGCGTTCTCCACATCAAGCGGCAATGCGATATCCCGGTGATCCTGTTCCCGGGCAGCCCCTCCCAGATCACCCGCTATGCCGACGCCCTGCTGTACCTCTCGCTGATCTCGGGCCGCAACCCCGAGCTGCTGATCGGCCAGCACGTGATCTCCGCGCCGATGGTCAAACGCAGCGGCCTGGAAGTGATCCCCACCGGCTACATGATCGTGGACGGCGGCGCTCCCACTACGGTTTCCTACATCAGCAATGCCAGTCCCATCCCCGCCGACAAGGCCGACATCGCCCTGTGCACCGCCATGGCCGGCGAAATGCTGGGCAAAAAACTCATATACATGGATGCCGGCAGCGGCGCCAAAAAGCCCATCCCCGAAGAAATGATCGCCGCCGTCGCCAAAAACATCAGCGTTCCGCTGATCGTAGGCGGCGGCATCCGCGATGCCGAAAAGGCTTATCTCAATTGCAAGGCCGGCGCCGACGTGATCGTCGTGGGCAATGCCATCGAAAAAGACCCGCTCCTTATCCGCGAAATAGCGGCGGCCGTTCATTCTGTTCCAGCCAGGGTAAGAGAGCTGTAGTTTACAAGTTTACGAGTTGCTGACGGGCGCCAGCAACTCGTAAACTTGTAAACTCGTAAACTTGTAAACTATTCTCCGCTCACCCTTGCCGGCGTATCTTTTCCGGAAATAATGGATTTGCTGCTTTCGGCAATGGCCCGGATGATCTCCGCCATGTTGGCGGGATCGAGGGTTTCCCATTCATCATCTACGGTATGGTAGTAGGGTTCGTTGTCCATTTTGGAGGTGGAGATGGTGTGCGCCGGAACACCCAGGCGGGCCAGGGTGGCGTTGTCGGAGCGGTAGAACAGCTGCTGATCGGGATAGGGATCGGGATGAAAGGTGAAGGGCGTGCCCTTTAAATTCCTTTGCAGGATAGCACCCATATCCGACCGGTCGAAGCCCGTGATGTAGGCCGAATTCTTTCCCCATTTGCTTTCCGTACCGATCATTTCAATATTGAACATCGCCACCACCTGGGCGGGATTGAAGCGCTGCGAAAAATACTGCGAGCCGAAGCCGCCCTCCTCTTCGCCGGTAAATGCCGCAAATACCAGGGTGCGCTCGTTATTGGCCAGTTGTTGAAAGTGCTTTGCCAGCAGGATCACGGCGGTAGTGCCGGCGGCATCGTCGTTGGCGCCGTTGAAGATGCTGTCGCCCTCCACCGGGGCGCCGATGCCCAGGTGGTCGTAATGGGCCGAGAAGATCACGTATTCATCGGGGCGGCTTTTGCCGGGCAGTATGCCCACCACGTTGGAGAGGGGCACCCCTTCCACCTGCTGCTGCATGTCGATGGCAAATGGATCGAGGGTGGCGGCATTGGATAAAATGAAGATGGTGCTGGTTTCCTGGGCAAACTGCGACTGCAGGTACTGGCCCAGGCGGAGAAAGCCCGAGGCATAGGCTTCGTTCACCAGCACGATGCTGTTTTCGCGGGCCTGCGCCATCCGCATGGCTTCCAGCACGGGGTTGGCGCCCGGCGACAGGGTCTTTATTTTATAACCCGATTGCTCCGTTACCTCCAGGCGGGGCTGGGAAGAAACCACCACCACCCGCTTGGCGTCCATCGGCCGGCCGCCCATTTTCCAGCTAACCTTTTGCGCGCCGGTCTGTATCTTTTTAAAGGACTGCAGGTAACCCGGCGCATTGGAGAGCGTTTGCAGGCCGGCGGCCTTGAACTCCGAAGCAATGAAAGCCGCCGCTTTGGCGAGGCCGGGAGTGCCTGCCTGCCGCCCCCCGAGGCTGTCGGCCGCCAGCACTTTTTCAATGCGCAGCACTTCCTGCGCATTGATAACACCCGTTGTTTGTGCAGGAGCCGCAAGGGGCACTACAGCCAGCAAGAATAGGAGCAGGCGAATCATAGAGGCAAAATTTAAAATTACAACGACATCATTTCCTTGAACTTCACCGTCTGGCGGCGACTCACCTCGATCTTTTCGCCGCCTTTGAGCTCGAGCAGCAGCCCGCCGTTGAAGTAGGGTTCAATTTTTTCGATCAGCCGCAGGTTCACAATATGCTTGCGGTTGGCGCGGAAGAACACTTTCTCATCGAGCCGCTCTTCCAGGGCGTTGAGCGATTTGAGGATCAGCGGCTTGTTGGGGCCGAAGAACACCTTGGCGTAGTTGCCCACGCTTTCAAACAGGCGGATCTCGCCCAGCTTCACAAACCAGCAGCGCTCACCGTCCTTGACGAACACCTGGTCGTGCTCGGTCAGCATGCGGGCAGGTTCGGCGGAAGCCGGCGACGCGCCGGGCCCTCCATTCCCGCCTCCTTCCAGCGCATTAAGCTTTTGGATGGCATCTGCCAGGCGCCGGGGCTCTATAGGCTTCAGCAGGTAATCCAGGGCGTTGACCTCGAAGGCCTTGAGGGCATAATCGTCATAAGCGGTGGTAAAGATCACCTGCGGGGCATGATCGAGTTCGGCCAGCAGGTCGAAGCCGGTCTTGCCGGGCATTTGGATGTCCAGGAAAATGAGGTCGGGGTTCTGGCTGGCGATCTTGGCCAGGCCTTCGTCGGCATTGGCGGCCTCGTCCACGATCTCGATTTCCGGAAAGTCGTTCAGCAGCTTGCGCAATTCGGCCCGCGCCAGGCGTTCGTCGTCGATGATGATTGCTTTCATGTTCCTAAGTTAGAAAGGGTTCTATAGTTGTTAGTTCCTAAGTTCCTGCGTTTCTAAGTTAGGCGTGCGCTAGTTCGGAGTTACGACAACTCAGGAACTCAGGAACTTAGAAACTCAGGAACTCATTTCGCCGGTATCAGCACCGTCGCCTCCACCAGCTGTTCGGTCAGTTGTTTGATTTCGAAGCGGGCCCGTTCGCCGTAGAGCAGCAGCAGGCGGTCGCGGGTGCTGGAGAGGCCGAAGCCGCCCTGGCCGCTGCCGCCGTTGAGGCTGCCGGTGTTTTGCACCGACAGGCGGTGGTGGAAGCCGTCCCAGCCCGAGGCGATGCGGACCACGCCCCCCTTTACCTGCTTGCTGATGCCGTGCTTGATGGCGTTCTCCACCAGGGTCTGCAGCATCATCGGCGGCACCTGCTGGCCCAGGGTATTGGCTTCCACGGCATATTCCACCCGCAGGCGGTCTTCGAAGCGCATGTTTTCCAGCGCCAGGTAGTCCTTGACGATCCGCAGTTCCTCCTTAAAGCTAACGGTTTCGCCCTTTTCGGCCGCCAGGCTGCTGCGCAGAATGTTGCTCAACTCGGTTACCGCTGCGCGGGCCCGCTGGGGGTTCTCGTCGATGAGGGCGCGGATGCTGTTGAGGGCGTTGAAGATGAAGTGGGGGTTGATGTGCGCCTTGATGGTTTTCAGCTCCAGGGCTTTGACCAGGGCCTCCAGCTGCAGCGTGTCCATCTGCTGCTTGCGGCTTTTCTGGACGTAGTGGTACATGAAATAAATGGAGTTCCAGATAAACAGCGACCAGGCCGCCGGCGCGAAGTTGGCAAAAAACAGGCGGTGGAAGGGGTGCCCCTCCCCTTCGTCGGTGGCCCGCAGGCCGCAGACCAGCTCGAAGGGCGTTTGCAGCAGGGCCATAAACACGGCGAAGATCACCGTCAGCAGCAGGAAGTTGATCACCTGCTGCTGCAGGCTTTTCACCAATATGGCCGACTTGTGGATGGTTTCCCGCATCAGGTGGGAAAATAAAAAGCCGATCTCGATAAAGAACAGCAGCCGGTAAATGAGCTTGCCGCTGACCATGCCGAACACGCCGGCAAAAAATATGTTGATCAGGGCGAACGCCACCCAGCCCAGAAGCTGAAACAGCCAGTATCGGGAAAAAACAACACGCTTCATAAACTTCTGTTTTCGCTGATTGATTGGTATGCCAGGGAAGGGATCCTGCCCGGCCCGCAAGTTGCAAAGCTAAACCTATCGCTGCAAACCGGTGCCGGTGGGTGTACCAGTGGCGAAAAGCGAATAGTGAGTGGGAAGTGGCGAGCTTTTGCGAAACAATAGGGCCGGAAAGTCCTTCCGGGAAAAATAAAGATTTATTTTTACCTTTTAAATGCCGCTGAATGCAAATACAACCGGGAGCCCTGTTACAAACCATTAACACCCCTGAAGACCTGAAAAAAGTTCCGAAAGACAACCTGCACCAGGTGTGCGAGGAACTGCGTCAATATATTATTGACGTCGTGAGCGTGCATGGCGGGCACTTTGCCGCCAGCCTGGGGGTAGTGGAACTGACCGTAGCCCTGCACTACATCTACAACACGCCCTACGACCAGCTGGTGTGGGACGTGGGGCACCAGGCCTACGGCCACAAGATCCTCACCGGCCGCCGCGACAACTTCTACACCAACCGTAAATACAAAGGCCTGAGCGGCTTCCCCAAGCGCAGCGAAAGCGCGTACGACACCTTCGGCGTCGGCCACTCCTCCACCTCCATTTCCGCCGCCCTGGGAATGGCCATGGCCGCCAAGTACAAGGGCGAGGACGACCGCAAGGTGGTGGGCGTCATCGGCGACGGCTCCATGACCGCCGGGATGGCCTTCGAAGCCCTCAACCATGCCGGCGTGGCCGACAGCGACGTACTGATCATCCTCAACGACAACGGCATTGGCATCGACCCCAACGTGGGCGCCCTGAAAGAATACCTCACCGACATCACTACCTCCCATACCTATAATAAGGTGCGGGACGACGTCTGGAAGCTGCTGGGCAAGCTGCCCATCGGCAAGCAGTTCACCCGCGATATGGCCAGCAAGTTCGAAGCCAGCCTCAAGGGCCTGTTCTCGAAAAGCAGCAACCTGTTCGAAGCCCTCAACATGCGCTACTTCGGTCCCATCGACGGCCACAACATTACCAAGCTGGTCGACACCCTCCATGACCTGCGCACCATCCCCGGCCCCAAGCTGCTGCACGTCATTACCGTCAAAGGCAAAGGCTATGCCCTGGCCGAAAAGGACCAGACCAAGTGGCATGCTCCCGGCCTGTTCGACAAGATCACCGGCGAGATCTACAAAAAGACATTCGACCTGCCCCAGCCGCCCAAGTACCAGGACGTTTTCGGCCATACCCTCATTGAGCTGGCCGAGAAGAACGACAAGATCATGGGCATCACCCCTGCCATGCCCAGCGGCTCGTCGCTGAAGTTCATGATGGAAAAAATGCCCGACCGCGCCTTCGACGTAGGCATCTGCGAGCAGCATGCCGTCACCGTCAGCGCCGGCATGGCCACCCAGGGCCTGAGGGTGTTCTGCAACATCTACTCCTCCTTTATGCAGCGGGCCTTCGACCAGGTGGTGCACGACGTGGCCATCCAGAAGCTGCCCGTCGTGTTCTGCCTCGACCGGGCGGGCCTGGTGGGCGAAGACGGACCCACCCACCACGGTGCCTACGACATCGCCTACTTCCGCGGCATTCCCAACCTGGTCATCTCCGCCCCGATGAACGAGGTGGAGCTGCGCCACCTGATGTACACCGCCCAGCTCGAAAGCACCGGCCTGCCTTTCATCATCCGCTACCCGCGGGGCGAAGGCATGATCGCCGACTGGCGCAAGCCCTTCGAAAAGATCACCATCGGCAAGGGACGCAAGCTGAAGGACGGCCAGGAGATCGCTATTTTGTCGCTGGGCCACCCCGGCAACTTCGCCGCCGCCGCCATCCGCGAGCTGAAAACATCGGGACTGAACCCGGCACATTACGACATGCGCTTTGCCAAGCCCCTCGACGAGGAGCTGCTGCACGAAGCCCTGGGGCAGTACGGAAAAATCATCACCATCGAAGACGGCACCATTACCGGCGGCTTCGGCAGCGCGGTGGCCGAGTTCATGGCGAAGTACGGCTACAAGAACGACCTTAAAATTTTGGGCATCCCCGACCGCATCGTGGAGCACGGCACCCTGAAGGAGCTGCACCGCGAATGCGGCTACGACGCCGCCGGCATTGCCGACGCGGTACGGGCGATGATGAAGGACCAGGTAAGCGCCCGCATCGCCGGCTGATAGTTTGAGTGAAACGATAATAAAGGCCTGTTCAATAAGTTTGGTTCCCCGGCTTATGGAACAGGCCTTTTTCCTGCGCCCTCCAGCCTCCAATAATTCTATGGCAATCAGCCCATTACCTTAAAAAAAGCTTAAAGGAAACCCGTGCGCAAACGTTGCCGGCAACGATTGCGTAAAAATACCTAGGGCGCCCTGATGATTCTGGAAAGAGGAAAAATATCTTTGAACTCATCAGGACAGAGCAGGACAGTTTCCCACTGACCGAAAACAGAAAACACCAAAACTACCTGCACTTTCCCATCAAACCTTTACACCGGGGCGTGCCCCCCGGACAGCGTCCAGTATAGCCGCACTTATCTCAACTTGATATGGTCATTCCGGTAAGGAACCGGGACCCTTATTTTTTCACTTAAACCCCCGTTTTTTGATGATGCCTTACACATGATCCTGCCCTTCGTATGCCCATTTGAGTAACCCCTTTTAATGATTAAAAACGTTTGCTTGCTATGAAGAGAAATTTCTTCACATGCCTTCTTTTTGCCCTGATGGGAGGTAGCAGCGCCTTCGCAGCCAACATTTACGTGGCTCCCGACGGCAATGATGCCAACACAGGCACGCTTTCCAGTCCTTACAAAAGCCTGCAACAAGCCATCCAGCAGGCAGCTCCCGGCGACTACATCTACCTGCGCGGCGGCACTTATTACGAGCTTACCGGCATCACCGTGGCCCGCGGCAACGACGGCACCGCAGCCGCCCCCAAACACATCTACGCCTATGCCGGCGAAACCCCTGTCCTGAACTTTTCGGCCCAGGCCGAACTTTCCACCAACCGCGGACTGACGCTGAACGGCCACTACTGGCACGTGAAGGGCATCACCGTGGAGCAGGCCGGCGACAACGGCATCTTTATCGGCGGCAACCACAATACCGTGGAAAAATGCGTCACCCGCCGCAACCGCGACACCGGCCTGCAGCTGGGCCGCTATTCCTCCGCGGCGCCCTTTGCCGAGTGGCCGGCCGACAACCTGATCCTCGACTGCGAATCGTACGACAACCGCGATGCCACCAACGAAAATGCCGACGGCTTTGCCTGCAAGCTCACCACGGGCCCCGGCAACGTCTTCCGCGGTTGCATCGCCCACCACAATATCGACGACGGCTGGGACCTCTACACCAAGCCCGAGACCGGCCCCATCGGCGCCGTGACCCTGGAGAACTGCATCGCCCACAGCAACGGTACCCTCACCACCGGCGGCTCCTCGGGCAGCGGTGACAAGAACGGCTTCAAGCTGGGTGGCGAAGACATTGCCGTCAACCACATCGTGCGCCGCTGCATGGCCTTCAACAATGGCAAGCACGGGTTTACCTTCAACAGCAACCCCGGCTCCATCGAGGTCACGAACTGCACCGGCTACAAGAATGCCCAGCGCAACTTCAGTTTCGACGTGGGCACCCACGTGTACCGCAACAACCTCTCCTACCTGTCGGCCTCGAACGACAAGGTGATCGGTACGCTGATCGCCCCCAACGTTTTTTCCAATACCACCAACTGGGGCTATACGGTCAATGCCGCCTCGTTCCAGAGCCTGACGATGGGTCCCAACGACAACCCCACAGGTAACGGCTTCCTGAACCTGGTGGCCGGCAGCCCCATGATCAATGTGGGTACGCTCGCTACCGGCATTGCCTACAGCGGCTCCGCTCCCGACCTGGGCGCCATAGAATACGGCGGCGCTACCACGCCCCCGGCCACCACCTACACCTTAACGGTAAATACCACCCCCACGGGTGGCGGCAATGTTTCCCGCAACCCCGACAAAAGCTCTTATAGCGAAGGCGAGGTAGTGACCCTGACCGCCACGCCGGCCGCCGGCTATACCTTCGGCAGCTGGGGCGGCGCGGCCTCCGGCACGTCGGCCACCACCACCGTGACGCTGAACGCCAACACCACCGTTTCGGCCGCCTTTACGGCCACCGGCGGATCGGGCGGCACCGGCGGCGGCACCACCCCTCCCACCGGATCTACCCTGCGCATCGACAACACCGCCACCACGGCTACCGGCCTGTGCAGCTACGACGGCACCTTCCGCACCGTAGGTTCGGTCAACGTCGTGAACCTTTCCAATACCGCCGGCAAAGGCATGAACTGGAAAGTGGAAGTACCCGCAGCAGGCACCTATTCCCTGCAATGGCGCTATGCCGGCGGCGGCTCCTCCGCCCAGGAAACCGCCAAGCTGCTGGTAAATGGCACCGTGGTGAACGCGGCCGTAGCCTTCCCCAAACCGGCCAGCAGCACGGCGTTCCTCACCACCACGCCCCTGAACGTTACTTTGGGCAACGGTGTGAACGAGATCCGCATCGAAGTGCTTACGTCGGCCGCTATGGGCGACATCGAATGGATCGAAGTGACCGGCAGCAGCCCTGTGGCCGCCAACTGCTCCGCAGCCATCGGCTCCGGCGGCGGCGGTGTTTCCACCCCGGCAACTTATACCGTTTCCACTACTGCCAACCCGGTTGCAGGCGGCTCCATCAGCCTGTCCCCTGCCGGCGGCACCTATAACGACGGCACTGCCGTGACCGCCACCGCCTCCCCCGCCGCCGGCTATGAATTTACCGGCTGGAGCGGCGACGCCAGCGGCACCGCAGCCACTGCCAATCTCACCGTCAACGGCAACAAAACCCTGACGGCCAATTTCTCCCTGATTGCAGCGGCACCGGTCACCTACCAGCTGACCACGGCCGCCACCCCCGGCGGCAGCGTGAGCGCCGGCGGCACGTTTAACGAAAATACCTCCACCACCGTTACGGCCACTGCCGCAGCAGGCTATGTCTTCAGTGGTTGGAGCGGCGACGCTACCGGTACCACCAACCCGCTGACCGTAGCGATGACCGCCAACAAATCGATCACCGCCCAGTTCTCCGCCGTCGCTGTTTCGGGCACCACCATCCGCCTGGAAGAAGCAGTGACCCCCACCGCCGGCTATTGCAGCGTGGACGGCAAGCGCGAAAACACCAACGGCGGCGCCGACAACGGCTATTACCTCAATGCCGACAACGCCGTGGCCAAAGGCATCAACTGGAACGTGCAGGCGCCTGCCGCCGGTACCTACCAGCTGACCTGGAGGTTCGCCAGCCTGTCGGGCGACCGTGCCGGCAAACTGCTGGTGAACGGCACCGCCGTAGTCCCCAGCCTGAGCTTCCCCGCCACCGGCGCCTGGACCTCCTGGACCGTGGCCCCGGCCGTAAGCGTGAACCTGGCAGCCGGCACCAACACCATCCGCCTGGAAGCCACTACCGCCGACGGCCTGGCCAACATCGACTGGATGGAAGTGACCGGTGACAACCCCCTGGCCGCCTCCTGCGGCAGCGTGGCCCCCATCTCTTACGAGCTGACCACTACCATCAACGGCCAGGGCACCGTAAGCCCCGCCAACGGCACCTTCAGCCAGGGCGAGACCGTTACCCTGACCGCCACACCGGCTGCCGGCTGGCAGTTCGCCGGCTGGAGCGGTTTGCCCAATACCACCGCCAACCCGGTGACCGTGACCATGGACGGCAACAAAGCCGTTACTGCCATCTTCTGGGACGGCGTACAACCCGTGGTGGACAACAGCATGATCGGCTTTGCCGCCACCAGCGGCGAGGGCTATACCACCACTACCGGTGGCGCCGTAGCCGGTCAGCCCTGCAACACCCTCGTCATCAGCACCCTGGCGCAACTGGAAGCCTGGGGCCTGAGCCGCGAAAAGAACACCACCCCCCAGGTAGTGTACATCAGCGGCAAGATCTCCGCCCCCTCCTCTACCGTCGTGACCATTAAGAACGGTGCGAACGTGTCGGTACTGGGACTGGGCAGCACGGCCGAACTGCAGAACGTGGGCCTGAACTTCCGCGACTACAAGAACGTGATCGTGCGCAACCTGAAGATCCACGAAGTGTTCTATCCCAACGACGGCCTCACCATCGACGAGTGCCAGCACGTATGGGTGGACCACTGCGAGTTCCACAGCATCATCGGCCCCGGCATCGGCGTGGATACCTACGACGGCCTGATGGACATCAAGAACGGCTCGCGCTACGTGACCGTTTCCTGGAGCTATTTCCACCACCACATGAAAACCGTGCTGATCGGCCATACCGACAACGCCGGAGCCGCAGCCACCGACAGCCAGATCCGTGTAACCTTCCACCACAACTTCTTCGAGCATACCGACGGAAGGAACCCGAGCCTGCGCTGGGGTGCGGTGCACATGTTTAACAACTACCTGAAGGACATCGATGATTACGGTCTGGCCGCCCGCCAGGGAGCCCATGCCCTGATCGAGAACAACGTGTACGAAAACGTGAAGCTGCCCCTGGCCACCGACAAGTTCGACGGCGTAGGCTACATCTGCGACCGCGGCAGCATCTTCACCGGCACCTCGGGCGCCAATTCCATTACCCAGACCGGCTGCGACTTCTGGACCCCGGCCACCCTGCCGTACACCTATACGGTAGATCCCGTAGCTTCTGTGATGAGCCTGATCCCCGCCAACGTGGGTGTGGGCAAGGTCGATGTTTCCTGTGGTGCTACCCCGCCCCCGGCCGTCACCTACACGCTCAGCACCTCGGTTACCGGCCAGGGCACCGTAGCCCCTGCCAATGGCACCTTCAACAGCGGCGAGACCGCCACACTGACTGCTACGCCGGCCGCCGGCTACCAGTTCAGCGGCTGGAGCGGCGACGCTACCGGTTCGGCTAACCCCCTGACCGTGACCATGAACGCCAACAAAGTCCTCACCGCCACCTTTACGGCTACCGGCGGCGGCACGGACACGACGTCCAACCCGGGCACCGGCGGCGGCACGCCCACCACCGGCCCCACCCTGCGCATCGACAACACCGCCACCACGGCTACCGGCCTGTGCAGCTACGACGGCACCTTCCGCACCGTGGGTTCGGTCAATGTCGTGAACCTTTCCAATACCGCCGGCAAAGGCATGAACTGGAAAGTGGAGGTACCCGCAGCAGGCACCTACTCCCTGCAATGGCGCTATGCCGGCGGCGGCTCCTCCGCCCAGGAAACCGCCAAGCTGCTGGTGAACGGCACCGTGGTGAACGCGGCCGTTGCCTTCCCCAAACCGGCCAGCAGCACGGCGTTCCTCACCACCACGCCCCTGAACGTTACTTTGGGCAACGGTGTGAACGAGATTCGCATCGAAGTGCTTACGTCGGCCGCTATGGGCGACATCGAGTGGATCGAAATCACCGGCAACAGCCCCGCGGCTGCCAACTGCTCCGGCGCCATCGGCTCCGGCGGCAGCTCCACCGCCCCCATCACCTACAAGGTCACCACCAGCGTGTCGGGTGAAGGCTCCGTAAGCCAGGGCAAGGAAAACTACAGCGCGGACGAGTCGGCCCAACTGACCGCCACCCCGGCTGCCGGCTGGCGCTTCACAGGCTGGACAGGCGACGCCTCGGGCCACGCCAACCCCCTGACGCTGACCGTGAACGCCGCGAAGAGCATCACCGCGGTGTTCGAGCGCAAACAGGACCAAACCATCACCCTCGGCCAGCAGGTACGCAAGTTCATCGGCGATGCGGACTTTGCACTGGGTGCTGCAGCCACTTCCGGCCTGCCGGTAAGCTACAGCAGCTCCAATAACGCAGTGGCCACCGTGGATGCCTCCGGAACAGTACACCTGACCGGCCCGGGCGCTACGATCCTCACCGTTAGCCAGGGTGGTAATGATACCTACAATGCCGCCGAAGCCACGCAAGTCCTGAGCGTACTGCCCCTGAATTTGCAGGTGCAGCACCTGGACGGCGATGGCGGTCAAACGGCCAACAACAACCTGCGTCCCTACCTGAAGGTGGTGAACAATGACACCGTTGGGGTGCTCCTGAGCGAGCTCACCGCCCGCTACTGGTTTACTCCCGAAAACGGTACGTCGGTGATCACCAATATCGACTGGGCCAAGATGGGCGCCGCCAAGGTAAAGGCCCGCTACGTGGCCCTGGCGACACCCCTGACCGGCGCCACCGGTTATGTGGAGTACAGCTTTGATGCGACTGCCGGCCTGCTGAAGGCGGGCACCAATTCCGGTGAGATTTTCTCCAAGGTGTACCTCAGCACCTGGAAAGCGCTCAACGAGCTGAACGACTATTCCTATGCCGCCAACAGTGCCTACATCGCCAACAACAGAATCACCCTGTACCGCAACGGACAGCTGATCTGGGGTGTAGAGCCTTCGGAAGGCGTGCCCACCACGGCCCGCATGGGCGTGGAAGAGCCGCTGGCCCAGCTGTCGGTAACGGCAGTGCCCAACCCCTCGGCAGGCAGCTTTACGCTGGTGCTTGCCGGCGGCGAAACAGCGCTCACCCTTCGGGTATTTGATTTGGCCGGCCGTATGGTGGAGACCCAAACCGGCGTAGCGCCGAACACGACGCTGCGGCTGGGGGCGAACTACCGCCCGGGCGTATACCTGACGGAAGTGATCCAGGGCGACAAACGCCGGATCCTCAAACTGGTAAAACAGTAACGCCACAGCAGCAACCCTGCTCTTTAACGAAAAGGCGGCACCCCGGTGCCGCCTTTTTCTTTTATAAGGGCCTTTACGCGCTTCGCCCTATTTTTACGCTTTAACCAACTTATGCAGTATACAGCCAATTCGCAACGATACCAGTTCATGGAATACCGCCGCTGCGGGCGCAGCGGCCTGCGCCTGCCGGCACTGTCGCTGGGCCTGTGGCACAACTTCGGGCACGTGGACCCGCTCGAGAACTGCCGGGCCATCCTGCGCCGGGCCTTCGACAGCGGCCTCACGCATTTCGACCTGGCCAACAACTACGGCCAGCCCGCCGGCTCGGCCGAGGAGAATTTCGGAAAGATCCTGAAGGACGACTTCCGCTCCTACCGCGACGAGATGATCGTGTCCACCAAAGCCGGCTACACCATGTGGCCCGGCCCCTACGGCGACTGGGGTTCCAAAAAATACCTGGTCGCCAGCCTGGACCAGAGCCTGAAGCGCATGGGCCTGGAGTACGTGGACATCTTCTACCACCACCGTCCCGACCCGCAAACGCCGCTGGAAGAAACCATGGCGGCCCTGGATGGGATCGTGCGCCAGGGCAAGGCCCTGTACGTGGGCCTGTCGAACTACCGTCCCACCGAGGCGGCCGAAGCCTTCCGCATCCTCAAAAAGCTGGGCACCCCCTGCCTCATCCACCAGCCCAAGTACTCGATGCTGGTGCGCTGGGTGGAGGAAGAAGGCCTGCTGGACCTGCTGGAGCAGGAAGGCGTGGGCTGCATCCCCTTCTCGCCCCTGGCCCAGGGCCTGCTCACCAACAAATACCTGCAGGGCATTCCGCAGGACAGCCGGGCCGCCCGGGGCCTGGTGAACGGGGCCATGCAACGGCAGCATGTAACCGAAGAAACGCTGTCGAAGGTGTACCAGCTGAACCAGCTGGCGGAAGAGCGGGGGCAGAGCCTGGCGCAGATGGCCCTGGCCTGGATCCTGAAGGACCGCCGGGTGAGCTCGGTGCTGATCGGCGTGAGCAAGCCCGAACAGATCACCGATTCCATCCAATGCCTCCAGAACCTCAAATTCGAAACCGAGGAGCTGAACCGCATTGAATCCATACTCAGCCCGGTTAATCCCGGATCATAAAATGCTCTTTTTCCTTAAATGAAAAGGCCCCGTCAACGAAACGGGGCCTTTTCATTTAATTATCATCATCCCTTGACTACCGCTGCACTACGTGGTCGGCCAGCTCCAGTTTGAGGCTTTTGATGTTGGCCAGGACGATCTGGGCCATGCGGCGGGCACCCAGCTCGTTGAAGTGGGTATTGTCTTCGATGCCCTTGGGATAGTTGGGATGCTCGCCGGGCTGCAGCTGGTTGAACAGCAGGCGGGAGCCTTCCACGCCCATTTGCTGCAACAGGGCCTGGCTCTGGCGGTCCAGGTCGATCAGCGGCACGTTGTGCTGGCGGGCAACGCCCCGTACCAGCTCGGCATACACGTCGTGGGTGCCTTCCACCTTGCCGGTGGAGTCGAACTTGCGGCGGGCCGCCGGGGTAATGAGCACGGGAGTGGCTTTCTTGCTGCGGGCTTCAGTGACAAAGCGCAGCAGGTTGGCCTTGTAATCGGCTTCGGTGGTAAAACTCCTTTTCGTGGGCACTTCGTCGTTATGCCCGAACTGGATGAAGACGTAATCGCCTTCCTGCAGGCTGTCGGCTACCGGCTTCCAGCGGCCTTCCTCGATAAAGGTGCGGGTGCTGCGGCCGTTCTGCGCCCGGTTGTCGACCACCACGGTGGAGTCGAAGAAATACACGAAGGGCATGCCCCAGCCGGTTTCGGGATAATAACGCACCTGCTTGATGGACATGGTGGAATCGCCGATCAGGTAGACTTTCTTTTTCTTCGGCGGTACGGCAAACGACAGCAGGAAGAGTGCTCCCATGGCTGCGGCAATCTTGAGAATACGTTTAGACATAAAAAAAATTCCGGTTAAGTTGCGATGAGGGACTCCTGGGCAAACAGGAGGCCGGCAAAGATAAGCCTCGTCCCCTTTGCCCCACGCTAGGCCGGCAACGAAAGGCTGGCCACGCCGGGCTGCGGGAACACCACTTCCAGGCGGCAGCCCTTGCCCGCCGAAGAGGAAATGACGGCCTTGCCCCGGAAGAGGGCCGCCCGGTTGCGGATATTGGCCAGTCCCAGTCCCTTCGGGCTGGCCGGCGGATCGAAGCCCACCCCGTCATCCTCGATCACGAGGCGCAGCCGGCGGGCATCACCCACCAGCGACAACTGTACGCGGCTGGCACGGGCGTATTTCAGCGTATTGTTCAACTGCTCCTGCACCATGCGGTACAGGTTTATCTTCAACTCCTTATCGAGGGCGGACTCGCAGAACGAATAAAATTCTTCCACCCTGAACCGGTTCAGTGCCCGGTACTGCCCCACCAGTTCGGTCAGCGCCGCCTTCAGCGACAGCTCCTGCAGCGAAGGCCCCACCCACCGGCGCGACAGCGCCTGGATCTCCCGGATGGCGGTCTGCACCAGGTCCACGGACTTGCGGGCAAAAAGATCCCGCTGGTCGGGAAACAGGAAGGTGTTTTCCATGCACAGCTTTGCGGTGGTCAGCAGCTGGTTGATGTTGTCGTGCAGCTCCTTGCCGATCTCGCCCCGCTCCTTTTCCTGGGTGGAAATAATGGCTTTGGAGATCTCCTTCTGGGCGGTCACCTTTTCCTCCACCAGCATTTTTTGAAGGGCCATCTTTTCGGTCGCATCGCCGGCCGCCCGGGCCACACAGTACATCAGGCCCGTTTGTGCTTCCCACTGGGCCGACCAGGTCGCCGGCACCAGGCTGCCGCTCTTATGCAAAAAATCCAGGGAAATTTTCAGTTGTGGAGAACCGTTTCGCAGGCGCTGCTCCAGGGAAAGGGCTTTCGGGTGCTGCGGCTCCGGCAGCAGGCGGAAATAAGAAGTGCCCACCAGCTCGCGGGGTTCGTATCCCCACAGCTCCCTGGCGGCCGCACTGACAGTCACAAAAATGCCTTCTTCATTTACCGAGCACAATACATCCGGCGAAAGATCTAAGAGTTTCTCGTACGTTGGCTGGTTGTTTTCACGGATCATGGGAAAAGCTTATTGTTTTAACAAAAAAGCGTTTAAAGGTACATAAATTGAACATAGTCAGCGCCGATCCTAAAAAGGCGGCCGGGAACCCATTGTCCCCGGCCGCCTTTTCAGGATGAATATCTTGCTTATTGCCCATTGCCCTTTGCCTATTTTTCCAGCGGGTTCCAGTCGCCGAAAATGTTCTTCACGGTGTATTGGGCCGCTTCCGCATCGGAGAGCTGGCGGGCCCAGGGTACGCGTTTGGCGGAGGCGCCGGGACCCGAATTTTTGTACTCGGCATAAAAGGCGGTCTTTTCGTTCTCGGCCTTGCCCCAGTTGCTCCAGCCTTCGTTACCGATCTGCGGCCCGAGGTTACAGCGCAGGAAAACGGTTTTGGCGAAGGGCCGCCAGGGCCGTCCCAGCAGGAAGGAACCCGCGGGCGCATCGCCGGTGACGGTGCAGTCGAGAAACACGTAGCCGAACTTTTTGCCTTCGGGGGTGGAGGCCGCCGTTACATAGCCGCTTTTTTTGCAATAAAGGGTGCAGCTGTCGAATACGGCGGTGGAAGCGCCGAAGATATAATCCACGGTTCCCTCGATATAGCAATGGTTGTAGTACTGGCGGCTTTCGCGGCCGTAGGTATACAGCGTATCCTGGAAGCCCAGGAAGCGGCAGTTCTTAAAGCGCACCCGGTCGCCGGCCACGAACACCGCTACGGCCTGTCCCACGGGACCGGCGGTATTCTGGAAGGTGATGTTCTCGGCCGAGAAGCCGTGGCCGTAAATATAAAAGCCCGAGGAGCCGGAGGTGCCCTTTTCCTCACCGAAGGCGTTTTTCTTCTGGGCCCAGTCGTCGTAGGTCAGCACGGTCTTTTCCAGGCTTTCGCCGATAAAGGTCACCAGCTGCTTGCTTTCGGCCAGCACCAGCTTTTCCTTGTACACGCCGTTTTTGATAAAGATGACGGTTTCTTTTTTACGGAAGTCGGGCACGGCATTGATGGCTTCCTGTACGGTTTTGAAGTTGCCGCTGCCGTCCTGCGCCACCACGAAGTCGTAGGTGCCGGCAGCAAAGCTGCCCAGGGAGATCAGCAGGGAAAGGAGAAAGAAAAAGAAAAAAGGTCTTTTGTTCATAATGCTATTATTGATAAAGAGAAAAATAGTCGCTAACAAGAGTATTCAAATATGGCGTTTGCCCCCCACCGGAAAGCCACTTTTTTTATGCAATCGTTCCCGGTACGGAGTAAGTTCACGAGTTTACAAGTTCACGGGTTCACAGGTTCGGCGGGAAGTATGAAAAAGTCCCGCCGGAAGAGCGGGACTTGAGGAAAGTTCTTTTTTACGTTGTCAATAACCGGGGTTTTGCACCAGTTGTCCCCGGTAGGCATCCATGGTTTGCTGGTCGAAGGGAAACAGCTCGCTTTTGCCGGAAACGAAAAAATAAGCGATCGCGTCGATGTAATGCACCCGGGTGGAACCGACGGAGATCGTATTGTCGGCCCGCACCAGGTCGTACCGCCAGGCCGTGCGGGTCCAGCCCGACTTGGCCAGGGTATCGGAAGGTCCCGACACCAGGTCGGGCTTGTAGTACGAGTTCAACCGCTCGATCTCTTCGCCGTTCTTTTTCCAATGGATGTAAAAAGGCACGTTGGCATAAGGGCCCTGCCCGTCGCGCAGCTGGCGGAGCTTGACCCGGATCTCGCCGGTCTGGGGCGCAATTTTCTGGGCCAGCAGGTTCCAGCGGATCAGGTCGTATTTGCGCACCCCCTCGCCGCCGAACTCCAGGTAGCGCTCGTTAACGATGGCGTTGAAGAAGCCCGCCTTGTCGGTGGGGGTGGTGCCGATCCGGGTTTCATTGCCCCGGTAGGCACGTTTGCGCACCTCTTCGAAGGCAGCAATGGCGGCTGCCGTGGGCCCGTTGTTGAGCTCATTTTCGGCCTCGGCAAACATCAGCAGCACGTCGGACATGCGGATCAGCACCCAGTTGAAGCTCAGGTTGAGGGCCGAACCCGGCAGGGCCGGCACCCGCCAGTCGCGGCGGTACTTGCCGTCGGTTATGGAGGTCAGGGCCACGTGGCTTTTGGTATTATCGGAATTAATCGAATACACGGGCACCGATACGGGCCACCGGGTATCGATGGAATCGAAGGCATAGAAATAAATGGGCAGCATCTGGATGCCGCCACCGCCGCCCCCGTAGCGCGAAGACCCATTGACGCGGGTGCCGCTGTACTGGCCCATGCGGCTGTCGGAGTTGCTGCTCTGGCCGCCGGCGCCCACCTGGAAGAGGATCTCGCCCCAGGTGTCGTTGCCCGGCGAAGCACCCACGTTGGCAATGTTGCGCCAGATGTTCTCGTAGTTGGGATTCAGGGTATGCTGGTCACGCCGGTCCATGATCTCCTTGCATTCGTCGCGGGCGATCTGGTAGTATTTCTGGTAATCGGCGGGACGCTCCATGCGGCCCGGCACCCGGCCGGTGCCCCGGAGCGAATAACCGCCGCGAAACAGGGCCAGCTTGGCGCGCAGGGCCTTCACGGCGCCCTTGGTGATGCGTTCGTTGCGGGCCACTTCGGTGCGCCAGGGCACCAGGTCCTTCGCCACCGCCAGGTCGGCGATCAGGCGGTCGTAGGTGGAGTCGCGGTTGCTGCGGGGGGTAAACAGGTCGGTGTTCGCATACGAGGGTGAAAAGGAAGCCGGCACGTCCCCCCAGTTGCGGATCAGCTCGTACATGAACTGGGCCCGCAGGGTCAGCGCCTCGCCATGGAGGCGGCGCAGTTCGGCCTTTTCCGTCTCGGTGCCCGTCGTATACAGGGCCATTTTCGGGATCTGCTCAATGGCCAGGTTGGCCTTTTCCAGCCCGCGGTACAACTGGCGGAAGGGGTTGGCCACCTCGGTATTGCTCAACTGCAACTGGTAACGGCCGATGCCGCGGCGCCCGTTGTCGATATCGCCGCTGACCATCCCCTCATCGGAATCGTAGGGATAGTACAGGTTGATGCGGATGCCGTAGCCGTTATCGCCCTGCAGCTCGTCATACACCCCGATCACCGTGCTGAAGGCGCTGGCCACGCTGCCGAAGGTTTCATTAAAGCCGATCTCCGATACGGGCGTCACCTCCATGTATTTTTTACAGCCGGCAAACCAGAGCATCAGGGCGGCCGTGATTGCGGGCATTATTCTCATGAACGATCTTTTGTTCATACCTGTGTTTTATGCATTTAGAAAGAAAGGTTGATTCCGCCCACATAGGTGCGGGTGCGGGGATAACCCGCGAAATCCACGCCCGGCGTCAGCGGGTCGGAACGGCGGGTATTGACCTCGGGATCATAGCCCGAATAATTGGTGATGGTGGCCAGGTTGTTGGCGGTGACAAACACCCGCAGCGAAGCCGCCCGTATGCGTTTGAGCAGGTTACCCGGGAGGGTGTACCCCAGGGTAACGTTGTTCACCCGCAGGAAGGAGCCGTCTTCCACCGCCCAGGAGTTCAGGAAATAGCGGTTGCTGTTCACCGGCGACCAGATCTTTACGTTCTCGTTCAGGCGGGCCAGGGCGGCCGGGTCGGTCACCACCTGTCCCTGGTCGTTGATGTAGCGCCAGCGGTCGCGCATCACGCCCAGCACATTGGTGCCGGGGAAGGACGCATCGGTCCACTCGATCTTGTTGGCATTGTAAATATCGTTGCCGTACACGAAGTTCACGAACACGCTGAAGTCGAAGGGCCCGTAGTTGAACTGGTTGTTCCAGCCCCCGGTAAATTTCGGGTTGGCCCTGCCGATCACGGTGCGGTCGGAATTGTTGATCAGCGTATCGTTGTTGATGTCCTTTATTTTCAGGGCGCCCGGCCGGATCACCCCCGAAATGGTACCGGAATTGGGCACGCCCGGCTTCAGGGTATAAGCGCCGGTGGTGGCATTGTAATCGAAGTCGCTGATCTGGTACCAGCCGTCGGTGACAAAGCCGTACATGAGGCCCACCGGCTCGCCCACCTTCACCAGGTAATCGTCGGCCCCGTCGGAGCCCTGCCAGCCCGCGCTGCGGGTGGTTTCCGTAATGGGTCCCAGGCTCACCACCTTGTTGCGGTTGAACGCCAGGTTGAAGTTCGACGACCAGCTGAAGGTTTTATTGGAAACCGGCGTGGCGTTGAGCTGGAATTCGAGGCCCCGGTTGAGGGTGGCGCCTACGTTCTGGATCTGCTGCGTATAGCCCGAGGTCGGCGGGATATTCACCGACAGCAGCAGGTCGTTGCCCTTGTTGCGGTAGGCGTCCACGGTCAGGCTCAGCCGGTTTTTCAGGAACGAAAGGTCCAGCCCCACGTTCTGCGACACGTTGCGTTCCCACTGCAGGTTGGCATTGGCCAGGGAGGAGGGCGCATAGCCGGAAACGACGGTGTGGTTGAGGGCATATTGCCCGGTGACGCTGTACAGCTGCAGGAACAACAGGTCGCCGATCCGGTTGTTGCCCGCCGTGCCAAAGCCTACCCGCAGCTTGGCATCCGTGATAAAGGGCAGCGGCTCCATGAATTTTTCCTGCGAGAAGCGCCAGGCCAGCGTTCCGGAAGGAAAGAGCAGCGCCCCCTTATCGAACGCAAACTTGTTGGAGCGGTCGGCCCTCAGGGTAAAGGAGCCCAGGATCCTTTTGGCAAAGGAATAATTGATGCGCCCGAACAGCGAAAAGATGCGGCTGGGCACCGACACATAGGCCGAAGGCGACAGGGGCGCCGAGGTACCCAGCGACAGCCGTGAAAACGCCTTCTCGGGTTCGATATCCACCGGGAAGTTCCGCACCTCGTTGTTCTGGGTATTGTACCGGAACTCGTAGATCTCCTGTCCGATCAAGGCGTCGAAGTCGTGTTTGTCGGCAATGCCGTTGAGGGTGTATTGGAGGGTATTGGAAATATTGACGGTCCGTTCCTCGCGGTTGCTGAGCTGCACCACGGGCAGCGACGCATTGTTGCGGGCCAGGGAGGTAACGGAGCCGGAGAAAAAGTTGGACCGGGTGTTGGTCGCATCGTAGCCGAGGTTGGAGCGGAAGGTGAGGTTCTTGAGCAGGTTGTAGCTGAAATAGCCGCTCACGTTGGTGCCCCGGGTATATCCCCTGCGGTATTCGGCCCTGGTCAGCACCACGGGGTTGGTCAGGCCGGCGGAATTACGAAAAGCCTCATCGTCGGCCGGGTCGGCGGTGGCCACCCGGGGCAGTTCGAAGGGCCGGTACTGGATGCTGTGCCGCAGGCGGCCGGTGGTACGGCTGCCGGTGCTGGAGGTGCCGGCGCCCTTGATCAGCTGGTCGATATAGCGGACCGTCATGCCCACCCGGAACTTATCCGATGCTTTATGGTCCAGTTTGAAATTGACCAGGTTGCGCCGGAAGCCCGATTCGATCATCACGCCTTTTTCGTTATTGGCGGTGAGGCTGAGGTTGAAGGTCGTGCCCCCGCTGCCGCCGTTGACCGACAGGTTGTGGAGCTGGTAGGGCGCCCTTCGTCCGAACACTTCTTCCTGCCAGTTCACCGGGTCGATGTTCTTATAAACGTTCAGGGTATCCCAGGTGCTGCCGTAAATGCGGTTGAAGGAGGTATCGCCCAGGGTGCGGGCCCGCTCCCACTGGTAGGTCACGAACTCGTAGGGGTCGAGCACATCCATTTTGCGGGCAATCTTGCGGAAGCCGTAGGTGCCGTTGTAGGTGACGGTGGTCTTGCCGGCCCGCCCGCTCTTGGTGGTGATGATCACCACGCCGTTGGCCCCGCGGGCGCCGTAAATGGCGGTGGTGGAGGCATCTTTCAGCACGTCGATGTTGGCAATATCCTGCGGCGAGATCACCGACAGGGCGTTCTCCACCTGCACCCCGTCCACGATATAAATGGGCGAGTTGTCCTGCGTGATGGAGCCGCCGCCGCGGATGCGGATCTGCACATCGGCGCCGGGCGAACCCTCCGAGGTGGTCACCTGCACGCCCGCCAGCCGGCCCGTGATGGCCTCTGCGGCATTGGACAGGGGTACGTCCTTTAATTGCTTGGCGCTGACCGAGGAGACCGAACCGGTCACATCGCGGCGGCGCACGGTGGCATAGCCCACCACCACCACGTCGCTCAGGGCGGCGGCTTCCTCTTCCAGCTTGATGTCCACGGTGCCCTGGGCGCCCACGGTCACCTCCTGGGGCTTATGGCCCACATAGCTGAATACCAGCACGGGGCTGCCCGCCGGAACCGAGATGGTGTAGCGACCCTCGGTATTGGTGGTGGTACGGGTGGTTTGTCCCTTAACGGCCACCGTTACTCCCACCAGGGGCTCCGAAGTGGCCTGCTTGAGGACGCGGCCGGTAACCTGCCGCCCCTGGGACCAGGCGGCCGCAGCGGCCAGCAGGAAAACAAAGATGAGATAGAACTTTACATTCATACACAAGGATTAAGGGTGAACAATGAAAATGAAGAAGGAAAGAAGTTGTTGCGAACGGCCCGTGAAAGAAGTTTGTCCACATAATATTGGTATTAGAGGGGCTCTCAGAAGCAATCGTTTTATAACAAGAGGGCGGGTGCCGTTCTCACAGGGGGGAATAAACGAACTCTTTAAAAGGAACAATTCTACCAGGGCCGCAAAAACATTACCAGTTCTGATAAGCCCGTCCATACACCCGCCCCTCCAAACGCCTGAAGAAGAACGGCAACCCTTAATTTTACAGGGAATTATTGCGTTGGGCCCCTAAAAGAAAAAGGCCCGCCTGCTTGCCAACAGCCCTGCCCTATTCGTATATTTCATCATCGCGGCTGCCCGCAACAAAATGGACACACTATGAGCAAACTGGAAAAGGCCTTTGAATTATTTGACGCCTACAACCTGCAGGACCCCAATAGCATCACCTGGGAAGGAAAAGATTACCCGGCCGAATACTTTTATGCCCTGCAACTGTATAAATGGATTAGGAAGCTGGCGCCCCAGGCCAGCGAAGCCCTGCTGCTGGCTTCCCGGGCCCAGCACATCGGCCGCTGGCAAAGCCCGCGGGAAAAATACCCCATGAACAAGCCCGGCTACTACCAGTGGCGGACCGACCTGGCGAAGTTCCATGCCGAAAAGGCGGGCGAGCTGATGCATGAGGCGGGCTATGGCGACGACCAGATCCGGGAGGTGCAGCACATCATCCGCAAGGAAGGCCTGCGCACCGACGCCGAGGTGCAGGCCATGGAAAACGCCCTCTGCCTGGTATTTTTGGAATTCCAGTACGAGGACTTTTTGAAAAAACACGACGAGCAGAAAATGATCCGCATCCTTCAGAAATCCTGGAACAAAATGACCCAGCCCGGAAGGGACGCGGCACTGACCCTGAAGTTTTCCACCCTGGGCAAGAAGCTGGTGGAAAAAGCGATACTGGGGTAGGCCTCACCCCCGGCCCCTCTCCATTTGGAGAGGGGTGCCCAAACCAGAGGCTTATCCTACTGGTTTGAAGAAAAGAACTCTATTCATTAGAAAAGCCTTTTCCGGTGTGGAAAAGGCTTTTCTAATGAACAAACGTCTATGTACCCACCAGCAGGATCACTTACTGGTTGGGGCACCCCTCTCCAAATGGAGAGGGGCCGGGGGTGAGGTTAGGCTATTCAGATATTCCTCCAGGCGGGTGTAGCCATTGGGAAGCAGTTCGTTGCGGTCGGCCGCATCGTTCTTATTGTATCCTTTTTGGTCCTCGCAGGTGTCGGGCAGGCCGTCGTGGTCGCTATCGTCAGGGGCCGTGCCGGGAGCATAAGCGGGCCAGCCGCCCACACCCGACGGATCGTCGATAATGCCCTTGCCGATGGAGCCCTTTCCGGAAGCGGTGCCCTTGCGGGTTTCTTCCACTACGCGGCTGTCCACCGCATCGCGGTGCGGCAGCAGGGCGCCGGCACCTGCCAGCACGGCCTTGTACGCATCGGCGGCGGTTTGCCGGGGCAGCGATGCGGTGATGGCGAAAGGCGCGGAGGAGCGGGCGGCCTTCCGGCTTTGGTCGTCGGGCAGGTGCTGCAGGTCCAGCCCGCCGGTATTGTTGCGGGTCAGGGCACGGTTGCCTTCCATGATGTTGCCCGCCAAATACCACTGGCCGATGCCTTTGGCTTTGGCGGCCGTGTAATTGGCCTGTACAAATTGCAGGGGCCTGCCGGTAGCCGGTCCGGGTTTATAGTAGTTGCCCACCATATTCACCTGCGACACGCCGCCGTTGATTTCCACTTCGCCGCCATAGGCCGCGTTGTATTTTCCCCAGTTGTAAATGACGTTATTGCGGTAGTCCACCACGGCCATGGTATCGTGTGCCCGGGCGCCGTTGAAGCGGATGGCCCGGTTGTTCTGGTGGGCTATGAGGTTGTGGTGGTAGGAAACGTATTGCCCGCCCCAGACGCCGCCGTACGAGCGGGCGCCCTTGGCATGGCCGGCCTGGTACAGGCCTTCGCTGACAATGCTCCACTGAACGGTCACATACTTGTTGTCGTACATGGCGGCGCACTCTTCGTTGGCCCAGCTGAAGGAGCAGTGGTCGATGATCACGTTGGTGCAGTTTTCCATATCGAAGCCGTAGACCCCGGTTTTGAGCTTGTAGCTGGGCCGCGAACGGAGGTAACGGATAATGACGTTCCCTTTGGGACCGCCCTTACCGCCGCCGCTCAGTACAAACGAATTCCCGGTCAGGCAGATGCCGTCGCCGGGAGCCGTCTGGCCGGCGATGGTGATGTTGGAGCGGTTCACCTTCAGCGGCGTTTTCAGTTCAATCAGCCCGCCCACCCGGAAAACGATCGTCAGGGGTTCGCCGGGATATTCCCCAAAAGCCTGGCGGAAGGAGCCCGGTCCGTCATCGTTGAGGTTGGTCACTTCCACTACCTTGCCGCCGCGGCCGCCGGTAGCCCATTTGCCAAAGCCTTCCGCCCCGGGAAAGGCCAATTGCTGCGCCCGTAAGGCAGTGCCGCAAAGCAGGCTGCCTGCCGCCCATAAGGAGGCGACCCATTTTCTGCTGTTCATGATCGCTAATGAATTTATCGTGAGGGCGCAAAGAACGTTTTTCTGCCCCGTTCTACCTTCGGTCGGCGGGCAGCCGTACTGATTTATTTATGCAAACGTTCCCGAAAGGCCGGGTGCAGGGAAACAGCCGGGCGGCGGTCAAAAGCCGGCAACAGGGAGTAACGGGAAGCAGCACCTGCAGGAGGCAATACAGTCAGGCGTCTTCCGGTCACGACCGGGCAAAGGGTGCGGACGAAACAGGTTCCAGGAGAAGGGCGACGGGCGGCAGTATCCTTCATCAGGAGAGCGAAAAGCTCCAGGTCAGCTTATAGGCGCTTTCCAGCTCCCGGGTGCAGATGATCAGGAAGCGGGTGCTTACCGGAACATTCATGCTGTAGATCGAATAGCCCGTGTTGCAGACAATTTCCAGGGTGCCGTAAACGGGTGAATAAGCGGAGCAAATATCGATTTGCTCAAAATGGTCGGAGGAGAAATCATAGGCGCCGGAAGCATCCCGGTCGGTACGGGTTTTTTGATAGCGGTGGTTGATATAGCTTTCTACTGTGGCTTCCGGAAGTTTCACCTTGCTTTCTACCGAGGTAATGTGTTTAGAATTTTTCATAACAGTACTTTTTTCAGTGAGCGTTCTGCGTTACCAGTCCATACAGCCTATATACGAGGTTCTTCCGATTATGTATTGCCAAACAAAGTGCCATATTTAACGCTTAACGGCTCAATCGCCCGAAAGCCTTGCCTGTAAAGGGTTTCGGGCATTCACATTTTTTGCACCGCCCCCCTTTCCGGCAGGGCGCCGGCCGTACGGCAGGAATGTCAATAAGTTAGGAAAAGAGACCGCTTTATCCCTTTTCACCAATTGATGAGCTTTATCCCCAATTTCACCGGCCGCCGGTTTTCAGCAGCACTTTCAGCCGGCAGCCCTGGCCCGGCTGCGTATCCAGGATCATTTTCCCGTTGTAATACTCCACGCGGTGGTAGATGGTGCGCAGGCCCCGGCCGGTGACCATGGCTTCCTTGTCGCAGCCGTTGCCGTCGTCCTCCACGGACAGGAATACCTTGTTGGGACCGGACGCAAGCCGCACCCAAACGTTGCGGGCGCCGGCATGCTGCACGATATTGGCCAGCTGTTCCTGCACCAGGCGGTACACCGCCACTTTGTCTTCGGGCTGGGCCAGGTGGGCTTCGAGGAAATGGTGGTGGGTGAACTCGATCTTCAGCTTTTCGGTAACGGCCGTTTTGCCCAGCAGTTGTACCAGCGCCTCCTTCAGGCCGATGTCCTCGATGGTGGAAGGATTGAGGTTGTGGCTGATGCGCAGGATGCCGGTAATGATCTCCTGCAGGTGGTTATAGGCTTTTTCGGTAAACAGGGGGGCATTGGCGGGGTTGGACAGGCCGATCTCCAGCATCAGCTTGCAGGACGCCACCATCTGGTTGATATTGTCGTGCAGCTCCACCGACAGCTGGCGGCGCTCTTTTTCCTGGGTTTCGATTACGGACCGGACAATTTCGCGTTTGATGCCCTTTTCCTGCTCAATCAGCCGCTCCTGCAGCTTTTTCTGCTCGGTAATGTCCTGCTTGGCGCCGATCACCCGCACCGCTTTGCCATTGCGGCGGATCACGAAGGATTTGCAGATAATGTGGCGGTACTGGCTGCCCCCCGAGCGGTGGCGGTATTCCAGCTGCCAGCGGTCCTTTTGGGGGTCGTTGAGGGTGTCCACCACCTGTTGTTGCACCCGGTCGCGGTCGGCGGGGTGTACCCCTTCGAAATGCGCCATGGGGTATTGCTGCGAACCGAACAGCTTGCTGTAAAACCAGGAATGCTGCATGCGGCCGCTTTCCAGGTCCCATTCGTAAATGGCGTCGGAAGTGGCCTTGGTAGCGTATTCGAACTGCTCCACGCTTTTGGCCAGCTCTTCCTGCAGCCTTATATGGGCGGAAATATCGACGGTGTACCCGCCCACCATCGACTGGCCGTCGACGGTCAGGGGGAAACGCACGAGCTTGACGTTCTGGTGCGTGCCATCGGGAAGGATGGATTCTTCATCACTCACCACCGGCCGGCCGCCGCGGATCACCTCCTGGTTTTGCAGAAAATATTTCCAGGCCAGGTCTTCGGGGAACAAATTAAAAACATTGACCTTACCTGCGGCGGTTTCCAGGCCGAACTCACGGGCGAATACCGGGTTGAAATAATGCAGCGCCCCGTTTTCGTCGGCGATCCAGGCCCGCAGGGGCGTATTCTTCATAAACTCCTCAAAGAGCGCCTTTTCCTGGAGCAGCTTTTCCTCCATCTTCTTGCGTTCCGCTTCCGCTTTCTCCAGTTCCTTGCGTACCGTAATGTCTTTCAGGATGCCGCAAATGCCGGTAATGTTGCCCAGGGCATCGCGGGTGGGAAAATACCGGCAGCCCAGCCACAGGGGGGCCACCCCCTCCTCCGTCAGCACCGTTTCGTACTCGATGGTTTCGCCTTTCAGCGCCCGGCGGAAAAAAGTGGCGACCACCTCCCTGCGGTCGGCCGGCAGGCGGGCGGGAATGCTTTCCCCGATCATTATTTCCTGTTGATAGGCTTTCCGGAAAATGGATTCGGCGGCGGGGTTGTAATAGGTAAGCCGGAGCTGGCGGTTGGCAAAGAAAAAGCCGTCTTCCATGCTGGCAAAGGCCGAATAGAAGTTCTGGAGGACAGTGTCTGGCCCGGCCTGGGAGCGCGGGACTACCGTTTCCTCCCCGCCGGTGAGCAGGCAGAGGATGTCCGAATAAGGAGCAGCAGCGGTAACGTGGTTCATCATGGATTGGTTAATGCAAAACAAAGCAAGGAAAAACCGCCCTGCCGGGACAGGTACGGATAATCACCCCACCAAATTAAAAAAAGGAAGCGGGGCCATGGCCCCCTTCCTTCCTGTTTTTTGCCGGGCTAAACGTTTTCGCTTAACGAATTACAGAAGAGTCCCGAATTGCACTAGCGGTTAAGCCATAAGAGATTAGGGATTAGTTAATTGGCTAATTGGTTAATTGGGTATTAGGTGTAAAGAGGCGACGTTTCAACGATCAAGGCCTAATGAACAAATTAACCAATTAACCAATTTCCTAAAGGGCAATGGGCTCGACGCGGAACCAGTCGAAATCGGCAAAGCCCGAATCGTTGATCTGCGTCTGGCGGGTACAGAAGATGCCCACCTTGGCACCGACCCAGCGGCCCACTTCGGCGGTGAACTCCTCGCCCACCTCGGTAAAGGAGCTGCCGTCGGTGCTGTAGCTAAACCGGCATTTGCCGCCCTTCGTCACTTTTACGCGAAAATAAGCGGTGGCGGTGGAATCGCCTGCCCGGCGGATCACCTGCTCGGTCTCGGCCTTGCCATTCACCGCGTCCTTGCAGAGGGTGTATACGAGGCTGATCTCGCCCTTTTTACTCTTAAACCCGATATGGGCATAGCTGAAGCCCATAATCACCAGGCCGGCCTTCTCGTTCTCGATCTTGGAGTTGTTGGGCGTGAACGCCACCTTGGTAGTAACCATAAACTCCTCGGCCGGGAACTTCTGCATCAGCACGTTGGGGGCGTCCCAGAGGTTTTTGACGCTGTCGGCCTTATCGGAAAACAGGCGCAGGCTGCCTTTGGCAGTGTTCATAAACGACCAGGTGGCCTTGGGATTGGCGGCCCACTGCCATTGCCGGCCCAGGGAGGTGCCGTTAAACTCGTCGCTGTCGGGAGGGGTGGCCCTGGGATAGGTTTTGCCGCCCACGTTGGGCTTTTTATAAACCGTCACGGGCTCGCCCTTGCCGTCGCCGTCCTTGTCCACACCGATCACCGGCCAGTCCCCCACCCATTTCATGGGGTTGAGGTGCACGACGCGGCCGTAGGCTTCCTTGTCCTGAAAGTGCAGGAACCAGTCCTCGCCGGTGGGGGTGTTCACCCAGGCGCCCTGGTGCGGGCCGTTGACGGGCGAAGCGCCCTGGTCCATCACCACCTTGCGCTCGTAGGGACCGTAAATGTTTTTGGAACGCAGCACCAGCTGCCAGCCCGTGGGCACACCACCCGCCGGGGCAAAGATGTAGTAGTAGCCGTTGCGCTTGTAGAACTTGGGGCCCTCCAGGGTAGGGTCCAGCTCATGGCCGTCGTAAACGAGTTTGCCTTCATCAATGGTTTTGGTGCCTTCGGCATTCATCTTTTTCACCACCACCACGCTTTTGATGCCGGCGCGGCTGCCCGCATAGGCGTGCACCAGGTAGGCTTGTCCATCGTCATCCCAGAGGGGGCAGGGATCGATCAGGCCCTTGCCGCCTTCCACCAAGATGGGGTCGCTCCACGGACCGGCGGGGTTTTTCGCTTTTACCAGGTAGATGCCGAAATCCGGGTCCGGGTAATAAAGGTAAAACTCGCCGTTGCGGTAGCGGAGCGAGGGGGCCCAGACACCATTGCCGTGCTGCACTTTGGAAAAATGCTCAAAGGGCGGCTGGCGTTTCAGGGCATGGCCGATTAGGGTCCAGTTCACCAGGTCCTTGGAGTGCAGGATCGGCAGGCCCGGCACGTCCGCAAAGGAGGAGGAGGTGAGGTAGAAATCGTTGCCTACGCGGACGGCGTCGGGGTCGGAATAGTCGGCATGCAGCACGGGGTTCTTATACGTGCCGTTGCCCAGGTCGGGCACCCATACTTTCGAAAGTTCCGTCTTCTGGGCCGATGCCTGCAGGCAAAGGCCGAGGAGCAGGAAAGCGCTGAATCGTTTCATGGCGATTTTGGGGTTTATGGTCTAGGGTATTCGTGGTGGCGCAAAGAAACAGAATGTCTATTTTCTCCGGTTCATTTTTCCGGCCTTCCCGGCTTTACTGGCTTTGCCGGCTTTGCCCTGTTTGACCGGCTGGGCCGGTTGGGCCGTGGCGGCGGTTTCCACGAGGCTGTTGATGTAATATTCGATGTGGGTGTACGCAGAACCCGCCCTGGAAGCCGAAGCGTCGGAAGCGTCCCGGGCATTCAGGCCATTTTTCTTTTCCCAGGCATCGGGCAGGCCGTCGTTGTCGGCATCGGGCGGAGCGGCGGCGGTTTTCAGCGCCGGCCAGGCGCCTTTCGTTTGTTCGTAAGCGGTACCGTGGGGGTAGCCGCCCTGAACGTCGATGATGCGGCCGGTACGGCTGTGCACCTCGCCGACGATGCGCCTGTCGAGCGTATCCCTGCTTAAGGAGGCGCCGGCCAACACCAGCACCTGTCCATAGGCCTCCTGCGCCGAATGGGTGGTCACCGCTTCAGCCGGGTGGGGCGCTGCTGCTTTTGCCCGCACCGTATCGGCGGCGGTGCCTTCGTTCATCACCACGCCGCTCCAGTTGTTGGCCGTCACTGCCGGTGAGCCGTCCACGTAATTGCCCGAAAGGAAGAACTGGCCATAGGGCAGGTTAGGTTCCTTTTTATAGGGGTTCAGCAGCTGGTATTTTACTTTGGGCGCCGTGTTCGGCCCCCATTTGTAATAATTGTTCACCAGGTTGTAGTTGCCGCCCTCCCCGGCATACACGTTGTTCTGGGCCCAGTTGTAAATCACGTTGTTGCGAAAATCCACGAATTCTTCGGGGATATTGCGTTCGCCGTCGAAGCGGGGGGTGCGGTTGGCGCAGTGGGCAAACAGGTTGTGGTGGGCGGAGGTATGGCGGCCGCCCCAGATGCCGCCGAAGCCGTGGTGTTCAAAGTCCTTGTCGCCGGTTTCGAAATGGTAGGAGTAGTTCAGCGGTTCGGCAATGAGGTTCCATTGCAGGGTGGTGCTGTCGCCGGCATAGACGGAAAATACTTCGTCGGTGCTCCAGCTCATGCTGCAGTGGTCGATGATGATGTGTTTGCGCCGCTGGCCGCTGAAGGCGTCGTCGCCGCCGGCGCCGTTCACCATGCCCTGGTTCTGGTAGCGGTCGCCCATACGGAAGCGCAGGTAGCGAATGATGATGTTGTCGCCGGCCAGCTGCACGGGGTGGTCGGCCAGGCAGATGCCGTCGCCCGGGGCGGTCTGGCCCGCAATGGTCACGTTGCCCTTGATGCCCAGGGGTGACAGCAGGTGGATGGTGCCCGACACGCCGAACACGATGGTGCGGGGTCCCTTGGCATTGACGGCCGCCCGCAGGCTGCCGGGACCGTCATCGTCGAGGCTGGTCACCTTGATTACCTTGCCGCCACGGCCGCCGGTGGCGTATTTGCCATACCCCTCGGCTCCTGGAAAAGCAATGGTTTGCGCCGAGGCGCCTGTTGCCGCCAGTGCGGCAATCGATAAACAGAAAATTCGTTGAACGGTTGTCATATGATTTTTTTACAATTCATTTTACGCCTTCTACAAACTACAAACCATAAACTACAAACCCTTCTGTGCTTCCGTAATGCCTTTCACCAGGCTGTTGCAGTATACTTCGATGTTGTCGTAGGCGGTGCTCAGCTGGCGGCCGGAGGCATTGGCGGTTTTGGGATCGAGTTTTTGGGCTTTTTCCCAGTCGTCGGGCATGCCGTCGCCGTCGGTGTCGGCGGGCACGGCGCCCTGCTTCAGTTCGGGCCAGCCGCCCACGTCCGTTTGCGCGTCGATGATGCCCTTTTTGCCGGTTTTGGAGCCGTTGTAGGTGGCGGTGCCGGCCCGTACCTCACCCGTTACCCGGGTATCCACCGCGTCGCGTTTGAGGCTGGCGCCGGCATAGGCCAGGACGACCGTATAGGCCGTGGCAGCGGACTGTTCCGTTAATGCGCTGAAGGCAAAGGGCTGCGCCGCCCTGGCCTGGGCCAGCACAGCGCCGGGACGCAGGTCCACCCCGCCGTTCCAGTTGTCGGCGCTAACGGCTGTATTGCCGTCCACGTAATTCCCCGAAATATAAAAGGTGCCGAAACCCGGGGCGAAGGTCACGGGGTCGGCGTCCATCGAAATTTCGCATATCCGTTTGCGTTTGGAGGTCTCGGTCCCCGGCCCGGGCTTGTAGTAGTTGCCAAAAATGTTGTAGGTGCCGTTTTCGCCGCCGTAGGAGCTGTTGGCGCCCCAGTTGTACAGCACGTTGTTGCGAAAATCTACGGTTTCGGGGCCCAGGGGGCTGGCAGGCAGGCCGCTGCGGCCGCCGCCGTTGAAGCGGGGGTTGCGGCTGTTGTGGTGGGCCAGCAGGTTGTGGTGAAAGGAGGCGTTGGTGCCGCCCCAGATGGCGCCGTAGCCGTGGTCGTCCTTTTCATGGAAGGATTTGTTGAGGCTTTCCGACAGGATGCACCACTGCATCGTAAAGTTCTTGTTGGCATAAAAGGAAGCGCATTCGTCGATGGACCAGCTCATGGAGCAGTGGTCGATCACCAGGTTCTGGTGGTAGCGGCCCCAGAGGGCATCGGCCTGTTGCCGGGCCTCGTCGCCCATACGGAAGCGCAGGTAGCGGAGAATGACGTTGTCGGCATCCACGTTCACTTCGTAGTGGCGCAGGCAGATGCCGTCGCCGGGAGCGGTCTGGCCCGCGACGGTCAGGTCGCCGTTTTTAATGACCAGGCGGCTTTTCAGGGCAATGGTGCCCGACACTTCAAACAGCACGATGCGGGGGCCGGCGGCCTCCAGGGCGGCGCGCAGCGAGCCCGGGCCGGCATCATTGAGGTTGGTGACTTTAATGATCTTGCCGCCGCGGCCGCCGGTAGCGGATTTCCCATAACCCTCGGCCCCGGGAAAGGCCAGGGCGTCTTCCTGCACCTGGGTGGGTCCTTCGGTGGTGGTAGTGACGGTACCAGATATACCGGCCGTAGCATCGCCGGGCTTATTGCAGCTGGCTGCAGCCAGCAGAACCGGCAGTCCGAAAAAAGTAAGCAGAGAAACGTATCGCACAGGATCAGTTTTTAGATGGATAAAAAAAGGTGCGGCCGTTGCCGGCCACACCTTCGTAAAAATTCGGTCAGAGGTTACGGCCTCCAGCGGGGGTCGCCTGCGGTGGCGCTGCCGGCAAACGAACCGTCCTTGATGGTAAAGACGCCGTTGTCCGGATCGGCAAACAGGTCGGTGCTCGCTTTGCTGTAATCCAGGATGTTCGCAATAGGATTGGCAGAAAACTGCACGTCGGTAGTTTTGTACGTATTGATCACCGTAGGAGCGGTAGCCGAACGGATCCCTCTTGCGGTAGAGGGAGACGCAGTCGAGTGCGTTTTCGCCAGGATATTGTTTTCCAGCACAAAGGAGGAAGAAACCGCCTGCGTGTTGTAATCAATAAAGTACCGGGTGCTGCCCACGATGTTGTAGAACGTATTATCCTTCACCAGCACGGTTTGCGACGGGGCGGCATTATGCAGGATCAGGCCATAACCGATCTTGTAAAACGTAGTGTTGGTAATGGAAATGTTATTGATCTTGCCGCTAGCCACGTTGGTATGGATGAAGGCATACGAACCGGTACCGGCATCGTTCACACCAATGTCATAAACAAGGCATTTGGACACGGAAAACTTACCAATGGTAATGTTGTTGGTACCCTGAATACGCATGGGCGTGTTGACAAAGTTGCGGATGGTACAGTTTTCAAAAACAATCTCGGCGGTGGTGGAGGCGGCCGACTGGTTGAAAATGTAGTTGCGCTTGGTCTTGCTGGCATCACCTTCCTGGTAACCGGTCAGGTCCACGTTTTCAAACTTTATGGTGCCGGCATTGGCGGGCAGGTTGATGCCGTTGAAAGCAATGATCGGCTTGGCACCGCCGGTCTGGCCCCATACAGTGAAGGACGCTCCCTCGGGCAGGTTCACCAGGTTGTCGGTGCTGTACTTGGTCCCTTTGCGCAGCACGAAAATGGTGCCGTTGGCGGCGTTCTGCATCAGCACGGACAGCGAGTCGCCGGCAGCTACGTTCACCACGTTGGGCCCGGTAGGCAACTGGGGCAGCGTCGCGAACTTGATCTGGCCGCGGATGCGGGTATTGAAATACAGGGTGGCGGTATACTCGGTATCATTCAGCAAACCGGAGATGGTTTTTTCTCCGGCGGCTTTTTCCGAAGCCGAAATATCGTACCGGTTGGCGCCGATAGTAATGTGCGTTACATCGGGTGTGGCCTTCCAGGTCAGCTTAGCCGAGTTCGTGGACAGGTTCGCATCCGTAACGGCATTGAAGATCTGCTCCGTCCTGGTTTTAAAAGCTACCGTCGCCCACTGGGACTCGGGAATACCGATAGAGTCGGTGCCTTTGATCCGGATGGAGTACTGGGTCAGGGGTTCCAGCAGGTCGGGGACCACGAAAAAGTAGCCGGTGGCGTCCTTGGAAGCGACCCCTTTATAGGTTTTCTGGATGCTGTTGAACTGCAGACTGTCCTGGCTCAGCTCGATTACATACCCCTGGGTATTGGGCGTGGTCTTCCAGCGGATGGTGGGGGTTACCCCGTCTACCGTTGCGGTCAGCTCGGTAGGGCGGAACAGGCGGTTGTAGCTCTGGTCCTGTTCCCAGTCGTTGGCTTTTTTACAGGAAGCGATGCCTGAAGCGATGATCCCGGTTGCCAATACGGGAAAAAGGATATTATAGATATTCTTGGAGTGCATTTCTATAAAAGAGGTTGAATGTGATTAAAAACCGTAAGCGTTCTTCAGTAAGCCCTGCGATTCGGCCACTACCGTACCGGGATAAGGATACAGGTGACGGTTGGGAACCTTTTCGTTCAGCCCGCTGCTGAACAGGTCGATCTGCTGGGTATAAGAGGTCTTGTTGGCGTCGGAATAACCGGCCAGCCAGGCCACCTTGGTATAACCGGCGATGTCGGCCGAACCTTTATCCTCATAGAAATTGAAGCTGGTCTTATCCAGGGTTTCGTTGTTGGCGTCATACTTATAGAACAGGTTCTTAGGCAGGGTGCTGTAGGCACCGGTACCGGCCATCATTTGCTTGAGCACGTTGCGCTGCTCCTGGATCTTTGCTTCCAGCAGGTTCCAGCGGATGAGGTCGTACTTGCGTACCGCTTCGCCGCCGAATTCCCAGGCGCGCTCGTTCACGATGGCGTTGAAGAAGTCCTGCTCGCCGGCCAGGTTGTTCACATACACCTCCACCTTCTGGGCACGGTCGCCGGCCGCAAAAGCCCGGCTGCGTACTTTTTTCAGGGCGTCCTTGGCCGCTGCAGTGGGGCCGCCGTTCAGGGCGTTCTCCGCTTCGGCAAACATCAGCAGCACGTCGGAATAACGCATAATGGACCAGTTGATGCCGTAGCCGAACTTGCCGCTGGCCGCCAGGTTCAGGGCTTTCCATTTGTCGCCCATCATGCGCTGGTCCCATTTGGCGAAGGTGAAGCTCAGGGGGTTCGATACGAACACTTCCTTGGCCTCGCCGGCGCTGTTGCTGTAGGTATAATACGCTACGGTATAGTCTCTGCGGAGGTCTTTCTGGTCAAAGGAATAGAAGTAGTAAGGCGTCGTATTCACCACGTTGGCATTGTTGCCGAAGCCATACTTTTTGTTCGGCATAAAACGCACCCCGATGGTGTAGCCCATTTCGCCGCTGCGGCCCAGGCCATTGGCTACCTCGAACAGGTTTTCGAAATAGGTCTGGTCCAGTTCCATGCTGTTCAGCTTTTTCCAGATATTCTGGTAGTCCGGGTTCAACTGGTGCTTGCCGTTGGCCATGATCTCCTGGCATTTGGTACGTGCCAGCTCGTAGTACTGCCGCCAGTTGGCGCCTCTTTCGGTGGGCCATCCTTGCTTGTTGCGGATGGAGTAGCCGCCGCGAAACAGGGCGATGCGGGCGGTAAGTCCTTTGATAAAGCCTTTGGTGATGCGTTCAACGGTACCGTAATTACCGCTGCCTACCCAGGAGGACATATTATCGGCTTCCTGGAGGTCGGCCAGGAGCTTGTCGTAGATCTCATCGCGGTCGGAAACCGGCAGGAATACATTCGACAGGTCGCTCTTGGTGGGCTCGGCCTTGTAGGGCACATCGCCCCAGTTCTTGATCAGCTCGAAGTAGGTCAGCGCCCGCAGGGTCAGGGCTTCGGCCATGTAGCCTTTCATTTTCGTGGAGTCGGCGGTGGCCATCACCGGGCTTTGGCGGATGCCTTCCACGGCGAGGTTGGCCCGCTCGATGAGCTTGTACATCATGTTCCATTCCCGGGTAATGGAAGAGTTGTCGGGGGTGCCGGCATAGTTCGACAACCCGCGGGTGGAGTTTTCCTTATAGGTAGTGGCATTGGCGCCTGCAATTTCGATATCGGAATTGGTGGCGTAGTTCAGGGGCAGCCGGGCCGAGTACATCTGGTCCTGGGTAAGCAGGGAGTAGATGCCATTGATGGCGAACTCGGTGTAGGCGGCGGAAGAATAAACCGTTTCCTCGGTAAATTCAGAGGGCGAGGGGGTATTGAGGAACTCTTTCTTACAGGCGGTCAGGCCCAGTCCTGCAAAAAGGGCGAGTGTGATATAAGTGCTTCTTTTCATTGTTTATCGGCAATTAATCAATTAAAAGGTTACGTTAACGCCACCGATGAACGAGCGGCTTTTCGGATAGGCGGAATAGTCAACACCAGGGGTTACCGGCGGGTTTCTGCGGCTGTCCACCTCGGGGTCGAAACCGGAGTAGTTGGTCAGCGTGTACAGGTTGTAACCGGTTACGTATACCCGCAGGGTGCTGATGCGGGCACGCTTGGTCAGCGACTGCGGCAGGGTATAACCCAGGGTAACGGTGTTGAGGCGCAGGAAAGAACCGTCCTCGATGGCCCAGCTGTGCAGCGGGGTTTGCGTCATCAGCGGGCTCCAGATGGAAGCGTTCGCATTGATGGCTTTGAGGCGCTCGGGGTTGGCATTAGCGCCGGAAGCCACGTTGTAGCCGGTTTCGGGATCGATGATGGTGAAACGGTTTTCCAGCGACATATCGGCCAGGAGGTTCTGGTATTTACGCGACAACAGGAAGGTGGTATAGTCGATCTTGTTGGCGTTGTAAATATCGTTGCCGTACGTCCAGTTGAAGTTGGCCATCATGTCGAAGGCTTTGTAGCGGCCGTTCAGGCTGAAGCCACCGGTATGTACGGGGTTGGCATTGCCAATCACGGTTTTGTCATAAGCGTCGATCACGCCGTCCGCTTCACCATTGGGGCCGCTGATATCCTTGAACTTCAGGGCGCCGGGGCCGAAGTAGGTGGCGGAGGTCAGCGAGGAGTTGTCCGCTACGCCTTTATTCAGGTCCCACTTTTTGGTGGCATTGTTAAAGGTAAAGTCATCGAAGGAGTACATGCCGTCGGTTACATAACCGTACATCTGGCCTACAGGCTGCCCCTGCCGGATGATATAGTCTTCCAGGGGTTGGGCGGTGCCGTTCCAGCCGGAGGTATAAGTTTTGAAGTCGGCCACGCCGTTGCGGAACTCTTCCACGCGGTTGCGGTTCATACCGATGTTGAACGAGGCGTTCAGGCTGTAGTCCTTGGTATTGAGAATGCTGCCGTCCAGCACCAGTTCAATGCCTTTGTTGGAGGTGCTGCCGAAGTTCTGGAACTGGGAGGTGAAACCCGATTGCGTCGGGATCGGCGCCTGCACCAGCAGGTCGTTGGTGGTGTTCCAGTACACGTCCAGGGTACCGCTCAGGCGGCTGCGGAACAGCGAGAAGTCCAGGCCGGCGTTGCGCACAACGGTGGTTTCCCACTTCAGGTCCGGGTTGGGCAGGTTGGAGCCCGGGATCAGCTGGGCCGCTTCCACCTCGTTGGTGAAATAAGGCTTGTTTTCGCTGCTGGTGCTGTACATCAGCGCCCACAGGTTGGGGTCGATGCGGTTGTTGCCGGTAGTACCGTAAGAAGTACGCAGCTTCAGTTGGTTCAGCCAGCCGGACTGAGACTTCATCCACTCTTCGTCCGAGATTTTCCAGCCCAGGGCCACGGAGGGGAAATACCCCCACTGCTTGCCCTGCGCAAAGATGCTGGAGCCGTCTGCCCGCATGGTGGCGGTCAGCAGGTACTTATTGAACAGCGAATAGTTGGCACGGCCAAAATAGGAGGACATGCGGGTATCGGGAGAGATGGTAGTCACGGTCGGGATGGCCGTACCCAGGTTCATGAAGGCCATTACGTCGTCGGCTTTCATATCTCTGGGGAAAAACCGCGATTCATTGGTCACGCGTTTGAAACCGCTGGACAGGGCTTCCTGGCCGGCCACAACGGTAAGACTATGGCCGTTGATAAAGTTGGATTTGTCCACGGTCAGGAAGTTCGACACGCGGTAATTGTAACCGTTCAGCGAACTGATCTGCCCGATGGGCTGTCCGGCATATTGCTGGGCGTTAGAGGTATAAGGGCCCCAAACGTTGTCGGTCCGTTCGTTGCGGAACTCGTAACCGCCCTCGGTGCGCCAGGTAATGCCCTTGGCCACTTTCCAGCTCAGGCCGCCATTAAAGGTATTGTTCAGTCTGCTTTGTTTTTTGTACTCGTCCAGTACCGATTTCACCGGATCGTACAGCAGGCTCTGGCTTTCGGCGCTGATGGTGGAGTTGTCGTCGTCGATCAGCGACTGGTCGAACGACTTCAGGCCACGGGTAGGCGCATATTTAATGGAGTTGCGCAGACGGGTGTTGGAACCTGAACCGGTATTTACACCGGCACCATCGATCTTCATATGCGACAGGCGGGTATTGAAGTCAAAGCTCAGTTTGCTGGAAATATCGGAGTTGATCTTAAAGTTCAGGTTATTCCGCTCGTAGCCCGACCCCAGCATGATGCTTTCTTCTTCGTTGCGGGTAAGGTTCAGGTTAAAACGGGTGGCTTTGGTACCGCCGCTCACCCCTACGTTGTAATATTGTTGTTTGGCGGCGCGGCCGAATACTTCTTTTTGCCAGTCGGTGCCTTTCATGGATTTGTAAATTTCCAGGTCCTTGTAGGCGCCATAATAGTTCTGGAAAGTAGCGGACTGGTCAATCTCATACTGGTACAGCGCGTACTCATAAGGATTCAGCACGTCCAGCTCCTTGGTAATCTTGCGGAAACCGCCGTAGGCATTGGCCGTTACGGAGATCTTGCCGGCCTTACCTTCCTTAGTGGTTACCAGGAAGACGCCGTTGGCGGCCCGGGCACCGTAGATGGCGGTAGAGGCGGCATCTTTGAGGAAGGTAATGGTTTCAATATCGGAAGCGGCAATGTTGCTGATGGTGCTCACGGGGAAACCATCCACAATGTAGAGCGGCGAGTTGTCGCCGGTTACCGAACCGCCGCCGCGCAGGCGCACTTTAATTTCCGCGTCGGGCGAACCTTCGGTGGTGGTCACCTGCAGACCGGCCACTTTACCGGTCAGGGCTTCGGCGGCATTCACTACGGGGGTTTTGGCCAGGTCCTTACCGCTAACGATGCCAACGGCGCCGGTAAGGTCACTTTTTTTGGCCTTGCCATAACCGATCACCACCACGTCGCTCATGGTGGCGGCTTCGTCTTTCAAGGCAATACTGAAGGAGGTTTTTTCGCCCACTTTCACCTCCTGGGCGGAAAAGCCCACGTGGCTGAATACTAAAACAGTACCGGGTTGGAGGGGAGCATTAATGGTAAATTTTCCGTTGGCATCTGTGGTCACCGTTGTGTTGGTTCCCTTTACCGTTACGGATACGCCGGACAGCGATTCCGATGCGCCGGAACGGGTGACGGTGCCCGTAATTTTGTGCGTCTGTGCCCAGGTGAGGGTAGCCGCACCTGTCAATAGCAATGACAAGCAGAGTTTTCTCAGCATATACAAGCTTAAGTTTTAAAAAAGTAATCGAAGTTGAAAGGGCCGCAAAGGTCCTTGCCCCGACTCAGTGTTTCAACAAAGAATCGGCGAATGGCCGGAAATGATCGCCCGTTTCGCAAAGGCGCTCTAATCTGGCCGGTCGCAACGAACAGGATGTCAGCAAGTTGCAGCCAAAGACCACACAAAGTGACGTCAACCGGACAATTCAGAAAATGACCTGGCTGCTCTCTTTTCCTAACTTTTATCAACTCTTCCTCTTATCGGGTCGAACGGTCCTGTCCTGTGCTGTCCTGTTTATTGCGGACGCAAGACTACAGCTTAAAATATTCCCCGCAACCGGCAGGCTTTACTTTTTTTATGCAATCGTTTCCGGGAACGATTGCGTTGGCAGCATCAAGCGTTTCGGAGCACGGTCCACGGCTAACTGACAGTAATTCAAAGAAATACCGGCACCTGCGCCCCGGGGATCCGGAAGGAGACCTGTGACCGGGAGTGCCGGCGCCTGCCGGCAGGGACGCACTTTGGGGAAAACGATTTCAGGCTGCAGATGAACGGGCCGGCGGGCAGGGACCGTTCAAAGGGGAAAGCGGGAAACCGGAAAAAAACTATACTTTTAAACCGGAAGTACCCGCTGCCATAGAAAAATAGCAAGCCGATGAAGTTTGATACCGTTACGATAAAAGATATTGCCCGCGCCCTGAACCTGTCCACCTCCACCGTTTCGCGGGCCCTTCGCGGCAGCTACGAGATCAGCCCGGAAACGAAAAAGCTGGTGTTGGAATACGCCGAAAAGATCAATTACCGGCCCAACCCCATAGCCCTGAGCCTGAAGGAACGGAAAAGCCGCGCCATCGGCATCGTGGTGAGCGAGATCGCCAACAACTTTTTCTCGCAGGCCATCAACGGTATCGAATCCATTGCCTACAACCGGGGTTACCATGTCATCATCACCCAAAGCCACGAGTCGTACGAGCGGGAGAAGGTGAACGTGCAGCACCTGGCCTCGCGGTCGGTGGACGGCCTGCTGATCTCGCTGTCCAGCGAAACCGAGGACCTGGCGCACCTGAAGGACCTGCACGACAAGGGGCTGCCCATCGTGTTCTTCGACCGCATCACCAGCGAGATCGAGACCCACAAGGTGACCTCCAACAACTTCCAGGGCGCCTTTTCGGCCACCGAACACCTGATCGCCGAGGGTTTTACCCGCATTGCCCATATCACCTCCTCGGCGCATTTGTCCATAACCCGCGACCGCCTCCAGGGCTACAAGGCTGCCCTGGAAAAGCACGGCCTGCCCTTCCGGGAAAGCCTGCTCAAGCACTGCCACCACGGGGGCATGATCGCCACCGAAGTGGAAGACGCTCTTAACGAGCTGCTGTCCGGCCCGGACCGCCCCGACGCCATCTTTACGGCCGGCGACCGCCTGTCCACGGAATGTTTGCGGCTGCTGAAGACCCACCCCGCCGGATCGACCATCATGGGGTTCATGGGTTTTACCAATTCCAACCTGGGCGACCTGTTCACCCCTACCCTCACCACGGTGCGCCAGCCGGCCTTCGAAATCGGCCAGGTCGCCATCGAACAACTCATTCAGATCATCGAAAGCAAACGCCCCATAACCGAGTTCGAAACCCGGGTGCTGGATAACATTCTGACGGTGAGAGAGTCCTCGAAGAAGAGATAGTTTACGGGTTTACGAGTTCACGAGTTCGTTCCTGAGTTCCTATGTTCCTGAGCTTGACAAACAGCGTTGGGCACCTACGGTGTCCCGCCCCGTTACTCCCGGCCTGGTTCCTTATTCTATTACCAACGTTACATTCACATCATCGGATCCGTAGACCCTGTATCCGTTTAAAAGGGAGGGTTTCGTAAATGGCGAAGGCTGTTGCTGGTTGATCCAGACATCGTCGCTACTAATCTGAGTGATTTGTTCAACTTTGGAATTGGAATTGCCTTCCAGTGAAACTGTAACCAGCGGCGGCACGCCATTGTTGCTTAAATCCATAACCTTCTGCCTGGTTACCGGATCGGAAATCAAGAGGGCTGCGCGGCTGACAAAGCCCGACCACTCCTTGGTACTTTGACCAAATTTTTTAGGCCTGTCATATTCATAAAGGAACACCAATCCGTCTGGTTTGCCTGCACACCAGGGCGCCACATTCATTCCGAAGGAACAATATTCATTTTCATTCTTCTGCATCTGCTTTACTTTCTTCCTTCTGATTTTTTGATAACCCCATGCCGTAGCTCCACCTATTATCAGTTCAGGATTTGCCCCTGGAGTTTCGCCGGGAATTCTTACGTAGGAAACACCGAAGGAAACGGCAACCGCATAATCAATCCCGCCTTCAAAAAGGCCATAGCCGTTTTTCAGCAAGGTCCACCGGCCATCCTTTACCCCGAGCCGTGTGGTGCAGGCAGTTGTTGAGGTTTCCTGCTCCTGTTCTGAATCTGTATCATTAAAAAAATCCGACCGGTAATCATCATTAAAAAACTTCTTGTGGTAGGATGAAAACTTAACGGGTACCAGCCCGGAAGAAATATCGGAATGTTGCAGGCCATCGTCGTAAGTGAGCAAATAGGTGGGATGCTCATAAGCGTAATCGTCATCCACAGTTACTTCTTTGAGGAGTTCGCCGCTGCCGGCGTGGAACACCAAGCCTGTATTCGAGTCGTTGGTATACAGTGGATCATAACAAATGGTATAGTTCCGGGAATTATTTGAAGGAAAATTTTCAGAATAAGGAAAGTATATCATGTAGGGAAGCCCCAGCCCCTCGGTTTGATAACCGGTATTGGCCGTTGCATTCACCCGAAAAGCGGGAGACGCTACTTTTTCCAGATCAAAAAAGGCAGCCAGTTCGTCTTCCGAACCGAACTTTAAGTCCTTGTATTTATCCGCCCCGGGATAATTGCCCGCAAGGAAGGCTTGCACAAAAGCAACCTTCAACCGCTGCAAAAAATCCTGCCTGACACCCGGCAGCGATACCGGCCTTGCATTGAATATTTCCCGGAACGTCAGCTCCTCATCTGATTGTGTCCGCTCCAGTTTTGCGGCAATAAAGGCATTGAATTCCTGCCGGAGCGGCTGATCGGCAAATAGTCCCTGGAGCACACAGGAAGCCTGCTCAAACTTTTTCACCACTTCCTGCTCCGGCTTACTGAGCCGTTCTAAGGGTAATTGCCGTTCCGCATCAAAGCCCGGAACACGAACGTCTTTCTTGCAGGCCGCTAAAGAAAAAAGGAGAAGAATGGAAAGAAAACGACTGGTGTAAACTTTCATATACTTATGGTTATGGGTAATCGATCCTGGGTTCAGATCTGTTCGCCCTGGAGGAGGGCGTCCCGGTAACCATAAGGCAACTGCATCAATCGCTGTTCAACACGTACACAAAATACATTAACTATTTAATATCTGAAAATAATTTCAAATAATATTTTTTACCCATACAAATTTATCACAAACACAAAAAGATGGTTTCCAAAACCTCCGAACAACAACCCTCCGGAACCTGGAAACCAACTTGTAAACGCGTAAACCCGTAAACTCGTAAACTCTTTAAATGGCCTTACTGAACGACGGCCGCTTCCCGCTCCTCGCCAGGTACAGGTCGAAAGCGCTGCAGCAGTTGCGGATAAAATAATGGCCTTCCGGCGTAAGGGTCACGCCTTCCTCATTCCATTCCACCAGGCCGTCGGTCGCCAGGCTTTCCAGTTGCGGAAAGGTATGCTCCCGCAGCAGGGGCAGGTCGGCAGGATGGAAGACCGTCCTTGCCCGGCAGCTGATGTCGAGGATATACTGGCGGAACGAGCAATCCTCCACGTTCAGCGCATAGCCTTTGCTGATGGCCAGCTTGCCCGCTTCAATAGCGGCATAATAGTCGTGCAGGGCTTTTTCATTTTGCGCGAAGGCATAGCCCGCATCGGAGATGCTGGAGACGCCCAGTCCCAGCAACAGGCCGGAATTTTGAGTGGTATAGCCCATAAAGTTGCGGTGCAGGCGTCCCTCCTCCCGGGCGGCGTACAGGGAGTCGTGGGGCAGGGCGAAATGGTCCATGCCGATATCGGAATAACCTTCCTGCAACAGCAGCTCCTTTCCTTTCAGGTACAGCTGCACCTTAGTCTCCGGACCGGGCAGGTGGCTTTCGTCGAACAGGCGCTGGGCCCTGCTGGTCCAGGGTACGTGGGCATAGCTGTAAAAGGCTACGCGGTCCGGCTTCAGCTCAATCACTTGCCTAAAGGTGCGCTCGATGCTTTCCAGGGTTTGCAAGGGCAATCCGTAGATCAGGTCGAAGTTGACCGAGGTAAAGCCAATGCGGCGGGCCTCCTCCGTGGCTACTTTCACCCGCTCGAAGGGCTGGTGGCGGTTGATGACCCTTTGCACCTCGGGATCGTTGTCCTGCACCCCGTAGCTGATGCGGCGGAAGCCCAGGTTATAGAGGGTTTCCAGGTGTTTGGTGGTGGTGTTATTGGGATGGCCTTCGATGCTGAACTCCCGCTGGGGATGCACGATGGCGCCTTTCAGGATGGTTTTGATCAGGCGCTCCAGGTTCTGGGGCGAAAAAAAGGTGGGGGTACCGCCGCCCAGGTGGAGTTCGCGGATCACGGGGGTCTGCTGCATCAACTTGCGATACAGCTTCCACTCTTTCTCCACTGCCAGCAGGTATTCCTCCTCCACCTTGTGGTTGGTGGTGATCTTCTTGTTGCACCCGCAATAGGTGCAGAGCGACTCGCAAAAGGGCAGGTGAATGTACAGGCTGATGCCGTTGGTGTGGTTCTGCTCATGAAAGCGCCGGCTGAAAAGCGACCGCCAGGTGTCCGTTTCCAGGTGCTCGTTCCAGAACGGAACGGTGGGATAACTGGTATATCGGGGTACCGGCAGGTTGTATTTCCGGATCAGCAGGGGGTTTATCGCTACGGTGGGCATCATGGTTCAAAGCTAAACAGAAGCCTCCCGGTGAAAGCTGATGCAGGTTAACGCCCCTGCAAACATTTATCATTGTTTAAAGTGACCTGAGCATCTTTTTAGTCAAGGGGCATTGGTCATTGATCATGGTTTACAAAAACAAAAAACCTGGCAAGCTTAAATAACCTGCCAGGCCTGGAAACCACTCGTAAACTTGTAAACCCGTAATCTCGTAAACTGTTCTTAGTATAACAAGTTTTTGAGCTTATCGGGATTGGTGACGATGATCTTGCCGCTTTTGATCTCCACCAGTTTTTCTTCCTTGAAATCGCTCAGGGTGCGGATCAGCGATTCGGTGGCGGTGCCTACGTACTGGGCGATGTCGTCGCGGGAGATCTCGATGGGCGTATTGCGGGCATTGAACTTCGAATGGATGTCCACCAGCGCCTTGGCCACCCGCTTGCGCAGCGAGCTGTAGGCCAGGTTCAGCAGGCGCTCCTCCTTGTCCTTGACGTTCTGCGTCACGATATGAATGAACTTGGCGGCGATGTTGATGTCGCCGTACACCATCTGCAAAAACTCGTCGCGGGGGATCTGCATGATCTCCGCATCCTCGAGCACCGAGGCGTTGTCGTCGTAGTTCTTGTCCTCGATCAGGGCCGAGTAGCCGATAAAGTCGCCGGCGCTGAACAGGTCGGTAATGTATTCCTTGCCATCCTCGTGGATCTTGAACGCCTTGACCTTGCCGCTCACCAAATAGTACAGGAAGCGGGGACGTTTGCCTTCGGAATAAAGCACCTGCTTTTTGTTGAAATGCTCCACGTCGTACTGGTCGGACAGCTGCTTCAGGAAGCCGGCGCTTTTGACGTCGTGCACGAACTGCGTCAGGCCCTGGGGCGAAGAGGCGTATTTATTTTCCAGGATCTCCGTCTTCTTCAGGCGGATCTCAATGGCGTTGAGCAGTTCGATATCCTCGAAGGGCTTGGTCACGTAGTCGTCGGCGCCCATTTCCATGCCCTTGCGGAAGTCGCTGCGTTCGGTCTTAGCGGTGAGGAAGATAAAGGGAATGTCCTGGGTGCCGGCATTTTTGCGCAGCAGGTGCAGCACGCCGTAGCCGTCCAGCTCGGGCATCATGATATCGCACACGATCACGTCGGGCTTTTCCCGGATGGCCGCCTCCACGCCGCGTTTGCCGTTTTCCGCCGTCACCGTCTTGTAGCCGGCCAGTTCCAGGATTTCGGCGGTATTTTCTCTCAGGTCGTTATTGTCGTCAATTACCAGGATAGTTTTCTGCATTATTTTTCGGATTTACCGGTAAGGAAAAAGTAAAGGTGGTGCCTTCGCCCAGCCTGCTGTGCAATTTAATATTTCCGTCGATCAGCTCAAGGTAGCGTTTTACAATATGGAGGCCCAGGCCGGTGCCCTGGATGTTCAGGGCGTTCTTGCCGCGGAAGAAGGACGAGAACAGGTGCTCCTGGTCTTCCTCGGAAATGCCGATGCCCTGGTCCTGCACCGATACGGTGGCCTGCTCCCCTTCGGTGCGGCTTTTGACCCGGATGGCGCCGTCCTCGGGCGAGAACTTGGCGGCATTGCTGATCAGGTTGATCATAATGTTTTTCAGGAGCTTTTTATCGCTGTACACCAGCTCGGGGCCCTCGTGCTCGTAGCTGATCTGCTGGCTTTGCTTCAGGATGCCCTTCATGTCGTCGATGGTGTCGCGGATGGTCTCGGCCAGGTTGAAGGGTGAGGGGCTGGCGCCAATCTTGCCTTCGTCCAGCTTACCCAGCGACAGGAAGTCCTCCAGCAGGTCGTTGAGGTGCTTGACGGAATCCTTGATGCGGTTGATGTGCTTGTCACGCCGGTCCTGCTGCTCGGTGGTGGTGTACTTGGCAATAAGGGAGGCGGAGGACAGCACGGCGCTCAGGGGGGTGCGGAACTCGTGGGAGGCCATGGACACAAAGCGGCTCTTGATCTCGTTGAGCTGGCGCTCCTTGTCCAGGGCTTCGCTCAGCTCGGCCTGCGATTCCTCCAGGCGCTGCAGGGCTTCTTTGAGGATGATGGTCCGTTCCTCCACCTTGGCTTCCAGCTCGGCATTGAGCTTGCGCAGCTGGTGCGACACTTTTTCCAGCTGCTGCTGCTGCTGGATCATGCTGCCTTCGATCTCCTTGCGGTGGGTAATGTCCACCACGAAGGCGATGACAAAGGTTTGCGCCTGTTGGCGGTACACGCTCAGGCTCACCTCCACGGGGAAGTTGTGGCCGTCCTTGCGCTCGCCGTAAAGGTCGCGGCCCGAGCCCATTTCGCGGTTTTGGGGGTGGTGGTAAAAGCCTTCCCGCAGGTGTACGTGGCCGGCCCGGTAGCGCTTGGGAATGAGGGCGTCGACCATCAGGCCGATCAGCTCGCTGCCTTCGTAGCCGAACATTTTGCAGGCCGCCGGGTTGGCCAGGATGATCGTCCCTTTTTCGTTGGTGAGCAAAATGCCCTCGGTAGCGTTTTCAAACAGCGAGGTCATGTGCGATTTGTCGAACTGCATGTTGCGGATCAGTCCCTTGATGTACAGCACAATGAGGGTGGTAAAAAAAGCCAGGAGGAGCATGAAGAAAAATTCGGTCCACGGCTGGTAGGCGCCCTGTGAAAAGGCCATCCACAGGTGCAGGCCGATGACGATGCTGCTGACGACGCCGGCAATGATGGTGGAGCGCTGGTCCTGCACAAAAACCGACAGGAAGATGACGATCAGCAGGCCGCTCAGCGTAATGGTGTACCCCGGCAACAGGAAACTGACCACCAGGGTAAAGACAAACACCAGGACGGCGTAAATGGTCGCCGCTTTACTGCTTAATTGAGGCATTGTTCTTTTTGTGAGTTTACGAGTTTACAAGTTTACGGGTTTACGGGTTAAGTTCCTGAGTTTCTGAGTTCCTGAGTTAGGGGTGCACGGGTTTGACCCAGCCCGGAGGCTGCTTCTTCCGGAGTAACGCCAACCCAGGAACTCAGGAACTTAGAAACTCAGGAACTTAACCCGTAAACCCGTAAACTGCTACAGTTGGAGTAACTCCTTCTCCAGGACCATCGCTTTGGGGAAAAGAATGTGGTTTTCGAGGTGTTTGTGCTGTACCAGGTCGGCGTCCAGTTCCCGGAGCTGTTGCAGCAGCTGGCGGTAGGCGGCGGGGGCGTCGGCGGCGAACTGGTAGTTGCCGGTGAGGCGGCGCAGCTGGTCCAGAAGGGCCGAGATGTGGGTATGTTCCAGCTTTTTGATCTGGTCCAGGGGCTTGCTGAGCGTGCGCACAAACAGGCTGCCGTAGGTTTCCCGGCGCTTGTGGGTAGAGGAGATCTGCCGCAGGTAAGGAAACAGGCTGTCCTCCTCCTTGGCCATATGCTCCAGCAGCAGCGACGACAGCTCGCCCAGCACCTGGGCCAGCTTCGGGGCATGGGGATAAGGAGCGCCGTGGTTGCCGGCAAAAGCGGCCGCCTCGGCATTCAACAGCGGGAGGAGGCGCTTCAGGGAAGCATGGTAAATATTGACGATATACTCGATCAGGAACTCGATAGACCAGTCGTTGAAATCAATGGCGCCGGGCAGGGTCACCCGCCGGGGGGCGCCTTCCGGTTCATTCACGTCCCTGCGCACGATATCCGCTAGCGTTCCTGCTTTTACTTTCGGTTCCATAGTTAATAGGTTAAGGGGGAAACGGCCGGCACCGGGCCGGGACCGCTGTACGTTAACGGGACTTACACCAGCACACCGCCCACCTCGAAATTCAGGGAAGCGATGCTCCTGATGAATTCCGCCTTGTTGCCGGTGATCAATTGGCCGATGGTCGTGGTTTCCAGGCGGTGGCGCAGGCTCGACTTCACCTGCTCGAAATGCACGTGCATCGGGCAGGGGTTTTTCGAGCTGCATTCGTCCATCCGCAGGGCGCAGCGGTTGAAGTATCCCAGGCCGTCGGTCAGCTTAAAAATATCCATCAGGGTGGTCTCCAGGGTACGCTGGCTGGCCCCAAAGCCGCCCTGGGGGCCCTTTACCGAAAGCAGCAGGCCTTCTTTCACCATGGTCTTGAGGATCTTGCTCATATAGGGTTTGGGCACGCCCAGCTCACCAGCCACTTCTTCGGCGTGCACCCGCACCTTCTCGTCCTGCATCAGCGCTATATATAACATGCCGCGAACGGAATACCCAAAGGATTTAGAGAACATCATATTGGTACAATTTGAATTGTACTCAAAAGTATTAATACCCCTGCGGCCATAACCTGACGAAGATCATCCCCGACTGTGAGGCTACTCACTGATGGCGGGCCGGCAGCCGGAATACTTTTGGATCGTCCGGGACATTTAACACCTCTTAAACTTTTTACACATGAATAAAATCAACATTGCTGCCGCTCTGCTGCTGGCTGGAACAGCGCTATTGGCTTCCTGCGGAAGCAACAATGCGCAGCCAGCCGCCGGGTCCGAACCTGCTGCCGAAGCGCCGGCCGCCACCGCTCCTAAACTGGAAGCCGTTACCCTCAGCTCCCCGCTGAACACCGCCTGGGTGAACGCGGGTAAAAGTATTTACGACCTGAAATGTCAGAGTTGTCACAAGCTGACCGACGAGAAGCTGGTAGGCCCCGGATGGAAGGACGTGACCAAAAAACGAAAGCCCGAATGGATCATGGGCATGATCCTCGACCCCGAAGCCATGCTGAACACCGACCCCGACGCCCAAAAACTGCTGGAAGAACTGCTGGTGCGCATGCCCAACCAGAACCTCACCAAAGATGAAGCGCGGCAAGTGCTCGAGTTTATGCGCTCCAATGACGGGGAGAAATAGTTTCTGAGTTTCTGAGTTCCTGAGTTCCTGAGTTGGCTGACGCCTGCTTTCACCAGTTCACAAGTTCACCATCAAAAAGTTTCACATGAGAAAAATTCAAACCACCCTGTTTCTGGCCGCGGCCGGGGCAATAATGGCCGGTGGGATTGCCGGCTGCAAAACAAAAGCGGCCGGCAATGCCGCCAGCAGCGATGCGGCTGAAAAAGTGTACGTGGCGCCGGGCAAGTACGACGAATTCTACAACGTCGTTTCCGGCGGCTTCAACGGCCAGATGAGCATTTACGGCATCCCCTCCGGCCGCATGTTCCGTATCATCCCCGTATTTTCCCAGCATCCCGAGAACGGCTACGGCTTCAGCGAAGAATCCAAAGCCATGCTCAATACCTCCCACGGCTTCGTGCCCTGGGACGACCTCCACCACATCGCCCTGTCCACCACCAACGGCGAGCACGACGGCCGCTGGGCGTTTGGCAACGCCAACAACACCCCCCGCATCGGGCGGGTCAGCCTCTCCACCTTCCGCACCGAGGAGATCATCGAGATCCCCAACAGCGCCGGCAACCACTCCTCGCCCTTTATTACCGAAAACACCGAGTACGTGGTGGCAGGCACCCGCTTCAGCGTTCCGGTGGGCAACCAAACCGACGTGCCCATCTCCACCTACAAGGAAAACTTCAAGGGTACCGTGAGCTTTATTGCCGTGGATCCCAAAACCGGCCGCCTGAGCATCGACTTCCAGTTGCTGCTCCCGGGTATCAACTTCGACCTGGCGCGGGCCGGCAAAGGCGCCTCCAAAGACTGGTTCTTCTTCAGCTGCTACAATTCCGAAAAGGCCAACACCCTGCTGGAAGTGAATGCCAGTGCCAAGGACAAGGACTTTATCATGGCCGTGAACTGGAAAAAGGCGCAGGAGTACGCCCGGGCGGGCAAGGGCAAAAAAGTGCCGGTGACCTATGCCCACAACGTGCTGAACGAGAAAACCCATACCGCCACCTCCACCATCGAAAAGGAAGTGCTGGTGCTGGACCCCAAAGAGCTGCAGGACGTGGTGTACCTGATGCCTTGTCCGAAGTCGCCCCACGGCTGCGATACCGACCCCTCCGGCGAGTACATCATCGGCAGCGGCAAGCTGGCGGCGGTGATCCCCGTTTTTTCCTTTGCCAAAATCCAGCAGGCCATCGCCGGCCGCAACTACGACGGCAATTACGACGGCATCCCTGTATTGAAATACGAATCGGTGCTGCACGGCGAAGTGCAGAAACCCGGCCTCGGCCCCCTGCATACCGAGTTTGATGGCAAGGGCAACGCTTACACCTCCTTCTTCGTTTCCTCCGAGATCGTGAAATGGGACATCAAGACCCTGAAGGTGCTGGACCGCGTACCGACCTACTATTCCATCGGCCACCTGTGCGTACCGGGCGGACCCACCAAAAAGCCCTGGGGCAAATACGTGATCGCCTACAACAAGATCACCAAGGACCGCTACCTGCCCACGGGTCCCGAGCTGACCCAGAGCGCCCAGCTCTACGACATCAGCGGCGAGAAGATGAAGCTGCTGCTCGACTTCCCTACCGTGGGCGAGCCGCACTATGCCGAAGCCATCCCGGCCTCGCTGATCATGAAGAACAGCCAGAAGATCTATAAGATCGAAGAGAACCAGCACCCCTATGCCACCCTTGGCGACAATGCAGTCAAGGTGGAACGCAAGGGCAAAGAAGTGCACGTGTACATGACCGCCGTGCGTTCGCACTTCACCCCCGACAACATCGAAGGGGTGCAGCTGGGCGACGCGGTGTACTTCCACGTGACCAACGTGGAGCAGGACTGGGACGTTCCGCACGGCTTTGCCGTCAAAGGCGCCAACAACGCCGAGATCCTGATCATGCCGGGAGAAACCCAGACCCTAAAATGGCAGCCCGACCGCACCGGCGTTTTTCCAATTTACTGCACCGACTTCTGCTCGGCCCTGCACCAGGAGATGTCCGGCTACGTACGGGTATCCCCTGCCGGCAGCAACGTACCCCTGACCTGGGGCACGGGTAAAAAAGAACCGGCCGCGGATGCCACGGTGAAAAAATAAGCCCGCATCCAGCCTCCCGACCCGGCAGGTTGTAAAAACCTGCCGGGTCTTTTCCCCACGCTCAACCGAATCACCATGAACCGAACCTCCCGCATCCTGATCGCCGCCGCCTCCCTGGCCCTGACGGCCGCTTACGTTTTGCCGGTCTGGAAGATCGACCTGGCGGCGCCGCAATACCCCGAAGGCCTGGGCCTCCAAATCTGGCTCAACCGCATTACCGGCGACGTGTCCACCATCAACGGGCTCAATCACTACATCGGCATGAAAAAAATCAGCGCCGACATGTTCCCCGAATTCACCTACCTTCCTTATGCTGCCGCTTTCCTGGTGGGGCTGGGACTGCTGACGGCGCTGGCCAACAGCCGCCGGCTGCTGTCCGCCTACCTGTGCCTGCTGGTGAGTGCCGGCCTCGCCGCTCTCTACGACTTTTACCGCTGGGGCTACGACTACGGCCACCACCTCGACCCAGCCGCTGCCATACAGGTGCCGGGCTTCTCGTACCAGCCGCCCGTGATCGGCCACAAGCAATTATTGAACTTCGACGCCTGGTCCTACCCTGCCGCCGCCGGCTGGATCGTCGTGGCCGCCTTCGGTGTGCTGCTCGGCGTCTGGATCAAGGAAACCCTCAAACAAAAGCATTCCGCCCGGCAGCTGCGCTGGCGGCAATCGGCCGCCCTACTGCCTTTCCTTTTATTCCTGCTGCCATCCTGTACCACCGGGCCCCAGCCCTTTGCCTACGGCAAGGACGGCTGCCATTTTTGCAAAATGACGATCATCACCCCCGGCTTCGGAGGGGAGCTCATTACCCGCAAGGGCAAAATTTACAAGTTCGACGACCTGCACTGCCTGCTCGCTTTTTTGAAAAAAGGCGAAATAAAAGCAGAAAACATTGACCGCACCCTTGTCGCGGATTTCAAAAACGACAACCGCTTCCTGGAAGCCGCTACCGCCGCCTATGTGCAGGGCGGGCAGCTGCACAGCCCCATGAACGCCAACACCGCCGCCCTGGCGGATGCCGCCACCGCCGCAACTGTCGCCCAAACCACCGGCGGAAAAAGAACCGATTGGAACACGCTCTATAACTCCTTCCGGCCATGATACTGAAAAAGCTCCTGCTGCTGGCCGCCCTCCTCGCCACCCTGCCGGCCCTCTCCCGCACCCTGACCGTAAGTCCCACAGGGCCTTTCTCCACCATCCGACAGGCAATCGGTGCAGCCGCCGACGGCGACACGGTGCGGATCCGCAAGGGCGTATACTACCTGAACAACGCCGTCATCACCAAATCCCTCACCCTCCTGGGCGAAGACTACCCCCTGCTGCACGGGGCGGACAAATACGAACTCCTCACCCTCAGCGGCCGCCACATCGTCATCAAAGGCCTCCACTTCGCCCACTCGGGCTACTCGAGCATGAACGACTACGCCGCCATCAAGGTGGTCGACGCCTCCGACATCACCATCGAAAACAACCGCATTACCGGCGCCTACTTCGGCATCCACGTAGCCAACAGCGACCACTTCACTATTCGCAACAACCGCCTCTCCGGCCTTACCCGCACCGAGCAGACCACCGGCAACGGCATCCACCTGTGGAAGTGCACCGACGCCCTGGTGCAGGGCAACACCGTCAGCGGCCACCGCGACGGCATCTACTTCGAATTCGTTTCCGCCTCGGTGGTACAGGACAACCGCAGCGAAGGCAACATCCGCTACGGCCTCCACTTCATGTTCTCCAACGACGACCGCTACGTGAACAACATTTTTGAAAACAACGGGGCCGGCGTAGCGGTGATGTACTCCAAAACAGTGACCATGGAACGCAACCGTTTTCGCAACAACTGGGGCGCTGCCGCCTACGGCCTGCTGCTGAAGGAGATCAGCGACAGCAAAATCGAAGGCAACCTCTTTTTCCGCAACACCGTAGGCCTTCACCTCGAAGGCACCAACCGCATCCAGGTGGAGCAAAACGTTTTCGATCGCAACGGCTGGGCCGCCCGGGTGCAGGCCTCCTGCAACGACAACAATTTTCGCAAAAACAATTTTTTGGGTAACACCTTCGACATCGCCACCAACGGCGACCTGGTGCTGAACCATTTTGAACACAACTACTGGGACAAATACGAAGGCTATGACCTGGACCGCAACGGCACCGGCGACGTGCCCTACCACCCCGTCAGCCTGTACGCGACGGTGATCGAGCAAAACCCCAACAGCCTGCTGCTGCTCCGCTCCTTCATGGTGTCGCTGCTGGACAAGGCCGAGAAAGCGCTTCCCTCCCTCACGCCCGAGGCGCTGAAAGATGAAAAGCCGCTGATGAGGGCGTGGAAGGATAGTTTACGAGTTTACAAGTTTACGGGTTTACGAGTTGCCGGCGCCCGTTTGGAACTCGTAAACCCGTAAACTCGTAAACTAAACATATTTAAAGCTATTACCATGATCGAAATAACGCACCTCTATAAACGATTCAAGCGACTGCCGGCATTGGAAGATGTAAGTGCCTCCTTTTCCCCGGGGCAGGTGGTGTCGCTGCTGGGGCCGAACGGGTCGGGAAAGACCACGCTGATCAAGTCTATTTTGGGCATGGTGCAGCCCGATGCGGGTACGATCCTTTTCAATAAGGCGCCCATCAGCCGGCAGGTGGCCTACCGCGACGCTATCGGCTACATGCCGCAGATCGGCCGCTACCCCGACAACATACAGATCGGTCAGGTAATCAACATGGTCAAGGATATCCGCAACCGGCAAGAGGAAAACCTGGACGAGGAGTTGTACCACCGCTACGGCATGGAGGGCCTGCTGCACAAAACCATGCGCAGCCTGTCGGGCGGCACCCGCCAGAAAGTGAGCGCCGTGCTGGCCTTTCTCTTCAACCCCGACGTGCTGATCCTGGACGAACCCACCGCCGGCCTCGACCCGCTGGCCAGCGAAATTTTGAAGGAGAAAATTCTGAAGGAAAAAGCCAAAGGAAAGTTGATCCTCCTTACCTCGCACGTGCTCAGCGACCTCGACGAACTGACCACCGACGTGTTGTACCTGCAGGACGGCCGTCTCCGCTTTTATGAGCCTATTGAACGGCTGAAAGCCGTGACCGGCGAGGCCCGCCTGGGCAAGGCCATCGCCCGGATCATGAAAGAAGGTTTTGAAATGAAGCCACCGGCCCGCGAACGTTCCTTAACGCCTAAAGACATTTCTTATGCTTAAGATCTCCCGATACGTATTGTCCGACATCCTGCGCAGCCGCATCATCCTGGCATATACCCTGTTCCTGGCGGTGGTATCCGTCAGCCTGTTCCAGATGGAGGACAGCGGCAGCAAGGCGTTGCTCAGCCTGTTGAATATCGTGCTGATCGTCGTGCCGCTGGTCAGCATGGTGTTCGCTACGATTCATTACTACAACTCCTACGAGTTTATCGAGCTGATGCTGTCGCAGCCCGTCAGCCGCACCCGAATTTTATTGAGTGAATACCTGGGAACGGCCGGCTCCCTGGCGGCTGCCTTTTTTGTGGGTGTAGGTATGCCCGTGCTGCTGTTCCAGCCCGATGCCACCGGCCTGTCGCTGCTGGCCACCGGGGTGCTGCTGACGTTCATTTTCAGTTCGCTGGCATTTTATGCCTCCGTCAAATCCCGCGACAAGGCCCGCGGCATTGGTGCCGCCCTGATGCTTTGGTTTTACTTCGCGCTTATTTATGATGGACTGGTGCTGCTGATCCTGTTTGCGTTCTCCGATTATCCTTTGGAAAAGCTCACGCTCTTCCTGTCCTCGCTGAACCCCGTGGACCTGGGCCGGATTTCCATCATGCTGAAAATGGACGTGAGTGCGCTTATGGGCTATACCGGCGCCTTATACAAAGATTTTTTCGGCAACGCTTTTGGCGTAGCGTATACAACTGCAGTCTTGTTACTGTGGATGGCCACCCCGCTCTGGCTGGCCGTAAGGGCATTTAAAAAGAAGGATTTATAGGTACACGGAATTTGTTTCCCTGCGCTCCTCAAAATCCAACCTCCAGCAATAACACAATAGCATCATTCGACAGGGCTTCCATGTCCACTTCACGGACATCCTGCAAAGCCAGGCTGTCGCAGGCTTCCAGCAGGCGGCACTGCACCTCGAAAGCGCCTTCCAATACGAATGCAAATACACCCCTGCCTTTTTCGCTCACCGGGTACAACCATTCTTCGCGGCCGGCAAACTTTCCGATAAAACCTTTTACCCGGCCATCCGGCGCGAAAAGCTCCTGCAACCGGTTGCGGTTGTTCTGAATATCAAAGGCATGCACCTCCGGCCCGGGGACCGCATCCTGCGGAAAACCTTTGATCCAGAAATGCAGGAAATTGATCAATTCACTTTCGTAGGGGTTCTGCACTTCGATGACGGTACCGGCCGGGACGGCGCATTTCAGCGTCTCGCCGGCTTCGGCAAAGGTAGTATGGCCATGGCTGTCGCTATACGTAAGGGCGCCAACGCAGGGAACGAATACCAGGGTGGAATCCTCTTCCACGTGCAGGGTCAGCTTGCGGCCGCCGGCCAAGGTGTCGTCGTTACATACATACAGCGGTCCGAACGGCCCCTTGTGCCGGTTCTGGTAGTTGCCGAAGCAGAAGGTCTGGTAACTACGAAACCACTCGCACTCGGTATGCCCACGTTCCTGGGCAAGGAAGATCTTTGCGTTGGATTGCGCTATCATGGTTCACGGGTTCATTTGTTTACCAATTCGCCGGTCCCGGGGACCAGCGAGTAAATACTCAGAAAAGGTTGCAGGGAAAACAGTTCCGTCAGGGTTTCGCCGTCCTCCTTCTTGTCGGGAATCGACACCAGCAACTGGTCGTTGATGGTGTCGTGCCAGACCAGCGGCTCGGAGTAAAAGTTGATGGCCACCTGGTGCTTGGACTTATCGCGGAGGTCGCTGTTGATGATCTCGAACCTGAAATTACGGAAAGGCAGGAACTGCCTTCCCAGCACGTTCAGCACGCCGGGCACCATCCCGTTCAACTGCCGCAGGTAGCCGGTCACCGCCGCACTGACCAAAAAATGCAGCTTGTCGGCCCCGGGCACCTGGCTTACCAGCTCACTGAAGGACGTGTACTTTTTCTCCTGGTTAAAATACTGCGCCTGCAACCGGAACTCAGTATATGTATCCTCGAACACATACTTTTCCCAGGCGGTTTTCGCCGCAGCGTCAATCACTTTGCGGTAACACAGGCGGATTATGGCTTTTTGCATAGTATAAATGATACGGATTTTAATAACGGACAATCAAACAGGCCAGCCCCAATACTCAAGGCTCTAATATCCCAATTAACTAATTTACCAATTCCCTATTCTCTCCTCAGGCCGCCACAAAAATGGTATGCGTCAGCACGTAGCCGGCGGATACGCTGCCGGTGAGGGTGGCCAGCTCGGTGGCAAGGGAATCGGAGAAAATGTTGTCGCGGGCATTGGACGTATCCTGGGTGCCCTTGGTATAATAGTTCGTGGCGGTGGTGTAGACCGTGTTGCAAACGTCGGTGGGAAAGGCGATCTGCGTGACCAGCAGGGACGTGCCGCTGGCATTGTAGACGTGCACGTGGATGTGCGGGGCCCTGCCGGAATACCAGCCGGGGAAGATGGAGGTAAAGGTCACCTGGCCGTTGGCATCGGTGGTTTGACGGCCCCGTAAAAAATGCACGCCGGTAAAATTCACCGACTGCATGCCCGTGCCGCCGTACTCGGAATAATAGCCGTCCTTGTCGCAGTGCCAGATGTCCACCAGGGCGCCTGCCAGCAGGGCGCATTCGTTTTTCGTATTGCGGATGTTGATCCTGATGGTAAACGGAACACCGGTGCGGTCGCTGCGGATATCGTTGGTCACCAGCGAGGAGGGCGACTTGGTCGGGAAGGGACCTTCGGTTTCGGTGGGCGAAACGGTGCAGGAGCCGGAGGTGGTGCCCGTAGTGGAATCGGTGGTTTCCGAATCCTTTTTGCAGGCGGAGGCCAGGGGGCCGAGAGCGGCGAGGCCCAGGGCTGCCAGGCCGTTGCGTAAAAAGAGTTTTCTTTCCATAGCGTTTTTCTTTTAGTGCGGGTATCGGAGGTTATGACGGATGCGTACTGTAAAGTTTAATCCTATTTCCCGCCTTTCGGGCTATGTCTCGACGAATGGAACCTTTCTGCCGGTAAATGGAAAACGGCCCCGGGAGGGGCCGTTTTCCATTTCTTTACTTTAACTGGCTTTTCATCCACTGCAGGGACTCGGCATTGGTTTCCTCGAACCGCCAGTGGCCGGTGATGGGCGTGATGAGGATGGTCTTGGGCGCCCGGATGCTGTTGACGGCGGCATAGACCGAGGTGGGCGGACAGGTGTGGTCGTTGTAGCCCCAGGAGTAAAAGCCGGGAACGGTGAGCTGGCGGGCAAAGTTCACTACGTCGTAATAACTGATGGTGCGCAGCTTGGCGGGCGTGTTGTTGATGGCGGCATAGCGGGGACCCAGCATATGGGGCCAGCCGCCGGCCCTTCCGTGCAGGTAGCCGGTGATATCGCAGAGGGCCGGATAAAAGGCGGCCAGGCAGGTGACCCGCTTGTCGAGGGCGGCCGCTACAATGGTCAGGGCGCCACCCTGGCTGCCACCGGTTACCGTCACGTTCCTGCCGTCCCACTCGGGCAGGCTGCACAAAAAGTCGATGGCCCGCACACAACCCAGGTATACGCCCTTGTAGTAGTAGTTGTCGCGGTCATCGAGCTTGTTCATCCAGTAGTCGCCAAAGGCATTGCTAATATTTTTATAGGTGTCGGCGTCCAGCAGTGGCGAAATGCCGTGGATCTCGGTGGTGAAGGAAATGTAGCCCGCATCGGCATAGGTGGTAAAGGGGGCGGAGGGCTTGATGCCGGCGCCCGGAGGGGAGAACAGCACGGGGTATTTGCCTTCTTTTTTGGGCTTGCTCAGGAAACCGTACAGGCGCTGGCCGGGCTTGTAGTTTTGCAGGTTCACCAGGTACACGTCCACCGTGGGGGTGGAATATTGCGGCAGCAAGGTGAGGCGCGCATCCATGGGCACTTTGGCCGCCTCGGCCTTCGCGCTGTCCCAGAATTGGGTAAAGTCGCCCGGAAGGGACACGGTGGGCGTGATCTTTTCGGGCGAAAAAGCCAGCTTTACCTCGTCGCTGTAGGTCTTTCCCTTAACAGTGGTTTTCACCTGCAGCTGGCGGAAGCCGGGCTGGCGGCTCGTGCCCAGGCTGATGGTACCGGTGCCTTTTGGCAACACCAGCGTTCCCTTCTTTTCCGCCGGCAGCAGCTCCGGCCCCAGTTCGTAAGCCACCACGGCACTGTCCAGGGGTACGCCGTATTGCAGCACGGTCACCTGCACCGAAGCCGTTTCACCGACGGCATACTTCCAGTCTTTTTTACCGGGGGTCAGCACAAAATCAACCAGTTTAATAGGGGCCGGGGTCACCTGGGCGGCAACACTTCCGGCAACGCAAAAGGCAAGCACGAGGGAAAGAAGAACGCTTTTCATCCGGGGTAATTAAAGTTTTGGCAAATAAAGCGCAAAGGAGGAGGAAATGTAAAATGTAGAATATAAAATCTAGAATGTAAAATAAGGAAAATGCCCAACTGCCCTTCCGCAAAGGAGCAGCCGCATTATTAAAGAAGGCCGTAAAACCTGCTGATATCCTTATTTTACATTTTAGATTTTATATTCTACATTTTACATTTCTTATGCGCCCCACCCGCTTTGTTTGCTTCGCCCTGCTGGCGCTGCTTGCCGGCCTGTTTACGCCTTTCTGCCCGGAGGCCCAGCCCACCTCCTCCCCTATTGACTTTTCCTACGCCGGCTATGGCGGGGGCGGCGTCCGGCTGCCCGTGGTGCCGGCCGTGTTGTCGGTGAGTCCCACGGGGGGCGACGATACGCGGCTGCTTCAGGCAGCCCTCAACGAGCTGGCCCGCCAGCCCCTGGGGGCTGACGGCTTCCGGGGTGCCCTGCAACTGTCGGCTGGCGTGTTCCGCATTTCCGGCAGCCTGCGCCTGGACGTCAGCGGCCTGGTGCTGCGGGGCAGTCCCGACAGCACAACCGTTATGGTAGCCACCGGCAACAGCCGCCGTGCACTGATTGAAGCCGGTGCGGCCGATACCCTCCGGCTGGGCGCCCCCGAACCCGTTACCGACCCGTTGGTGCCTGCCGGCAGCCGCGTGCTTTCGGTGGGCAACAGCCGGGGCTTTCGCGCCGGCGAGCGCATTGCCATTACCCGCCCCTCCACCAAAGAATGGATCGAAAGTATCGGGATGCAGGCCCTGTGGCCGGCAGGCACCCGCAACCTGGTGTGGCACCGCACCATCGAGGCCGTGGACCGGGACAAGGGCCTGTTGCGGCTCGACGCCCCGCTGACCACCGCCCTGGCCTACGCCTTTGGCAGCGGCACCGTGGCCCAGGTGGAAGGGGGCGGACCGGTACGCAACATCGGCATCGAGCACCTGCAGCTGCGCAGCGAATACAATCCGGCCAACCCGAAGGACGAGGAACATGCCTGGTTCGGCATCCTGCTCGACCGGGTCGAGGACGCCTGGGTGGATAACGTAACGGCCCGCCACTTTGCGGGCTCGGCGGTACGGGTGGGCCCGGCCGGCCGGCGCATTACCGTGGAAGGCTGCCGCAACGAACAGCCGGTTTCGGAAACCGGGGGCTTCCGCCGCCTGAGCTTCTGGATCGAAGGCCAGCAGGTGCTGGTGCAGCACTGCTCCGCCGATGGCGGCCTCAATGACTTCGCCGCCGGGCTGCTGGCCGCCGGTCCCAACGTGTTCCGCCACTGCACCGCCACCAACGCCCTGGCCGCCAGCGGCGCCTTCGAAAGCTGGGCTTCCGGCATCTTGTACGAAGACGTACGCATCGGGGGCGCCGCCCTGCGCCTGGCCTACGATTCCGGGCGGGTACAGGGCGGCGGCTGGACGGCCGCCAACGCGGTGGTCCGCAATTGTACGGCATCGGTTATCGTGGCCAAAGGACACCAAACGGCCCCGGTGCTGGTACAAAACGAGCCGGGATCCCTTTATGAATTCCAACTGAGAAGACGGCTGGGCGAGACCGGGTGGGCCTTATACACCGCCGTGCCGTCCCCCGGGCAATCGCCGGCGGCAACGGCCGCCCTCCCCTCCTTTACCTTAACGAATATCCCCGAGCAGGCACCCCTGCCCCCGGCGCAAAAGCACCCCTTCCGTATCGTGAACGGCCGCTTCGTGGTGGCCGGCAAAACGCTCTGGGGCGGAGCGGTAAACGATGCCTGGTGGCTGGGCTTTGCCGCCCCGTCCCAGGCGCCCGATGGAGGCAGGAGCATTACCCGCTTTATCCCCGGCCGGGTGGGCACGGGCCTGACCGAGGACCTGCCGCAACTGGCCCGCAGGGCCACAGCCCAGGGCACGCCCTTTTACCAGAGCGGTCCCTTCGGGCTGTGGTACGACCGCCGCCGCGACGAGCACTCCACGAAGCAGCGAATGGACGCTAACGTATGGGCGCCTTTTCTGGAACAGCCCTGGGCCCGCAGCGGGCAGGGCACGGCCTGGGACGGCCTGAGCCGCTACGACCTCACGAAATTCAACCCCTGGTACTTCAGCCGCCTGCGCCAGTTTGCATCCCTGGCCGACGCCGAAGGACTGGTGCTGTACCACCACGCCTACAACAACCACAACCTGGTGGAAGTAGGTCCCCACTGGGTGGACTTTCCCTGGCGCCCCGCCAACAACATCAATGCTACGGGCCTGCCCGAACCGCCGCCCTTCGACAGCAGTCACCGCATCCACGTGGCCAACGAGTTTTATGATATTCGCCAGCCGGCCCTGCGCGAGCTGCACCGCTCCTACATCCTGCACCTGCTCGACAGCATCGGCCGTAGCGACAACCTGGTGCTGTGCACCGGCTTCCAGTTTTTCGGTCCCCTGGCCTTCCAGCGGTTCTTCCAGCAAACGGTAGCCGAATGGGAGCAGCGGCAGGGACAGCAGGTGCGCATCGTGCTGGGCACCAGCAAGGACATCACCGACTCCACCCTGGCCGACCCCGCCCTGGCGCGCCAGGTGGCCGTCATCGACATGCGGTACTGGCAGTACCTGCCCGACGGCACCCTCTGGGCGCCCGCCGGCGGCAAGAACCTTGCCTTTCGGGAATACGTAACCGAAAAGTTCGGCCGCTCCGTGGACTTCCCCAACGCCACCACGCCGCAGCAGGCCTACCGCCAGGTACGCGAATACCGTGACAGATACCCCGACAAGGCGGTAGTGGCCTGGCACAACGAGGTGGGGCCGGTTCCCGCCCTGATGGCCGGCGCGGCACAGGTGCTGCGGCTGAACCCGGCTGCCGGCCACCGCCAGGGGCGCATCGTCGATGCCCAGGCCCTGGACACCTTTATCCGCCAGCACCTGGAAGAGCGCCTGATGCACCTGCTGCCCCGCGACGGTCAGCTGGCCGATGCCGCGAACAACTGGATGCTGGCCGACGGGGAAAGAAGCACCGTATTGATCTACTCACTTACGGGAACGGATATCCGCTTTTTGAAAAAACTGCCGAAGAAAGCGTTTACCGGCACCTGGTTCGACCCGCGCAGCGGCAAGACCATGCCTGCCACCCTGCCCCGTAAGCTGAAAAAGAAATCCCCTGTGCGCAAGCCGACAGGGGACAGTTGGTTGTTGTTATTGAAAGGGTGAGGCCTCACCCCAGCTTATAGGGCGGCACCTGGGGCGGCACGGGATCGGGGAGCTTGGGACTGTCGATTCGGACGGCTCCCTCCAGGCCTTTACCGGTAACGTTGTGCATACGCAGGAGCGGCCCGTTGTACCCGGCGACATCGATCCCGCGCAGGCGGGCGTTTTTGATGTTGGCCAGGGAAATGCCCTGTTTGCAGGTGCCGCTGACATTTACCAGGGAAAAGCCGTCCAGCGGCTTGTCGGGATGGATAGCCGTACCTTCCACCAGCACCGGCACGTCCTTTACCCGGATGTTGGAGAAATGAAAATTCTTTATGGTGGGAATGCCTTCGTGTCCCGGCACGGGCACCTGGTCCTGCAGGCCGCTACCCAGGATATTGAAGCGCAGGAAGCCGCCCTCCATGCCCGACACCTCGATGTCGTCCACCACGATGTCCTCGATAAAAGCGCCGCGTCCGGGACGGCTTTTGATGTAGACGGCATGCGTCTTGGCATAGGTGAACTTGCATTTTTCGATGCGCACGTTGCGGATGCCGCCGGATGTTTCGCTGCCGATGCCGATACAGGCAAAGATGGAGTCGGCAAAGGTGCAGTTGGAAATATGCACGTCCTCGGTAGTGCGTAACAGCGTGTACGCTTCCATGCCGCGGCCCGACTTCAGCGAAATGCAGTCGTCGCCGGTGGCAATGTCGCAGTTGTCGATGCGCACGTGTTTGCAGGAATCGACGTCGATGCCGTCGCCGTTGCCACCGGTGCTGCGGATGGTCAGGTTCTTAATGAACACGTTGGTGCAGTAGGTGGGATGGATGGACCACATCAGGCGGTAGTCGGTAGCGAAATCCTCGAAGCGCACGTTGCTGCACCCTATAGGCTCGATCAGGGCGGGGTGGCGCAGCGGGTTCTGGGCATTGGGACGGCCGCCGAGGGCATGGTTGCCCATGATCCGACCGGGTCCCACGATGCCGATGTTGTCGGCGTCCACGGCGTAGATGAGGGCGGTATAACCCTGGATCCACTTGCCTTCCCAGCGCACCTGCATGATGGGGTAGTCGGAAAAATCCGGCGTGCCGGTGAGGACGGCGTCCTTTTCGAGGCGCAGGGTGGTATTGGAACGCAGGGCGATGGCGCCGGTCAGGTAGTTGCCGGCGGGCACCCGCACCTCGCCGCCGCCCAGCACCCAGCAGCGGTCCAGGGCCTGCTGGATAGCTGCGGTATCTTTCGTGGTACCGTTGCCGGTAGCACCGAAGTCACGGATATTGAGGATGAGGCCGGTTGTGGCGGAAGCCGCCGGCTGACCGGCACCAGGGACATTGTTGCCGGATGTTTTCCGGGAGGCGCTGCAGCCCACCAGCGAAGCGGCCGCCGGGGCTACCAGCAGGCATTGGCCGGCCTTCTTCAAAAAGCTGCGACGCGAATTGCGTTTTTCCATGTGGCAAATTTGTTGGGTAGTGGTTGGGGAGCACCGGGGCAGCAATTGTCCCTTTCCCCGGGAACAAGATAAGCAATGTGGGCAAACGGCGAAAACCATTGAAACCCGGGAACAAGGGGGTATAAAAAAGATAGACCCCTGTAGAAACAGGGGTCGCAACCAAAACTAACTGCTTATGAGAACTGCGAAATTAGGAGGATTTGTTATTAAATGGGAAATTTTTGAACAATTTATTACAGACGGGTGCATTATTTAACTACCCGGCAACTCCTTCTTCAGAATTTTATAAGAATTTCACTTCAGAATTTCTTAAGAATCAAACAATAATCCTCAAGGATTGGCTTCCGCATACTGGCTTTCCCGTTTGGTTTCCCACACCAGGGCGCTGGCGCCCAGGATAGCGGCATCGGCCTCTTTCAGCTCGCTGAACAGGAGCTGGACCTTTTTGCGAAAAATGGGCAGCAGGTTTTTTTCCAGGTGTTCGCGCACCGGGTTCATGATCAGGTCGCCGGCCTTGGTGACCCCTCCGAAGAGGATAATGGCCTCGGGCGAGGAAAACATCACGAAGTTGGCCAGCGCTTCGCCCAGCACCTGGCCGGTAAAGCGGTATACCTCCTGGGCCGCCCCATCGCCTTTGCGGGCGCAGTCGTACACCACCTTGGAATCAATGGCTTCGGCAGCGAACTGGTGCAGCAGGCTGTTGTCGCCTTCCCGCTCCCGCATTTCCCGGCCGGTCAGGGCAATGCCGGTGGCGGAAGCATAGGCCTCCAGCGAGCCCACCAGGCCGCTGGACCAGTGGGGCCGCCCGCCGGGACGGATGATGGTATGGCCCAGCTCGCCGGCAAAGCCGTCGTGGCCCAGCACCAGGCGCCCGCCCACGACAATGCCGCTGCCCACGCCGGTGCCCAGGGTGATGACGATAAAGTCGTTCATGCCCCGGGCCGCTCCGTACATCATTTCCCCTACCGCGGCGGCATTGGCGTCATTGGTCAGGGAACAGGGCAGGCCGAAGCGTTCGCGGACCAGAGCGGCCAGGGGCACCACGCCTTTCCAGGGCAGGTTGGGCGCCAGCTCGATGCAGCCGTTGTAATAGTTGGCGTTCGGGGCGCCGATGCCTACGCCCTTAATGGCATCTATGCCTAATTCGTTTATAGCTGGCAGTAAGGCGGCATGCAGGGCGTACACAAATGCTTCCGCCGTTGAGAAGGTGGCCGTGGAAAGGCTTCCCTGGTGGGTGATGCCGCCGCGGTGATCCACCAGGCCGAACTTGGTATTAGTACCGCCGATGTCTATGCCGATGGCGTACTGTTGGGAGTTATTCGTCATTCCTTTTGAGTTTTAAATCGGGTGCTGAAGATAATGGGCATCGGGCAAATTGCGCACCGGGAGGGCGGGTTGCTGTGGCGGTGGGCGTCCCGGCCACTGTTTAAACGATTAAACAATGGTACGGTCTTTGAACCAGGGGTTATAGGTGTTCGCCCCATATGGATCGAGATGCAATATTGTTCACCTTTAAACGGAAATCTTATGTATGTACCATATGCCGGGAAACTCCCCCTGAATTTTTTCAGTCCCCTGAAGGGCCTGCAGACCCGCTGGAAAGCCACGCAACGGCTGCAGCGGATCAAAAAATACCGGAAACGTAAGGCGGTCCATCCTGCCCCGTCCTCACCGGAACGGTTTTATGTTACCGCCTTCCTGGATATTTAACTTTTTCATTTGTGCTTTTGCCCGGTTATTCGAAGGAATAACCGGGCTTTTTTTTCCATCAGGTTAGCTTTCCCGCTCGCCTAAGTCCGTGGCGGTTAAGCAGCCCCAACGGGGCGTAATATCTCAGCCCAGGGCGTAGCCCTGGAGTACCAAATAGGATTATAGCGCGTAGCCCTGTAAGGGCGCAAGACCATCCACGGAACGCCCCCAAAAATAACACGCCTGTTACTCCCAGACATACCGTTCATCGTATTCCATTTGATACTTTTTTAGAAAAGCCCGGTATTCTTCCTGGAATGTTTTTACCCGGTGATGTTCTTTTTGATGTTCAATATACTCAACGACCACATCTACTTCTGTTGGATTGACGGAGAAGGCTCCATACCCGTTTTGCCAATAAAACTGGCGTAGCGTCTCGCCTTTCGTCTTTATCCATTTGGAGGAGTGGCTTTTGACTTCCTCCAACAGAGTAACCAGGGCTATCTTTTTGGACAGGAGGCAAAGTAGGTGCACATGATCGATATAGCCTCCAATTTTTATCGGCTTACAATCCAGGCTATTACAAATACCCCCGAGGTATTGATACAGTTCCGGTTGCAACTGCTCACTGATAAACGGCTGGCGGTTTTTGGTACTGAATATCAGGTGGATGTAGTTTTTAACAAGCGACTGTGACATATTAAAAGTATTTATATGTATATTTCCAGACACCGTATTATGTCCTTTCAGGGCTTCCTCTGAATACTCCCCTGAAGCCTGCCGCCAGGACACATCTAACAGACTGAAATAAACTGGATTTTAAGCCTGAAAGGCCGCCATATCCCAGCACAGGGCGCAGCCCTGGGACAAGGAAGTTTCCACTAAGGGAAGCTCTGCAGGGGCGCAATACCTTCATAGGACTGCGGCAGTTCTTAGGCCGAACCACATATTGCGCCCTTTCAGGGCTTAGCGGAAGTTTACCCCGGAGACACAGGGCTGCGCCCTGTGCTGGGATATTGCGGCCCGTTGGGCCTTAACAGCCTTTTACCGAAATAGCTGCTTCTCCTTTAAGAATCTATCCTGCCTTCCACGAAATTCCCTCATCGTCCGCTGGCCCGGATCTCATTTTTTAACGACCCGTTAAATTCATGTGCCTGCAACAGGTCTTCGAGTGCCAGGTGCAGGCGGTAGCGCCAGTAATGTTTCGGGTTGGCCGGTACGTTGATGCGTTCGTCGTGGGGGTTTTCGCGCCGCAGGGCGCCATCGGTGCCGAACAGGTCCTGCAACTGGAAAATGCTCCACATGGCGGGGCAATGGAGGTGCTGCTGCACCACCGCCCGGTTGATCCAGGGCTCGCAGAAAAAGGGCGCCTCGCCCTCCTGCCCCAGCTCGCGGTGAAAGAACGCCTGTGTCACCGCCCGGTCCTCTTCCCACCAGCCCCGGACGGTGCTCATGTCGTGGGTGGAAGGCGTCACCACCGACAGGTAGGGCGCATCGGCGGGGTGAAAGAACGTACGCCGCACGTCCTTGGGCATGCGCTGGATCTCCAGGCTCAGGATGCCCAGTTCCTGCATCACCTCGGGCACGCAATGCGGCACCATGCCCAGGTCCTCCCCGCAAACAAGCATGTTGGTGGCGCCCTTCAGGGCTGGCAGCTTTTTGAGGGCTTCGTGCTTCCAGAAATGATCCTGGCGGCGGAAAAAATAATTTACGTACAGGTTTTTCAGCTTTTGCTGCGTATCGTGGTGCAGGTCGCGGAAGGAGGAAGTCGCCTGCATATCGATGCGGAAATGGAACTCCTGCCCGTTCGATCCTTCCACTTCCAAAAGAAGCACGTTCGATACCAGGTCGAACAGGCCGGTTTGGAGCGTTTCATTTTCGGGGGTCTGCTCCCTGCCGGCGAAGTGCTCCTGCACCTGCCGCTGCGTGGAAAAGGCCTCCTTGAGGCGGTACCAGCCGGGCGACAATTCGTCGAGGAATTCGGCCCGCACCTGCGCGGCGGCCTGCCCGAAGGTGTCATGGAGCACGCCATCGGTAATGAAGGGGCGGGTGTAGCGGTCGTAGTCGAACCAGATGCCCCGCTGGTCAAACTCCACGCGGTGCACGGGGATGCAGGGAACGAAGTGGCCCAGGATACCCTCCACGGCGTGCAGGGGTACCGACCAGATGCGGAAGAAGCCCAGGATGTGGTCGATGCGGAAGGCATCGAAATAGTTGCTCATCTGCCCGAAGCGGCGGCGCCACCACTCGAAGTGGTCGTCTTCCATGCGGTGCCAGTTGTAGGTAGGAAAGCCCCAGTTCTGGCCTTTGACCGCGAAGGCGTCGGGCGGGGCGCCGGCCTGCATGTCCATGTTGTACAATCCGGGACTCACCCAGGCATCGCAGCTGTGGCGGTAGATGCCGATAGGGATATCGCCCTTGATGATGACGCCCTGCCGGTGGGCGTATTCGGTAGCCTCCTTCAGCTGCAGGTGCAGGTGGTATTGAATAAAATAGTGTAAAAAGATCGCGTCGTAGTGTTCCGAACCGGGCGCCCCCAGGCGCTCTATGGCTTCCTGCTGATACACGCCCTGGCCGTTCCATTGGCTGAAGTCGGCCGTGCCGTAGTGGTCGCGGAGGCAGCAGAAGGCGGCATAGGGCACCAGCCAGTGGCGGTTGGCTTCAAAGAAAGCGGCAAAGCCCTCCTCTTGCCGGCAGTGGTCTTTTTGGGCGGCGCACAGCGCTTTCAGCGCTTCCCATTTGCAACGCATGACGCCTTCGTAGTCCACTTCGGGCAGGCGGTTCAGCCGCTCCTGCTCGCCCCGGTATTTTTCCAGCAGGGGGGCATCCTGCTCGCCGGCCACCCGCTGCAAATGGATATAAAGCGGGTGCAGGGCAAAGGCGGAAATGGCGGCATAGGGATAAGAATCCATCCAGGTATGGGTTGCCGTGGTATCGTTCACGGGCAGGATCTGGATCAGCCTTATGCCCACTTGCCTTGCCCAGTCGGCCAGCAGTTTTATATCCTCGAATTCGCCTACGCCAAAACTGCCCGCGGTGCGCAGGCTGAACACGGGCACGGCCACACCGGTTCCGCGCCAGGTGTTGGCCGGGAAGCGGGCAAAGCTGTCGTGCACCACCAGGATGGTTTCGCGGGAGGCCCCGCCCTCCAGCCGGCGGTTTTCGTAGCCTTCGAAGCGCAGGTGTTCCTGCTCCTCCCCATTGGAAATGCCGTACTTGTATTGGAGCGGGAAGTCCGCGGCAGACAAATCTGCTTTCACGGTCCACCAGCTGCCTTCCCTGGCCATGGGCAGGGCCTTGGCGGCCTGCCAGCGGCCCAGGGCGTCGCCGTCTCCCGACAGGCAGAGCACTTCGCCCGGCTGCAGCAGCGGCGCTTTTACTTTAAAAATGTGGGTGTAGGAGCCCTCCTGCCTGCCCGGTACGCCGGTGCCTCCGCCGGACAGCAGCACCTGCTGGAAAGGGGCGGTATAGAAAACGTTTTCCACGGCGTTGGCATCGTTCCAGGTATCGAGGAGGCGCAGCTCCCCTCCTTTGCGTTCCGTAAGCTCGATCTCCCGTTCGCGTTCGCCGTCGGGGATAAGATCTCCTTCAGCATCTACAAGGGTATAGCCATACCTTATTCGCACGGTGGCGCCAGGAACATCTACAGAAACCTGCCAGAACGTTTCATTCAGGTATTCCATAGGAAGCACCTGTTCGCTTTGCGCTCCACCCGGACCCTGCACCGTCAAACGCACCTGCAGGCTTTGCCCGGGCTGCGTATGGTATCGTACGTAAAAACTGATCTTCATTCGCTGTTTATTATAAGTTCACCTGTTCGTTCTTCTCTATAAATAGTTCGATTATCCCTTATCGTAAGGCACTTCCCAATTCCCAATTAACCAATTAACCAATACCCTCACAACGGCTCCTCCACCAGTTCAAACTTCTCCGGCACATGCCGGTCGCGGACGAAGACCACGGAAACGGCGGCAAGGAGCATAAAAACGCCGGCCAGCACAATGGCATAAATGGCTTCGCCGCCGTACAGCTTTTTGACGATCAGGCCGCCGAACAGGCCGTTCACGATCTGCGGGAAGGTGATGAAGAAATTAAAGATGCCCATGTACACGCCCATCTTCTTGGGCGGCAGGGCGCCGGATAAAATGGCGTAGGGCATGGCCAGGATGCTGCCCCAGGCCAGGCCGATGCCGATCATCGAAAACACCAGGGCGTTGGGGTTGGTGACAAAGAAGATCGACAGCAGTCCGAGCCCGCCGCAGACCAGCGAGAAGGCGTGGGCCGCCTTGCGGCTGGTGGCCGCCGCAATGGAGGGCAGGATGAGGGCATAGATGGCCGATACCCCGTTGTAGATGCCGAACAGGATGCCCACCCAGTTGCCGGCATCGGCATACAGCTCGGAGGAGGTATCGCCGGGGGCCACTTTGTAAATATGCTGGGCCACCGCCGGCGTGGTGAACACCCACATGGAAAAGAGGGCGAACCACGAAAAGAACTGCACGATGCCCAGCTGCTTCATGGTTTTGGGCATGCGGGCAAAGTCTTCGAGGATGGCCGACAGCCCGCTCTTTTCGGACTCCAGCACTTCGGGAGGATAGAACTTTTCGTATTCGCGGGGCGAATATTCTTTGGTAGTGAATATCGTCCAGAGGATGGTGGCCAGCAGCACCGCCGCACCCACGTAGAAGGAGAAGATCACGTTGGGCGGCACCTGGCCGGCAGGCGCCGTTTTGGAAAAGCCGAAGTACTCGGCCAGGATATAGGGCAGCCAGGAGCCGGCCACCGCGCCGATGCCGATCAGGAAGGTCTGGACCGAGAAGCCCAGGCTCCGCTGCTCGTCGGGCAGGATGTCGCCGACCAGGGCCCGGAAGGGTTCCATGGCCACGTTGATGGAGGCGTCCATGATCATCAGCATGCCGGCACCCACCATAATGGGCGGCAGCATGCTGGCCAGCATTTCGGAATTGGGCATGAGCACCAGCGCCAGGGCCGTCAGCAGGGCGCCCGCCAGGAAATACGGCTTGCGGCGTCCCAGCCGCGTCCAGGTGCGGTCGCTGTAATGGCCGATGATGGGCTGCACGATCATGCCGGTGACGGGGGCCGCCAGCCAGAACAGCGAAAGGTGCTCCACGTCGGCGCCGAAGGTTTGCAGGATGCGGGAAGCATTGCTGTTTTGCAGGGCAAAGCCGAACTGGATCCCGAGAAAACCAAAGCTCATATTCCAGATCTGCGCCAGGGTGAGGCGCGGCTTTTTCAGCGCAATCGTCAGGGTTTCTGTATGCATACGTTCCGTTGAATTTTAAAAGCTGATGATGCAGGCGCCCGCCGGCGGCACGTGAACGGGTATCCCGGTATCGATATTTAGGGTTTTCGATTTTCTTCCGCCCAGGAGGTCGCGTGCCGGCAGCGGCCTTTTATGCGACAGGCCCAGCTCCTGCTTCAGGGCCTGGGGCAGGAGGATTTTCGTATCCAGTGCCTGGCTGCGGTGGAAGTTAACCACCACCAGCACCCTATGCTTTGCGGTGTAGCGGAGGTAGGCATACTGGCGGTTGTTGCACCCCGTTCCGTTCAATTCGTAAAATTTTCCGGTACGCAGAGCGGGCTGTGTTGCTGCGGCCCGCAGCAGGGTGGCATAAACGTTCCGCAGCTTCTTCTGGTCGGGGGACAGCCCGCCACCGTCGAACCGGCCGCCGTTCATCCACTTCTGGTGTTCGGGCACGCCCCAGTAATCGAAGATGGTGGTGCGGTTGTCGTCGCCGCCGAAGCCTTCTTTTCCCCCGGCGGGCTCGCCCACCTCCTGGCCGGAATAAAGCATCACGGGACCGCTGCCCAGCGTGGCGGAAACCACCAGGGCCGGGACGGCCAGCCAGGGATCTTTGGCAAAGCCGTCCGAGGCGATGCGCTCTTCGTCGTGGTTTTCCAGAAAACGCAGCATGCGGCTGGAAAAGCCCCGGCTTTCTTCCTTCCAGACACGGGTAATGTCGGCCACATCGGCCGCGGGCTCGTCGCGGATCAGGCGCTTCAGGCCGTCGTACAGGCCCACCTTGTCGTAGAGGAAATCGAACTGCCCCCGGGTGAGGTAGTTGGGGTATTCTTTGGAATTGTAGGCTTCGCCGATAAAAATAATGTGGGGCGTCGCTTTTTTTACCTGCGGGATCACCCAGCTCCAGAATTCCACGGGCACCATCTCCGCCATGTCGCAGCGGAAGCCGTCGACTTTTTTGCCGGCCCAGAACAGCAGGATGTCGCGCATCTTTTGCCAGACCGGGGGCACGGGTAAAAAGTGGGGGATGCGGCTGTTCGCATAGTCCACACCGTAATTGAGCTTGATGGTTTCGTACCAGTCGTCGATGGACGGCCGGGCGGCAAACACGTCGTTGCCGGTGGCTTTTGCAGGGGTTTCCCGGAACCGCCCGTCCTTTAAAGGCGAGGAAAACGCTTCCCCGCCGGCCTGCACGCCTTCGGGCACCGCAAAGGGCTGGGAAGGAAGGTAATAAAAGTCGTTCTTCGGATCGAAGGCTTTGGTGGTATCGTCGTCCACGCCAAAGCCCCGGACACCGGCCGGCGCTGCATCGGACCGGTAAGTGCGGGCCACGTGGTTGGGGATAAAGTCCATAAGCACCTTCAGCCCGTGGGCATGGGTACGGGCGATGAGGGCTTCGTACTCGTCCATGCGGCGGCGCACATCCACGGCCAGGTCGGGGTCTACGTCGTAATAGTCCTTGATGGCATAGGGTGAGCCGGCCCGTCCCTTCACCACGTCGGGATCGTCGGGTGCAATGCCGTAGGCCGAATAGTCGGTCATGGTGGCGTGCTCGATGACACCCGTATACCAGACATGGGAGACGCCCATTTTCTTCAGCTCGTCCAGCGCCTTCCCGGTAATGTCGTTGAACTTGCCGGTGCCGTTCGCTTCTTTGGAGCCGTAGAATTTGTTGGCGGTGTTTTTATTGCCGAACAGCCGCACCAGCAACTGGTAAATCACCAGCTTGTTGTCCACCACGGTTTCGCCGGTAGTGCGGGCCGTATCTGCCGGTTGCGCAACGGCGCTCAGCGTGCCGGCCAGCAGGAACAGGCAAATCGTGGTAAGGGAGATGGCGGGTATTCGGGACATGCGCAAACGGTTGATTTTTGGGATGATTACTGCGGTTATTGGGTCAGCTCCAGCACCAGGGCGGTCTTTGCCGGCAGCTTCAACTGGGCAAGGTTGCCGATTACCTCCTTGGTGATCACATTACGGGCGCCCGTAAAACCGGCCATCCGCTCGCTGAAGCGGGCCGTATCCAGGAGCATTTCCTTTTCGCCGGTGTTGGTGGCGACCATAACGGTTTTGGCGGCATCGTAGCGGAAGTACACATAAACACCTTCCTGCGGCACGTACTGCATCAGTTTTCCGGAATGCAGGGCCGGCGTTTGCTTACGGTATTGGGCCAGCGCTTTTACATAGCTGAAGGCGGAGTCCTGACTTTTGCTGCGGCCGGCAGCGGTAAAGGCATTGTGCCGGTCGCCGGGGAAACCGCCGGGAAAGTCGCGGCGCACCTCGGCATCCGAAGGTTCTTTGAAGTTCTTCATCAGGATCTCCGTGCCGTAATACCAGGAGGGAATGCCCCGGGTGGTCAGCAGCCAGGTAACGCCCATGCGGTATTTGTCGCGGTCCTCGCCGATCACCGAGAAGAACCGGTTCATGTCGTGGTTGTCGAGGAAGGTCACCATCTTTTCGGGCTGGGCATAAACCACGTCCTGCGCCAGCGTATTGGCCAGCCGGCTGACGCCCTCGTCCCAGCCGAACTTTTGGTTCAGGGCATCGTAGATGGCGCTGCAGACCGGAAAGTCGAGCGAACCCGGCAGGTTGCTTTTGAAGGGATAGTCCACCTTGCTTTTCACGAAATAAGAAAGCAGCAGCGGGTTGTTCACCCAGGTTTCGCCGAACAGGTGGATGTTGGGGTATTCTTCCAGCAGGGCCGCGTTGCAGCGGTTCATGAAGCCGGTGTCGTTGTATTTGTAGGTGTCGATGCGCCAGGCGTCGAGGTGGAAGGTTTCGGTGGACCAGAGGGCGTGCTGGATGAGGTAATTGGCCAGGAAGGGGTTGCGCTGGTTGAGGTCGGGCAGGAAGGGCGTGAACCAGCCGTCGAGCAGCAGCTTGCGATCGGCTTCGGCGCCATAGGGATCCACCAGGGCATGCTCCTTGTGCGAGCTGCCGGTATAGGCGGGCCATTGGTTCAGCCAGTCTTTTGAAGGCAGGTCCTTGTTCAGCCAGTGGTCGTCGCTGATATGGTTGTACACGGCATCCTGCACCAGCTTCATGCCGCGGCGGTGCAGCTCGTTGGCCAGGGCCAGATAGCCTTCGTTGCCGCCGAAGCGGGCATCGACGGTATAATGGTCGGTAAAATGATAACCGTGGTAGCCGGCCTGCTGGCGGCCGGGGCCTTCATTTTTGAGCTTTTCGTCGTTGTCGATCACGGGGGTCAGCCAGAGGGCGGTGACGCCCAGCTCCTGCAGGTAGTCGAGGTGGTCGATGATGCCCTTGAAGTCGCCGCCGTGGCGCAGGTAAGGACTGGTACGGCTGGCGGAGGTGTCGGCCATGGTTTTGAACTTATCGTTGGTGGCATCGCCGGAGGCAAAGCGGTCGGGCATGAGCAGGTAGATGAAGTCGGCCGAACTGACGCCCCTGCCTTTGGGCTCCGCCGTGCGGGCCTTCAATTCGTAGGAGCGGGTAATGGTTTTCCTGCCGTCTTTGCCCACCACCTGCAGCGTGCCGGGCCGGGTAGATCCATCGATAACCAGGTCGAGGAAGGCGTAGTTGGGATTTTCTACTGTTTGGGTCTTCACCAGGGTCACGCCGGGATAGTTGACGGAATACGCCAGGCGGCCGGCGGAGGGCCCGTACACCAGCAGCTGCAGGTTCGGGTTTTTCATGCCCACCCACCAGTTGGTGGGGTGGATGCGCCGGATGGCAGGCGCCCCTTTCTGCGCCTGGGAGGCATTTACAGAAATAAAGAAAAGAAGAAGAAAAGCGAATAGTTTATTCATGAAAACCAGAGTAAGAGTGATCGGAAAAAAATGAATTACCGGGGAGCGTAGATGGCGAAGCTTTTGGCAGGGCAATAGATGGTGGCCTGCCCGCCGGCATCGGTGGTGACGTCGGGGTTGGCGCCGGTATAGTCGCGGAGCACTTTATTGGCCCAGGTGGTTTGCACGGTCCGCTGGGTGCCCGTGGCGCCGTTGTTGAAATAGGCCACCAGGCCGGGCGTGCCGTTGCGGCGAAAGACGTACAGCGAGGGGCTGGCGAACAAGGTGGTGGTGGACCCGGCGGCCAGCGTTTTGCGCACCTGGATCAACGCATGCATCTTCGCTTTGTCCAGCAACCATTCGTAGTCCTTATAGAAAATAAAGGGCGTGCCCTCGGAGGTCAGGATGTAGGCGTAGGCCATTAACTTGCTGGCGGCGCTGATCTCGTCGACATCGTGGTTGGCCACGAACGTATAGGCTTTGGAAGCGTCCACCCGTATCAGCCCGCCGGTTTCCAGGGCCGCCATGTTGCCGCCGTCGAAAGCGTTTTTCATTGCATACATCAGCGGAAAGTCGAAGGCGCCGCTGCCGGCGGCGGTGGCATAGTTGTTCACCAGCTTCACGTCGCCGTCCCAGTACTCGATGATGGACTTCCCGCCCACTTCCGTCAGCCAGTCTTTGATGACCGAGGGAGCAAAGCCTTTTACGAAATCAAAGCGCCAACCGCTGAACCCGAGGCTGTCGCGGTAGAATTTGGCCACGCCGTCCTGCCGCTTCCACAGCCAGTCCTTCACGTTGGCGGCATCGTGACAGAGGTCGGCAAAACCGCCGAACACGTCTTCGTCCCGGGCATGGAGGGCATTGGGGTGAAAATCGGCAGCGCCCCGGTTGAACTTACCGGATTTGGGCACAAACTTCGTGTAGGTGGTCGTGCCGGTATAAGGGTTGGCCTCCAGGTCGCCGCCCGAATTATGATTGAGCACAATGTCGGCAAACAAGGTAAAGCCTTTTGCTTTGGCGGAGGTGAGCAGCGTCTTTAATTCCGCATAGGAACCAAAGCGGGTTTCGGTGGTGCCCTGCTGGTTGTATTGCCCAAAATCGAAATAGTCGTAGGGGTCGTAGCCCATGGAATATTGTCCGCTCTGCCCTTTGGAAATGACGGGCAGCCACAGGCCGGTGATGCCGGCGCTCTTCCAGGGATCGAGGCGGGCCTGGAGGGTATCCCACCAGACGCCCCCGGGGGTTACATCCCAGTAAAATGTTTGGAGCATCACGTCGCCCGAAGGTGTGGCGGCTTCCGCCGCCGGCGGCGGCGCCGTTCCGGCGTCTTTTTGTTTCTTACAGGAGAAAAGCAGCAGGGAGGAAAGCGCCAGGAAGCAACAGGTAAAAAGCGCATGTTTTCGTTTCATTACGGCAGCAATTTTTTGAGGCATCAAAAAGGCTTTTCAGGGCCTTTTTGATGCGCAGTTCTTCTTAATTCTTTTTCAACGTATAGCTGTAATTCCCCCCGACGCTTAGGTCCAGCGTGATGGTGTAATTGCCGGCGGTGGTTACCTGGATATTCTTTCCGCCGTAGTCGGGAATGCCGTCGCCTTCGTTATCGCCCAGGTCGATCTCCCAGGCCTTGTTGGCGCGGAATTTCAGTTCGCCGGCCGACAGGTTGGCGGTGGCCGACCAGGTGCCGGCCGTTTCGTTGTACACCAGGTCGGTATCGGCGGGCCAGCCGCCCGGCGTGGCGCTGCCGATCATGCTCCAGGAGGTCTTGGTGGCCGACCAGGTCAGGGCGTTCAGGTCGGCTTTCAGCAGGTAGTAGCCGGCCGAGGGCACCTTCAGGTTGCCGCCGCCGCCGGCACTCAGCTTGCCGCTGCCGGCATCGCCATAGTTGGTATGGTCCCAGTCGGGGTGGCTGGTCAGCTTGAACTCCAGGGTGCCGGGCTTGATGTAGGCATAGCCTTCGTACTTTTTATCGTTGTTTTTGGAAGCGATCCGGGCGGCGGTAGCGGGCGACCATCCCTGGTAATCGCCGGGAGCATACAGGGAGGGATAGTCGATAATGTCGCGGTAGGGACGGGCATTCACCGTCAGCACATTGGAATAAACGGGCGCCACCGGCGAGTTGCCCAGGTCGGCCTTGATGCGCACTTCCACGTCGGAGGCCAGGCCGGGCGGAACGATTTTGAGCAGTTCCTTATTGAGTTCGGCCACGGTAAAGGTCTTTGCCGAGGCGTTGCCCATGCCCATTTCGGTGGAGGAGGCGGAAGCGAAGGAGGCGCCCTTCTTCGACAGCTGGATGGTGTAGTTTACCGCTGCGGTATAACCGAAATCGGCGGCTTTCCAGCTGAAGGTGACGGCGTTTTGCGCCCTGCGCGAAGTGTCGAGCACCACGGTGCTGGCGCTGGCGGTCAGGGCGGGTGTGGGGCCCGGTTTCAGGATGGTCTTTACTTCGTCCTTTTTGCAGGCCGGCAACAAAAAGCCGGTCAAAAAGAGGAATGAGAAAATATGGCGGAGCGTTTTCATGCTACTCGTATTAAAGAGGTGATTCAATGATCTTTCGATTTTCGTTTATTAGTAACCGGTATTCTGCCGCAGGTTGGGATTGGCGGTCAGCTCGGAAGACGGGATGGGATACAGGTTGTGGAAGCTTTCCACGCCCCGGCCTTCCTTCACGCCGCCTTTCCAGGGCCACAGGTAGGTGCCTTCGGTAAAGCGGTTGAAGCGGATCAGGTCGGTCCGGCGGTGGGCCTCCCAGTGCAGCTCGCGGGCCCGTTCATCCAGGATAAAGCCGGGGGTCAGCTGCGCGTCGGTAATGTTGCCGGAGGCATTGCCGTAGGCGCGGGTGCGCAGCAGGTTGATGTACTGCACCGCGGTTGCCCGGCTGCCGCCCGATCCGCCCCTTGCTACCGCTTCGGCGTACACCAGGTACATCTCCGCCAGGCGGAACAGGGGAAAGTCCACGTCGGAAAACTTGCCGCCGGGATCCTGGTGGGGCGCCAGGGCGCCGGTACGGGTCACGTTGCGGTATTTTTTGAATATATAGCCGTCCGAGGATTTGCTGATCTCGTTGATCTCGAGGTTGTTCTGCTGGAAGTTCCCGCGCTTGTCGGCAGCGTCGGGGAACAGGGCCACGATGCTCTTGGTGGTGCGCAGGCCGAACCAGCCGCCGTCGGGCATACCGAATTCCCTCGGGTTCATGTTGTCGCCGATGGTGGCCCGTACCAGGTAGGTGGTGCCGCCGTATGACTGGGTGCTGGTGCCGTCGTAATTGATGGTGAGGATAAACTCGCTGGTGTTCAGCTGGTTGTCGGCGGTGAGCAGGTTGCGGTAATCGCTGATCAGCGAATAGCCCCCATCGATCACCATTTTAGAGTAGGTGATGGCGTCGTTGTAGCGGGCGGTGCCGGTGTACACCTGGGCATTCAGGTACATGCGGGCCAGCAGCGCCCAGGCGGCGGCCTTGTCGGCACGGCCGTATTCGTTGGTACGCGGCGCGGCCAGCAGCGGCTCGATGGCTTTCAGCTCCGACTCGATATAGTTAAAGAGGGCGGCCCGCTCGATCCGCTTGGGCACCGTTTCGCCGATCACGTCGGTTTCGGTCACAAAGGCCGGGTTGCCGAACAGGTCCATCAGCACCCAGTACTGGAAGGCCCGCAGGAAGCGGGCTTCGGCCCGGTATACCTTGATGGCTTCGGCATCGGCGCCGGTGATGCCCCTGGCGCTCACCTGGTCATCGGCAGACTGGCGGATAAAGTCGTTGGCCACGGTGATCTGGTAAAAGCAGCGGTAGTACAGGCCCTGGAGAAACGGATTGCTGGCGCCCCAGTTCATGTTGTGAAAATCGGGCAGGCCGGCATCGCCCCAGCTGGTCACGGCTTCGTCGGTCGACAGCTCCTGGGCCTTGAAGTAGAGGCGCAGGAAATCGGAAAAGCCTTCGTTGATGCCCTGGATGTCGGGGGTGCCGTCCGGACCGGAATTGCCGGTAAGGGCATAGGCGCCGTACACTTTTGCAAAGGCCTGCTTGTAGCCCAGGGGCGTGCTGTAGACGGTTTCGGCCGTAATATCATTCAGGGGAAAGCGGTCCAGGTTTTTGGTGCAGGAAGTGAGGGCGGCAGCGAGCAGGCTCCCTGCCAGGAATATGTTCAAAAAATTCTTTTTCATAAAGTTGTTGCAGGTTTTGAATTAGAAATCGAGGTTCACGCCCAGGACATAAGTGCGGGGACGGGGGTAGAACTTCCGGTCGATCCCGTTGCCGATCTCGGGGTCCAGGCCTTTGTACTTCGTAATGACGAACACGTTCTGCACGGTACCGTTCAGCCGCAGGTTCACATTCCGGTAGATCCTGCCCAGGTTATACCCTACGAAGAGGTTGTCCATCCGCAGGAAGGAGGCGTTCTGCACGTAATAATCGCTGAGGTACTGGTTCACGCTGGTACCCTCGAAGCCGGTCTCGTAATAGTTCACCGAGGCGTTGTACAGGGCCAGCGTGCTGCCGTTGGGATTGAATTTGCCCAGGTCGCTGTACACGTTGTTGTACACGTAGTTGAAAAAGTTGGCCCGCATCACGAAGCCCGCATTCCACTTGCCATAGGTGAGGTTGCTGCTCAAACCCAACAGCAGCCGGGGATCGGGGTATTTGTAGTGGTAGCGGTCGCGTTCGTTGATGACGCCGTCGGCGTTGCGGTCCACGAACAGGTTTTCGATGGGCTTGCCGGTGCTGTCGTACACCTGCTGGTACACATAAAAGGAGCTCCGGGGGTTGTTGACCGAATGGATCTGGATGGTGTTGCCGGTACCGCCGGAAATATCGCCGGTGGGGTTGCCGCGGTAAGAGGTATCGGGCGCCAGCGTCAGCTTGGTGATCTTGCTCTTGTTGTAGGTGACGTTGAAGTTCACGTCCCAGGTGAGCCTGCTGTTGCGGATGGGGGTAGTATTGAGGCTGAATTCCACGCCCCTGTTTTCCATGCTGCCCACGTTGGCCACGATGCGGTTGGAAAAGTTGCTGCCGGCCGACTGGGGGATCTCGTTCAGCAGGTCTCCTGTTTTGCGGAGGTAAATGTCCAGGCTACCGCTTACCCGGTTCTTGGCAAAGCCGTAGTCCAGGCCGGCATTGTAGGTAACGGTTTCTTCCCATTTGCGCTTGGCGTAATAGCCGCCCGGCCGGTACATGTTGTAAAACTGGTCGCCGAGCTGGTAGCGGGCGGTCTGGCTGCTGAAGGCATAATAAGAGATATAGTCATAGTTGGCGATGCCTTCGGCCTGGCCGGTGATCCCGTAGCCCAGGCGGAGCTTCAGCTGGTTGATGGCGGTGGAACCTTTCAGGAAGCTTTCCTCGTTGATGTTCCAGGCCAGGGCAAAGGCGGGGAAGGTGCCCCAGCGATGTTCCGGGCCAAAGCGGGATACCCCGTCGCGGCGCACGATCGCGGTCAGCAGGTAGCGGTCTTTGAAGCTGTAGTTCACGCGGCCGTAAAAGCCGATGGTGGTGTAGCGGGGCTTGTCAAAGGGGAAGTTGGGTATTTTGCCGGGAATGGTATCGCCATAAGCGTTGCGTTCGGCAAAGTTGTAGGTCTTCGTCAGGAAATCCTGGTACGAATAACCCGTCATGGCTTCCAGGCGGCTGGAGCCGAAGTTCTTCGTGTAATTCAGATACCCCTCCAGCAGCTGGGTGGTCCGGCTTTCCTTGTACTGGGTCCGTTGGCCCTGCTGGCCGTATTGGGCCGCCGCGCTGTCGTTGATAAATACGCCGCCCTTACCCTGCGAGGCGTCATAGCCCACGTTCAGGTTGGCACGCAGCTCGGGGAGGAAGTGAAACTTGTAATCGATCTGTGCATTGCCGATGCTGCGGTAAACGGTGCTCTGGTCGTCCTTCTGCTCGATCAGGCCGAGGGGGTTGCGGGTGGCCAGGGAGTTGGGGCGGCCGGTGCCCGGGTCGAGCCATTCGAAATAACCGCCGTAGCGCTTGTTGCCGGAACGGACGGGTTGGGTGGGATCGAAGATGACGGCGGCGCCGATGGCGTCCTCGTTGGCAAAGCGGTTCTTGGTCTGGGCGCCCTTCAGGCTGACCTCCACGGACAGATGGTTGTCCAGGAACTTGGGGCTGAGGTTGAGGGCGGCGGAGGTACGCTTCATGTTGCCGGTTTTCAGGATGCCGTCCTGGTCGAGGTAGCCCACCGACACCCGGTAGGGCATCTTGGCCAAAGAACCCCGGACGCTCAGGTTATGATCGTGGCTGATGGCGGTCTGGTAAATGGCGTCCTGCCAGTCGGTATTGGCAGTGCCCAGCAGGGCCTTCTGGCCGGCGGAGCCTTTGGCGTTCACCAGGTCGCGGTACTCGGTAGCCGACAGCACCTCCACCTTCCCGGCGGGCTTGCTGGCCGACACCTGCGAGCTGAAGTTGAACTTCGGTTTGCCCGAAACGCCTTTTTTGGTGATAATAATAATGACCCCGTTGGAGGCCCGCGCCCCGTAAATGGCCGTGGCGGCGGCATCCTTCAGCACGTTGAACGACTCGATGTCGTTGGGGTTGATCAGCGACAGGGGGTTGGCGGCGCCCGGGATGGTACCGGTAGACAGCGGAACGCCGTCCACCACGATCAGCGGATCGTTGGTAGCGCTGAGCGAGGAGCCCCCGCGGATCTTGATGCTGCTGCCGCCACCGGGCGCACCGCCGTTGGAGGTGATCTGCACGCCGGCCACCTTGCCAGCTATGAGTTGTTCGGGGGTAGAGATCACCCCTTTCTGAAAATCCTTGGCACTTACGGTGGTCACGGCCCCGGTCAGGTCCTTTTTGCGGGCCGAGCCGTAACCTACGACCACCACCTCGTTCAGGGCGCGGGGCTCCTGCACCAGGCGCACACTCAGATCCGCATCTTTTCCTACCGGCACTTCTTCCCGGGAATAGCCGGTGGAAGAAATGATCAGTACGGCATCGGGCGAGGGCACACTGATATGAAAGGTGCCGGTGGAGTCGGTAACCACCCCAGCGGAAGCTCCTTTTACATGGACGGAAGCACTGGGAACCGGCTCCCCTTTATCGGATACTACTTTTCCGGTAACTGTTTTGGCCTGGGCCAGGACCTGCTGGGCGGAAGTAAGAGCCAACAGGTTAAATAGCAGAGCGGGAAGGATGCGTTTCATGCTCATACAACAAACTTTCGTGGTGAATTAGCTGGATAATTAATGGAAGAAAAAAGAAGGGACAGATACAAGCCGGCCATAGGGGCACCGGTCAGGTGTGGGGACGAAGGATCAGGAGGAGGCCTTTTGCAGCATCCTTCTATCCGGGGAAGTAGAAATGGGTTCTTTTTCATGCTGGCGAATCGTTTTTAAAGAGAAGCGGGCACCGTGCCCGTACCGGGAAAACAACCACGGCGGTAGTTGCAGCTCCAACGGTGAACCAAAGAAAGAAACCCCCAAATACCTTGTCAATTTTTCCCGGCAAAATATAGAAAATAAAGCTTACAGGAGTCCCTACAACCCACACAACCAACTGATTACCAATGGATTGTTATCATATTATTAAAAAATTAATACAGGAGGCTTATAGGGCATTTCAGGTGAAAAAATTGGCCGGAAATGAGGATACGAACAAGCCGAAGGGGAACAAACGGGACAGTAAACTGGTAGCCTGTACCCCAAACTGCAGCTCTTTTGGCAGTCACCTCCGGGCAATAAAAAAACGCCCTGTAGATACAGGGCGCTGTCTAACGTGCTTCCTTATTAACACACTGCTATGTAGAGAAAATTCAGATCGGTTGAAGGGGTATGGCTGGTGAAGGGTACCTGTTGAACCGGGCCCCTCCCCTTCCACGACCTAAAGGAAGGAAAAGAGGGGGGTCCTGGAAAAACATCAAGAGGAAATATAGAAAATATAAGGGGGACAGGCCTACTTACAGAAACCAATACACTGGTTAGCAACAGGTTACAATAAATTAAATTCCAAGCTAATACAAAGGCGCTGCAAACGAAAAAAGTGGCTGTCCGGCGTCTGCTACAGGGATTTTATGGCCATTACCCGCCGGTCGAACTCCTCCTTGGGCACGATCGCCCGGTTCTTGATCTTGGTTTTATAGGCGTAGATGGTATTGATGGAATATTCCAGGATCTGGGCGATCTTGTCATTCTCGCTGATGCCCATGCGCATCAGGGCAAAGATCCGCAGGTCGGTATTCAGCAGCTCGTTGTCCTTGAGGCGGATCTGGTCTTCCTCCCGGAAAAGGCTGTTGAACTCCTCCACGAAATTGGGGAACAGCTTCAGGAAGATCTTGTCGAAGCTTTTTTGCAGGTCCTCCTTTTCCTTTCGGACGTTGATGTTGTGGACCAGGAAGCGGATCTCCTCGAGCTTACGTTCCGCCACCTTTTGCTCGATGGCGCTTTTGATCTTTTCCAGTTTTTGGAAAAAGCCGGTATTGATATTAAAGAAGTAGCCGATATATTCTTCTTTGATCTTGTTGGCTTCGAGCAGCCGGCCGTTCACTTCCTGGAGTTCGGAATTCACCTGGTGCAAGGCGGCATTCACTTCCTGGAGCCGGGCATTGGCGTCCCGCACGTTGTTGTGGGCCTCGGTGATGAGACGTTTGGCAGTTTTCAGCTTGTTGACCTGCCGGATGATGACGGTGATGAGAAAGCCCAGGACGGCCAGGAAGAACGTGACCACGGCGGCATAAATGATCCAGAGCTTTTGCTGGCTTTCGATATGGCCGATGCGCCGGGCCTCGATCAGGGGCAGGATGGAGCTCACCTGTACCTTGCGCTGCCGCGCTCCGTAAAAGGAGGCATCGGCAATGGCTTTTTCAATATAGACCGAAGCGTTGCGGAAATCGCCCTGGCCGAAGAGCAGCTCGGCCAGGTTGAAGGTGGCATACGTTTCCTTGGTGGAGGAACGGATGTCGGCAATGGCGGCTTTGATCTGGTAGTTGATTGCCTGGTCCGTGTCCTTCTTTCGTAAATAGATAATGCCCAGGGTGGAGGTCACCACGGCCAGCTGGCGGTCGGTAAGGCCGGGCTGACGGTAGAGCACCTGGTAGTCGGCAAATGCTTTTTCCACCGCACCCATTTTGAGGGCTTTCAGGCCGCGGTAAAAGTAGTGGTCGAAGGAGCCGGGGGCCAGGTAGGCCAGGGCCGAGTCCATATAGGCAGTTCCTTTTCGGGTATAGCCGGGCGAAAGAAACCGGTCGTTATCGTAGTCGGCCAGGTCATAATAAAAGCGCCCCACCAGGGGATAATAAGTCCCTTTCAGGCTATCGGGCAGCTGTTGCAGGTCGATCCGGTCCAGGTGGTCGTCGGTTTCCTTGTACAGGCCGGCAGACAGGAAGATAAACGCCAGCCGCATGCGGGAAGCCGCCAGGCGGGCGGGATCATTCAGCTGCCCCGCCAGGTGCTCCAGGGTCTGGGCATATACAAAGGCCGAATCGAAGGTAAAGACCTTGTACTCTTCGTACAGGTCCAGGGCCAGGTCGTAACGGGCCGGCAGGCTTTGCGCCTGGCGGTACCGCTGTTTCAGCTGCCCGATCTTTTCGAGCTTTTGCGCATCGTAGGTTTCCGCTTCCCGGATGGCCCCGTTCAACTCCCCCAACAGGCTGTCCCTGTCCGCTCCCCAAACGGCATAACTCTGGAAAAGAAGGAACAGACAGGCGAAAATCCATTTCATATGTATCCGATTAGTGATCCGGCCGGGAATTACAGGCTCCTGATGGGCGGTAATATAAAGAAATTTCGGATGTCGTCTCGCCTTGGGCGCGATTGAAAGCAGTTGGCGTCTTCCAGCAATCAAGGGGACCCGAAATCCCAAATCCGAAATTTCTCTTATTTGGCTTTTTCCAACTTCAGGATCTCGACGCCTGCATCCAGCAGCGGGCCGGTGCCGTGCTTTTCGTTGGTGCCCACCGGCCGGTTGTAGTAGTACACCAGGTTGTCCTGGATGCCGGTGCCCACGCAGATGTCCTTCAGGCGGCCCTCCTCGTCGATCTTGTGCTTTTTCAGGCCTTCCCAGCCGGTGCGGGCAATGGAGGCGTAGCGGGCATCGATCCAGCCCTGGTTCACCGCATGGGCAATGCCGTACACGAACATGGCGGAAGCGGAAGACTCCGTGTAGGAATCGCTTTTGTCCAGCACCTGGTGCCACAGGCCGTTGCCGTTCTGGTATTTGGCGATGCCCAGGATCTGCCGCTCCAGCAGGCCGATCAGCTTTGCCCGCTGGGGATGATTTTTCGGCAGGTGGTCGAGCAGGTGCACCTGCGACAGCATCACCCAGCCGTTGCAGCGGCCCCAGTGGGCCACGCCGTTGCGCTTCAGATCGCTGTACCAGGTGTGCCAGTAAATTTCCCGGGGAGCGTCCCAGAGGTAGTTGTTAAAATTCAGCACCTGTTTGATCGCGTCGTCAAAATATTTCTGTTGGCCGGTCAGCTTGCCCATGCGGGCCAGGAAGGGTACGCTCATGTACAGGTCGTCGGCCCAGAGGGTGTTCTTGTTCGGAAAAGTACGCACAAAGGTGCCGTCGGACAGGCGCAGGCGTTCGGTGGTCAGGTGCGTTGCCGCCTTATCCAGGTAGGCCTTGTATTCGGGCCGCTTCGCCTGGTCATACACCTCGATGATGCTGGCCGACATGGCGCCGAAGTCGTCGAGCTCGTCCATGGTAAAGAATTCGCCGTAGGGATAGGTATAATGCTTCACATCGTGGCGGAACCGTTGTGCAAACACCTGCTGGTTGTCAAAGCCGAAGGCCACGTGCCGGGCGGCATAGTCGGTATACTTTTGTTCGCCCAGGTACCTTCCGAGGTTGATCATGGCCATGTTCAGCACGCCATGGGTGTAGTGCCAACCGGTATACGGGGTGGCATATTTTACTTTTACCCCCTCGGGGATGGCGGCGGCGGAGGCATAAAACTGTTTGTTGTCCACGCCTTCAAACCCCAGTACGGTTTCTTTCATCACCTGGTCGGCGATCTTTCGTACAAGGGCTTCGTTGCTTTGGGCGGATACCCACAGGACATTCAGGAGCAGCAGGGAAGCGGCAAGCATTTTTTTCATAAAAAAACAAGGTTTCGTAAATCCCGGAAGCCGGAAACAGGCACAAATATAGCGGCCGGAGCGCAACTGCCCGACGGTGAAGGAAGTTTCGGGGAAAGGGCGGATTGACGTATTTTTGAAAAAAAGTACGAGCTGCTCCCGGGCCGGAAGGAAGGGGCCGGGAAATGGGGTATTGAAGGTGTGGAGCGACACGACCGCGCCGCTCTCACCCGGATATCAATTGGCCGCAGGCCAAAGGCGTTAATTCTGTAACGTCACTTTCCGGAAGTACAGGTGCTCCGGCAGCCGTTCAAATTGCGCATAGATCGTTCGGTTCACCCACAGTTCGATGTCGGCGGGGCTGCCTTCGAACTGGTGAATGCGAAAATAACCGCCGGTATCGCCGCCGCTGGAACCGATCAGGTCCGCCGCGTCGGCGCCTTCAAAAGGCTTGCAGTCCACTTGAAAATAAACGATATTGTTGCCAGCGGAGGCCAGTTCCAGCAGGTCGACAAAGCCGCCGATAGGCTCGAGGTCTTCTTCAGATCCTCCTTTCTCAATGTACTCGGGGTAGTCCAGGAACCAACGGGCTCCCAGCTTGTAGTAGGTAACAGTAAACATAGGGTGTTTTGGTATGGTAAAAATACGACCTAAAGATAGTAAATATACGTATCTATACTCGTAAAACCCCCAACAATAACTACTAATACGCTTCAGGCTGCTGGTATCAACCTCCTGCTGCACCCCATTATACCGCCTTTTTCCCGTCATCCGCCGATTTCCGGCCCTTTGCCCTGGTCCCCCGGCCTACCTTTGCCTTATCCTAAATTTGTCCCCATGAAGATTCAGGCCGTTTAAGGATAACCGTCCACGCCTGCAATGAAAAGATCCCCTCTGCGGAGGGGATTTTTTCATTAAGGTATAGTGCGGTTAAAAACTTTCGGGCTTTTTTTGTGCCGGTTGCCGCAGGCGTTCCAGGCAGGCGAGGCGTTTTTTGCGGGCCCGCCCGGCCTGTTTCAGAAAATGGAGCAGCTTTTCCTCCCGCAACCCGGCAACGGACAGGCGCATCCGGGTAATGGAAGAAGTAATGATCAGGTAGCGGCGGCGCGTAAAATAATAAAAAGCGCCCAGGGCCACCGCCAGGAAGATACCCGGCCCCAGCACCCCGGGATTGCCGTGGGCGGCCCCGGCCCAGCCGGAAAGCAGGGCGGCGCCCGCCAGCACCAGCAGCAGCCCGTTGCTGCTGCCTTCGCGTTCAAAAGAAAGGATTTCTTCCAGCATCATGCTGTGCAAACAGGGATCTTCGCCCTCCTTTGCCTCGCAGCAAAGGCGCTGGGTGGTCAGCACCAGGGTGCCGCCCCCACAGTCGACCTGGGATATGATTTGCTCATCCGGGAACAGCGCTAACATGAACCATAATTTTAAGGAGCGCCGGACGGCCCGTCCGGTCTTATGCCGCAAAGATACAGCGTGGGCCCGTCCGGGGTAGTTCACGAGTTTATGAATTCAGTTCCTGAGTTCCTGCAACTGCGGGAAGCAAATAGCTGTTACAGGAATCCTTGATGCATTTTTCCTTCAAAAAACTTAGAAACTCAGGAACTTAGGAACTCAGAAACTCTTTTCATCACTCCACCACCACAAAACCAGCCCAATAGTAGGGGGAATATTTTTCTTTCATTTTCAGCTGGGCCTGGTGTAACGCCTCCCGGGGAGACTTTCCGCCCAGCCAGTTGCGGTAGAAAAGGGTCATCAGCTCCATGGTTTCCTCATCCGGCACCCGCCACAGGCTCATCACCAGTTGGTGCACGCCCGCCAGCTTAAACGCCCGCTGCAGGCCGATCACCCCTTCATTGCCCTGCACCTCGCCCAGCGCCGTTTCGCAGGCACTCAGCACCACCACTCCCGTATTGCCCAGGTCCAGCTGCGCAATTTCATAAGCCGTCAGGATACCGTCTTCCCAGCCGGGCCGGGTAGCTTTGCCGGTCCAGGCCTGGTTGGCACCCGCCAGCACCAGGCCACTGCGGAACATCGGGTTCTGCTGCACCGTCAACGTAAGTCCCGCCCCCTGTCCTTCTTCCTCGCTTTCGCCCTTTATTTCCCTTACCGGCAGGAAAAAGCCGTGGGTGGCCAGGTGCAGCACCTGCGCACTGCGGCCCGACAGGGCCTTAAACGCTTCTTCCGTGGCCACCGTTCCACTGTCGGTGGTGATGGGAACACCCGCACGCTGCAGTAACCTGCCGAGGCTGTCCACTTCCTCCTTTGCACCGCTCAATAATCCCCACGCTCCTCCCCGGGCGCCCCGGCCGCCGCTGACATCCAGGAGCGCCCCCGGGCGATGCAACTTGAGGGAAGCGACTTCGCCGGCCCCCAGGGCCGGGGTACCTGTATTATAATTGATATTGCCCCAGAGCGCTACGGAAAGCGGTTTTTGGGCCGGTACGGCCGGCAGTGCCACGGCACGGGTACTGAGCACCTGCCGCAACTGGTAGCGGTCCACCAGCGCATGGGTTGCATCGGGGCGCAGGGCCTGGAAGGCAATGCGGTGCAGCAGGCCCGCCGGTGCGTAATACACCGTCCGCGCCCCGGCCAGGTAGCGCTCCAGCGGCTTCCACACCAGCCGGTACAACGGGGGGTGAACCGGACCGGAAGGCTTATCGTACAACTTACGGATGGCAACATACTGGGCCAGGGCGCTTTTGGCCGTCAGCGAAGGCTGTAACACCCGCAGCAGCTGGCGCTCTTCGAACAAGGGCACAAAGTGGACGGCGCTGTCGCCGGGAAGCAGCACTAAGGCGGCATAATGGACGCTGTCGGTAAGCTTATGGTGGTAGAGGCGGAAGCGGAGAAATTCTACGGCGGCTTCGCCCGGCTGGAGCTTTTGGGCGATCTCGGCGGCGGTGATGGCCTGGCTGTGCTGCAGTTGACGAAAGGAGGCGGCACGGCGGGAGAGCTGCTGCTCCAGCCCGTTGGTCTCTTCCCGAAGGCTGTCGAGATAAGTAGCCCGTTCCGACTTGGGCAGCATCAGTTGCCGCCCGATAAAGGAATTGTAGAACCGCCATTGCTCAAAGAGCTGCAGGGTGGCGGTATCGCCGCTTTTACGGATGGCGTGCAGCACCTGCTGCTGGTCTTCCAGCACCATGCCCTTCAGGGCCAGCTCCTGGGCGTACACCTGCCGCAGCACCGAAGGATCTTTCAGGCGGCCTTTGTACACCAGCGAGGGCAGGTAGCAGAACTGACTGGCCTCTTTGTTCAGCAGGGCGATCTTTTCCTGCTCGGATAAGGCCGTGTAGGTCTGGTGCAGGTGCTGCAGGGTAATGCCCGAAACCCGGATGAACAGGTCGGCGGCTTCCTTGCTTCTGTCCATCAGGGTATACAGCAAGGCCAGGTTCTTCAGCGTAACTGCGTAGCTGGGGCTGTTTTCGCCCAACGCCTTCCGGATAATGGCCAGTGCCTGCTCAAACAGGGGCTTTGCCAGGTCGTAGCGGCCCTGTTTCATGTATAAATTGGCCAGGTTGCCCAGGCTGGCAGCATAGGGGTGTTCCTCCCCATACGTTTTCCGGTAAATGGTCAATACCTGCTGGTACAGGGGCAGGGCTTTGTCATACTGGCCCATTTCAGTATACAGGCTGGCCAGGTGCTTTACAATGCGCCCGTAGCCCGGGTGGTCCTCGCCCAGCGACCTGCGGCTGGTTTCCACGGCCTCCTGCAGCAGGGGCAGGGCCTTATCATACTGTCCCATTTCTTTATATACGTTGGCCACGCTTTTGAGGATCGTGCCGTAGCTGGGATGGTTATTGCCCAGGATCTTCTTGCGGATGACCAATGACTGCCGGTAGTACTGCAATGCCTTGTCCAGCTGGCCCATGCCCTGGTACACCAGGCCCAGGCTTTTGAGGATGTTGGCATAATTGGGATCTTCCTCGCCCATGATCTTCCGGCAAAGTTCCAGCGCCTGCTGCAGCAGGGGCAGGGCTTTTTCGTACTGGCCCACGTCTGCGTAGAGGAGGCCCACTTTGTACAGGCTGTTGATGTATTCAGGATGCGTATCGCCCAGGGCTTGTTTCCGGATGCCCAGGGCTTGCTGGTAAAGGGGCAGCGCTTTATCGAACTGGCCGGCATATTTATACACGTCGGCCAGGTCTTTTAATATACTGGCATAGTTGGGGTGCCTCCTTCCCAGGGAGCGCTCGCAGGTGGCCAGGGCCTGCTGCAGCATCGGCAGGGCTTTTCCGTACTGGCCCGTCTTGATAAATAGCAGCCCCAGCGCATACAAGCTGCCCGAATAGTCGGGATGGCCCGTCCCCAGCAGCTGGGAGCGGAGCGCCAGGGCCTGCTGGTAATAGGGAAGGGCGGTATCGAACAGCCGCAGGCGTTTATAGCAATGACCCAGCACCAATAAGGTTTGGGCATAATCGGCATGTTGCTCTCCCACCGCTTTTTTAAGGATCTCCTGGGCCTGCAGGGCTAAAGGCAACGCCTTTTCCGGCAGGCTGGCCTCGGCATACAAAGCGGCGAGGTAACACAGGCTGAGGCCGTAATCGGGATGTTCCCGGGCCGGGGGCAGCGGCTGCAGCACCTGGCTCAGGGCTTCGGCATAGGAAAGAGCCCGGGAAGGAATCGGGGCGCTTTGCACCATGAACAGGCTGTCGACAAAGAGGAGCTTTTGGGAAAGGGAAGTATCCACCTGGCTGAGGCCGGACAGGTCCGGTATGTCGGCTATGGCCTGCCGCAGCAGGTCGGATTCCGCATGCCCCCGGAAAAAAGCCAGCGCCTGGCGCAGGCTGTCCATAACTGCAGACTGGGCGGCAGCGGGACCGACGCCTATGCATCCGCCCCCCCACAGGAAAAACAGGAAAAACCGGATAAGAACCCGCTTCATAAGCTTGTAGTAAGGGGTTAAAAAAGCACACCGGGTACATGGGTCGGCCTGTCCATCGCGGTCTCAAAACGTTCGTTGCTGGTAAATCGGCTACACGTCTGATAAGAGGAGCATCACATAGGGAGAGAAAAAATACGTCCACACATTCAGCTAAAGTTACAAAGAAGTCGAAATACGCCAGGTGAAAAATTGGCTTTGCCCGGCTCCTCATAAGTTCCTGAGTTCCTGAGTTTCTGAGTTGTTTGGATGAATGAAAGCCTGTTCCACCTAAAGAACTTTGGAACTCAGGAACTTTGGAACTAGTTTCTTACTCCACCAGCACAAAGCCGGCCCAATAGTACGGGGGATATTTTTCTTTCATTTTCAGCTGGGCCAGGCGTAATGCCTCCCGGGCAGATTTCCCCCCCAGCCAGTGGCGGTAAAACAGGGTCATCAGCTCTGTGGTTTCCTGGTCGGGCACCCGCCACAGGCTCATCACCAGTTGCTGCACCCCGGCCAACTTAAAGGCCCGCTGCAGCCCGATCACCCCTTCATTGCCCTGCACCTCGCCCAGGGCCGTTTCACAGGCGCTCAGCACCACCACATCCGTATTGCTCAGGTCCATCTGCGCAATTTCATAGGCCGTCAGGATGCCGTCCTCGGCCCCGGCAGGCGTAGGCTTTCCCTGCCAGGCCTGGTTAGCGCCTGCCAGCACCAAGCCGCTGCGGAACATCGGGTTTTGCTGCTCCGTCAGCCCGGGGCCCGCATCCTGGGCGTCCTCTTCTTCGGCCTTTGCTTCGGCCACCGGCAGGAAAAAGCCATGCGTGGCCAGGTGCAACACCTGCGGACTGCGGCCCGACAAGGCCTTAAACGTTTCTTCCGTAGCCGCCGTTCCGCTGTCGGTGGTCGTGGGCACGCCTGCGCGCTGCAATAACTTATCGAGTCCATCCAATTCTTTTTTTGCACCACTCAACAGCACCCAGTCGCCCGCCCTGGTATCGGCACCCGGGCGGCCAGCGGCAGCCACGGCTCCCGTATTGTAGTTGATGTTGCCCCAGAGGGCCACGGAAAGCGGCTTTTGGGCCGGCGCCGCCGGCAACACCACGGCACGGGTACTGAGTACCTGCCGCAGCTGGTAACGGTCCACCAGCGCATGGGTCGCGTCCGGGCGCAGGGCCTGGAAGGCAACGCGGTGCAGCAGGCCCGCCGGCGCGTAATACACCGTCCGCGCCCCGGCCAGGTACGGTTCCAGCGGCTTCCACACCAACTGGTAAAGCGGGTGCGGGGCCGTGCCTGCCGACTTATCGTACAGCTTGCGGATGGCGGCATACTGGGCCAGGGCACTTTTGGCTTTTAGCGAGGGCTGCAACACCCGCAACAGCTGGCGCTCCTCGAACAGGGGCACAAAGCGGGCGGTGCTGTCGCCGGGCAGCAACACCAAGGCGGCATAAATGACGCTGTCGGTGAACTTGCGGTTAAACAGGCGGAAGCGGAGAAATTCTACGGCGGCTTCCGCCGGTTGGAGCTTCTGGGCGATCTCGGCAGCGGTAATGGCCTGGCTGCGCTGCAGTTGACGGAAGGAAACCGCCCGGCGGGAAAGTTGCTGCTCCAGCTCATTGGCCTCTTCCTGCAGGCGGTCCAGGTACGGATCCCGTTCCGATTTGGGCAGCAACAGTTGTCCGCCGATAAAGGATTTATGGAACTGCCATTGCTCAAAGAGCTGCAGGGCAGCGGTATCGCCGCTTTTACGGATGGCATGCAGCACCTGCTGCTGGTCTTCCAGCACCATGCCCTTCAGGGCCAGCTCCTGGGCATACACCCGCTGCAACAACGTAGGATCCTTCAGGCGGCCTTTATAGAGCAGTGAAGGCAGGTAGCAGAACTGGTTGGCTTCCTTATTCAGCAAGGCCATCTTTTCCTGTTCGGATAAGGCCGTGTAGGTCTGGTGCAGGTGCTGCAGGGTAATATCGGATACCTGGTGGAACAAGGCAGCGGCCTCCCTGCTTCTGTTTACCAGGGTATAGAGCAGGGCCAGGTTCTTCAGGGTCAGCGCATAGCCGGGACTGTTTTCGCCCAATGCCTTCCGGGTAATGGCCAGCGCCTGCTCGAACAAGGGCTTTGCCAGGTCGTAGCGCCCCTGTTTCATGTATAAATTGGCCAGGCTGCTCAGGCTGGCGGCATACGGATGTTCCTCCCCATACGTTTTCCGGTAAATGGTCAATACCTGCTGGTACAGGGGCAGGGCTTTGTCGTAATGGCCCATATCGGTATACAGGCTGGCCAGGTGCTTGACCATGCGTCCGTAGCCCGGGTGGTCCTCGCCCAGCGACCTGCGGCTGTTTTCCACGGCCTCCTGCATCAGGGGCAGGGCCTTATCATACTGCCGCATGTCTTTGTATACACCGGCCAAACTTTTGAGGATCGTGCCATAACTGGGATGGTTGCTGCCCAGGACCTTTTTGCGGATGACCAACGACTGCTGGTTGTATTGCAATGCCTTGTCCAGCTGCCCCATTTCCTGGTACACCAGGCCCAGGCTTTTGAGGATGTTGGCATAGTTCGAATCTTCTTCGCCCAGGGTTTTCCGGCACACGGCCAGTGCCTGTTGCAGCAGGGGCAGGGCTTTTTCGTACTGGCCCAGGTCGACATAGAGGAGGCTCACCTTGTACAGGTTAATGATGTATTCCGGGTGCGTTTCCCCCAGGGCCTTTTTATGCAAAGCCAGGGCCTGCAAATAGAGCGGCAGCGCCTTATCGAACTGACCGGCAGATTTATATACGTTGGCCAGGTCTTTTAAGATGGTGGCAAAGTTGGCGTGCAGGCATCCCAGGGAGTGTTGGCAGGAGGCCAGTGCCTGTTGCAGCACCGGCAGGGCTTTTCCGTACTGGCCCATCTTCATGTATAAAAGCCCCAGTGCGTGCAAGCTGCCCGAATAGTCGGGATGGCTATCGCTCAGTAATCTTTTGCGGAGCGCCAGGGTCTGATGATAGCAAAGAAGGGCCGTATCAAAGTTCCGCATTCCTTTATAGCAATGGCCCAGGATCAATAAGATCTTCGCATAGTCGGCATGCTCCTCCCCTGCCGCCCGCTTCACAATGACCTGGGCCTGCCGGGCCAGGGGTAAGGCTTTCTCGGGTTGATTGGCTTCGGCATACAAAGCGGCGAGGTAACCCAGGCTAAGGCCATAATCGAGGTGTTCGCGGGCCGGGGGTTGCTGTTGCAATACCTGGGTCAGGGCCTGGGCATAAGAAAAGGACTGGGTGGGCACCGGCGAGCTTTGCAGCAGGAGCAGGCTGTCGACCAGGAGCAATTTTTTGGAAAGAGGCGCATCGATTCCGCTGACACGGGACAGGTCCGGTATATCGGTTGCGGCCTGCTGCAGCAACCCGGTTTCCGTTTGCGCCTGGTAGTACGTCAGTACCTGGCGCAGGCTGTCCACAGCCGCAGGCTGTGCCGCAACAGGAGCGATACCGGCGCATCCGGCTCCCATTGCTGCCAGCGCATAGAGAAAACACTTTTGAAGCACCTGTTTCATAAAGTACGTAGTATAGGATTAAAAGGCGCTACAGGTACACCGGTCAGCCCGCCAGTCACAAACTCCAAACAGATATTGCTGAAAAGTTCTTGAACGCCTGTTGATCGAAACAACACAAAGGGGAGAGAAGATTACCGGGGCCTGGTAAACAGAGGGTCCGAGGGTATGCCAGATACCGGTACCCACCACCTGTTCCACAAAATCCAGTTGGCAAGCACGGTCGTCTATCTGCCCCCACCGAGTCAGCATAGCTCACGAAGGTATAGAAAAGTAGGCATACTCCTCAAAAAAACAGGGGTTTACACCTATATATCCCTAGGTGCCTCTGGAATAAAGAAGTTTACGGGTTTACGAGTTTACAAGTTCCCTGCCGGCGCAAGCAACTCGTTAACCCCTAAACTCTTTTCGTTACTCCACCAGCACAAAGGCGGCCCAATAATAGGGAGGGTATTTTTCTTTCAGAACCTGCTGGGCTGTCCGGAAGGCATCGCGGGCAGATTTCCCCCCCAGCCAGTTGCGGTAAAACTGGGTCATCAGCTCCATGGTTTCCTGGTCGGGCACCCGCCACAGGCTCATCACCAATTGCTTTACACCCGCCAGCTTAAAGGCCCGTTGCAGCCCGATCACTCCTTCGTTGCCCTGCACGTCACCCAGGGCCGTTTCACAGGCGCTCAGCACCACCACATCCGTATTGCTCAGGTCCATCTGCGCAATTTCATAGGCCGTCAGGATGCCGTCTTCCCAGCCCGGCCGGGTAGGGCTTCCCTGCCAGGCCCGGTTGCCGCCGGCCAGGATCAGGCCGCTGCGGAACATCGGGTTCTGCTGCACCGTCAGCCCGGGGCCCGCATCCTGGGCGTCCTCTTCTTCGGCCTTTGCTTCGGCCACCGGCAGGAAAAAGCCGTGCGTGGCCAGGTGCAGCACCTGCGGACTGCGGCCTGAAAGAGCCTTGAAGGCTTCTTCCGTGGCCACCGTTCCGCTGTCGATGGAGGCGGGCACGCCTGCACGCTGCAGGATTTTACTTAGGCCGTCCAATTCCTTTTTGGCGCCGCTTAAATGACTCCACGCGCCCCAGCGGTCGGCACGGGTACTGGCGGCATGAAAATCCGGAAGGGAAGCCGGAAGATGCAGCCCGAGGGAAGCAATGGCACCAGGGGCCAGAGACGGGGTACTCTTATTATAGTCGATGTTGCCCCAGAGCGCTACGGAAAGCGGCTTTTGGGCCGGCGCGGCCGGCAGGGCCACGGCACGGGTACTGAGCACCTGCCGCAGCTGGTAGCGGTCCACCAGCGCATGGGTCGCATCCGGGCGCAGGGCCTGGAAGGCAACGCGGTGCAGCAGGCCCGCCGGCGCGTAATACACCGTCCGCGCCCCGGCCAGGTACGGTTCCAGCGGCTTCCACACCAACTGGTAAAGCGGGTGCAGGGCCGTGCCCGCAGGCTTGTCGTACAGCTTGCGGATGGCGGCATACTGGGCCAGGGCGCTTTTGGCCGTCAGCGAAGGCTGCAGCACCTGGAGCAGTTTGCGCTCTTCACAAATGGGCACAAACCGGGGAGCGCTGTCGCCGGGCAGCAACACCAGGGCAGCATAAAGGACGCTGTCGGTAAGCTTGTGGTGGTAGAGGCGGAAGCGGAGAAATTCTACGGCGGCTTCGCCCGGCTGGAGCTTTTGGGCGATCTCGGCGGCGGTGATGGCCTGGCTGTGCTGCAGTTGACGGAAGGAAACCGCCCGGCGGGAAAGCTGCTGCTCCAGCTCATTGGTTTCGTCCTGGAGGCTGTCCAGGAAGGTGGCCCGTTCCAATTTGGGCAACAGCAGTTGCCGGCCGATAAAGGATTTTTCGAACTGCCATTGCTCAAAGAGCTGCAGGGTGGCGGTATCGCCGCTTTTACGGATGGCATGCAGCACCTGCTGCTGGTCTTCCAGCACCATGCCCTTCAGGGCCAGTTCCTGGGCGTACACCTGCCGCAGCACCGAAGGATCTTTCAGGCGGCCTTTGTAGACCAGCGAGGGCAGGTAGCAGAACTGGTTGGCTTCTTTGTTCAGCAGGGCGATCTTTTCCTGCTCGGATAAAACCGTGTAGGTCTGGTGCAGGTGCTGCAGGGTAATGCCCGAAACCTGGATAAATAAGTCGGCAGCTTCCCGGCTTCTATTCACCAGGGTGTAGAGCAGGGCCAGGTTCTTCAGGGTGAGCGCATAGCCGGGACTGTTTTCACCCATTGCCTTCCGGATAATGGCCAGTGCCTCCTCGAACAAGGGTTTTGCCAGGTCGTAGCGGCCCTGTTTCATATACATGTTGGCCAGGCTGCCCAGGCCGGCGGCATACGGATGTTCCTCGTCGCCGGACCTTTTGTAGATAGCCAGCACCTCCTGGTACAGGGGCAGGGCTTTGTCATACTGGCCCATTTCGGTATACAGGCTGGCCAGGTGCTTTACAATGCGGGCATAGCCCGGGTGGTCCTCGCCCAGCGACCTGCGGCTGGTTTCCACGGCCTGCTGCAGCAGGGGCAGGGCTTTATCGTACTGCCGCATGTCTTTGTATACACCGGCCAAACTTTTGAGGATCGTGCCGTAGCTGGGATGGTTGCTGCCCAGGACCTTTTTGCGGATGACCAACGACTGCCGGTAGTACTGCAATGCCTTATCCGGCTGTCCCATTTCCTGGTACACGAGGCCGAGGCTTTTGAGGATATCCGCGTATTTAGCCGTTTCCTCCCCGGGGGTTTTCCGGCAGGCAACCAGTGCCTGCTGCAGCAGGGGCAGGGCTTTTTCGTACTGGCCCACTTCGGCATACAGGAGGCCTACCCGGTACAGGCTGAAGGAGTATTCGGGGTGCAGGTCGCCCAGGGCGGCCTTCCGGATGGCCAGGGCCTGCTGGTACAGCGGCAGCGCCTTTTCAAACTGACCGGCATATTTATACACGTCGGCCAGGTCCGTTAAAATGACGGCATAGTGGGGATGCCCGCTTCCCAGGGAGCGCTCGCAGGTGGCCAGCGCCTTTTGCAACAGGGGCAGGGCCTTTTCATACTTACCCAGCTTGATAAATAAATACCCCAGCGCGTGCAGGCTGCCGGCATAGTCGGGATGGTTTTCGCCCAGCAATTTTTTGCGGAGCGCCAGGGCCTGCCGGTAATAGGGGAGGGCCGTATCAAACAGCCGCAATCCTTTATAGCAATGCCCCAGGACCAACAAGGTTTTGGCATAATCGGGATGCTCCTCCCCCACCGCCTGTTTCACAATGGCCTGGGCCTGCAGGGCCAGGGGTAAAGCTTTCTCCGGCTGGTTTACTTCTGCATATAAAGCGGCGAGGTAACACAGGCTGAGGCCATAATCGGGATGTTCCCGGGCCGGGGGCAGCGGCTGCAGCGCCTGGCTCAGGGAGGTGGCATAGGAAAGCACCTGGGAGGGCGCCAGCGAACTATGCTCCAGCAGCAGGCTGTCGATAAGAAGGAGTTTTTTGGAAAGGAAAGCGTCCACCCCGCTGCGGGCGGACAGGTGGGGCATCTCCTCGATGGCCTGTCGCAGGGGCCCGGAGGCGGAATGTTCCTGGTAATACGACAGCACCTGGCGGAGGCTGTCAAAAACCGCAGGCTGGGCGGCAACCGGGCCGATGCCCATGCACCCGGCCCCTGTTGCCATCAGGGCAAACAGGAAAAATCTTTTAAGCACCTGTTTCATAAGCATGTAGTAAAGGATTAAACAAGGCACAGCGACAACCGCACTGGAGCCCGCCAGCTGCCCACTCAAAACATTCCATGCTGGTGCCTGCGCGAAACTCCTGGTAACAGGGGCCGCACAAAGGGAAGAAATTTACCGGGGCCTGAAATAAAGCTGCTCTGAAGAAATACCTGATACCGGTGCCAACTACCTGTCCCTGCACATCCCGCGGGCAGGCAGGATCGCTCGTCTGCCCCACTTTGTCAGCATAGCGGGCTAAAAATACAAAGAAGTCAGGAATACCCATTAGGAAAAATTGGCTTTTAACGGATCAGGACGTATTCGTTTGCGAGTTTACGGGTTTACGAGTTGCTTGCGCCCGCAGGAAACCCGTAAACCCGTAAACTCTTTTCGTTACTCCACCAACACAAAGGCCGCCCAATAATAAGGGGGATGCTTTTCTTTCATGGCCTGCTGGGCTGCACGGAAGGCATCACGGGTGGACTTTCCGGCCAGCCAGTGGCGGTAAAACAGGGTCATCAGCTCCGTGGTTTCTTCATCGGGCACGCGCCACAGGCTCATCACCAGTTGCTTTACACCTGCCAGCTTAAAGGCCCGTTGCAGCCCGATCACCCCTTCGTTGCCCTGTACCTCGCCCAGGGCCGTTTCACAGGCGCTCAGCACCACCACATCCGTATTGCTCAGGTCCATCTGCGCAATTTCATAGGCCGTCAGGATGCCGTCCTCGGCCCCGGCCGGTGTAGGCTCGCCCTTCCAGGCGTGGTTGCCGCCGGCCAGGATCAGGCCGCTGCGGAACATCGGGTTCTGCTGTACCGTAAACACATTGCCCCCGGCCTCAGGCTCCCCTTCCCGGGCGCCCCCCGCCACGGGCAGGAAAAAGCCGTGCGTCGCCAGGTGCAGCACCTGCGGACTTTTGCCCGACAGGCCCTTGAACGTTTCTTCGGAGGCGACGGCCCCGCTGTCGATGGAAATGGTCATGCCCGCCGCCCGGAACAGGCGGCCGATGCTGTCCATTTCCCTTTTGGCGCCGGGCAGGGCGCCCCAGGCCCCGCCGCGGGCGCCCCGGGTGTCGGCAGTATAGAAATTAAAAGCAGAAGCCCCCGTATCGCTGCCGGCCTGCAGCAGGCGCTTCACCGATTGGGCCACTGCGGAGGCCGCGGGCACTTTATTATAGTCGATATCGCCCCAGAGCGAAATGGAAGCCGAATGGGAGGGCTCGGCCCCGTGCAGCACCACGGCACGGGTACTGAGCACCTGCCGCAGCTGGTAGAAGTCGATCAGGAAATGGTCCGCATCCTTGCGCAGGGCCTGGAAGGCAATGCGGTGCAGCAGGCCGACCGGGGCATAGTACACCGTCCGCACCCCGGCCAGGTGTTCCTCCAGCGGTTTCCATACCAGCCGGTAGAGCGGGTGCAGGGCCTTGCCGGCCGGCTTGTCGTACAGCTTTTGGATAGCGGCATACTGGGTCAGGGCGCTTTTGGCCGTCAGCGAAGGCTGCAGCACCCGCAGCAACTGCCGCTCTTCAAACAGGGACACGAAGCGGGCGGTGCTGTCGCCGGGCAGCAGCACCAGGGCCGCGTACATGATGCTGTCGGTCTGCTTGTGGCGGTACAGGCGGAAGCGAAGAAACTCTACGGCTGCTTCTCCCGGCTGCAGCTTTTGAGCAATCTCGGCGGCGGTAATGGACTGGCTGCGCTGCAGGTGCTGGAAGGCCGCCGCCCGCCGGGAAAGCTGTTGCTCCAGGCCGTTGGCCACTTCCTGGAGGCTGTCGAGAAACGATACCCGCTGGATCTTGGGCAGCAGCAACTGGCCACCGATAAAGGCTTTATGGAGGCGCCACTGCTCGTAGAGCTGCAGGGCGGTGGTGTCGCCGCTTTTGCGGATGGCATGCAGCACCTGCTGTTGGTCTTCCAGCACCATCCCCTTCAGCACCAGCTCATTGGCATATACCTGCTGCAGCACCGTAGGGTCGGCCTTGGAGCGGGCAAACAACAGCGAAGGAAGGCTGCCGAACTGGCTGGTCTGCTTGTTCAGGAAAGCCATCTTCTCCTGCTCCGACAAAGTAGTATAGGTTTGGCGCAGGTGCTTCAGCGAGATCCGGGCCGACAGGGTCAGCAGGGCGGAGGCTTCCGCGCCGCCGCTCAATTCGGGATACACCAGGCCCAGGCTGTTCAGGTTGGAAGCGTATTCGGGGTGCTCCTCGCCCAATGACTTTTTAATAATGGCCAGGGCTTGCTCGTAGGTCTTCCTGGCCTCCTCGTACTGGCCCTCCTTCACATACAGGTCGGCCAGGTAGCTCAGGCTGAAGGCATAATTGGGATGGTCGTCGCCCAGGATCTTTTCCCGCAGGGCCAGGGTCTGACGGTAAAGGACCAGCGCCTTCCTGTTCTGGCCCATGAGGGCGTAGATAAACGCCAGGTTGTTCAACCCGTTGGCATAATCGGGATGCGCTTCGCCGAGGACCTTTTTGCGGATGGCCAGGGCCTGCTCGTATAACGGCAGCGCCTTCTGGTACTGGCCCATGGTCCGGTATAAATTGGCCAGGTGGGTGAGGCTGGAGGCATAATCGGGATGTTCGGGGCCCAGCACTTTTTTGCGGATAGCCAGGGCTCGCTGGTAATACGACAGCGACTTGTCGTACTGGCCCATCAGCCGGTACAGGGACGCCATGTTATTGAGGGTGGTGCCGTATTCGGGGTGCTGTTCGCCGATGGTTTTTTTCCGGATGGCCAGGGCCTTCTGGTAGAGGGGCAGTGATTTTTCGTATTCACCCGTGCTTTTATACAGGTTGGCCAGGCCGTGCAGGCCGGTGGCATAAGAAGGATGGTCTTCGCCCAGGGCTTTCCGGCGGATCTCCAGGGATTCCAGGCAAAGGGGCAGGGCTTTTTCAAACTGCCCCATGCTTTTATACAGGTTGGCCAGGTTGTTCAGTCCCGAGGCGTAGTCGGGATGGTTGGGCCCCGGGTTCTTTTTCAGGATCGCCAGCGACTGCTGGTACAGGGGCAGGGCTTTTTCGTACTGGCCCATGTTGCTGTACAGCGACGCGAGGTTATTGAGGCCGTTGGCATAATCGGGATGGGTGGTGCCCAGGGTCTTCTGGTATACGGCCAGCGCCTGCTGCAGCAGCGCCAGGGCCTTGTCGTACTGCCCCATGCTCCGGTACAGGTTGGCCAGGTCGTTCAGGGCGGCGCCATAAGCCGGGTGCTCCTCCCCCACCGTCTTCCGGTAAACGGCTAATGCCTGCTGGTAGAGGGCGGGCGCCTGATCATAACGGCCCATGCTTTTATGGAGGTTGGCCAGTTTGTGCAGACCGGCGGCATAACAGAGGTGTTCATGGGGCGGGGGCAGCTGCTGCAGCGCCCGCACCAGGAGCTCCGTATAGAGCAGCACCCGGGGCCGGTCCGGCTTGACGATGCGGGCCATCATCAGGCTGTCGGCCTGCAACAGCTTCAGGGACAAGGGTTCCGTCAGCGTGTCGGCGGCATAGAGGTCGAGGGCCTCCTGCACGGCCTTGCGCAACGGCTCCTCCCGGGTATTGTCGCGGAAGTATGCCAGCAACAGCCGCAGGCTGTCGTGCCGCGGGGGCTGGGCGCCTGCCTGGGTGGCGGGAGCCAGCAACGCCCCGACCAGGATGATGGCAGACAGGATCACGTTCTTTAATAACTCTTTCATAAAAAATGGATGGAGTTATAAGGAAAAGAACCAGGATCCGGATGCTATTTGGAGGCGGTGGTACCGTCGGTCAGCGACTTGCTCAACTTCAGTGCCTTTTGGCGGTAAGCGCCGGCATCCTTGTTGGCGGCTACCTGGCGCAACAGCGGTTCCGCTTTTTTCACGTCGCCGGCTTTCAGGTAGGCCAGGGCCAGGTACCATTGCTTTTTGCCCTGCCAAAACTTATCGGGGCTTTCTTTCAGGGCCTTCAGCTCCGTGATGGCTTTGGCGGTTTTACCCTCGCCCAGGTAGCTGAGCGCATTATAATAGCGGGCATAAAAGAGCAGGCGGTTCTTTTCTTCTTCTTCCGCTTTGCTTTCGGGTGTGCGGGACGTAAGCTCCTGCATGACCTCGATGGCCTTTTCGAATTCGCGGCGGGCGTGGTTGTAGCTGCCGGTTTCGTAGCTGTCAAAGGCGGCGGCCATCAGCTCGCGGCCTTCCTCGGGCAGTTCGTCGGGCTTATAGTTGCGGGCATAGAGGCGGTGCAGTTCGGCATTATCGAGCTTCCGGGAGGGCTGTTCGGCGGCTTTCGGCTCTTTTTTGTCCTGGGGAACGACCGCTACCGGGGGGGCGCCGGCAGGTTCCTGAACCGGGGGCCGCGCAGGACCGGCAGGCTGGTCGACCTGTTGCACCGGTTGTTGGTGGGCCAGGTCCTGGTTCTCCTTACCGCTGCGCATCAGCCAGGGAACCGTGAACAGGAGGGCGCCGGCCACGGCTGCCGCCACCGCCAGCTTGGACCAGAGCGGCATGTGCCGCACCTTGCCGGTAGCCGGGGCAATGGAAGGCACTTCCTCCTCGGCGGGCAGCAGGCCGCCCGTGCTGCCTTCGGCGGTCACCTTGTGCAGGGCCGGGTATACAGGCTCTTCTGCCAGGCAGGGAGGCAACTCACCGGTGGGCTGGAAGTTGGCGTAATAGGAATCCAGCGCGGAGGGATCGGCTTCCTCCAGCAGGGCAAACTCGCGTTTTTTCTGCTCGGCCCACTGGCCGCGCAGGTGGTCGTGCAGCGACACGTAAAAGGCGACCATCTGGGCAAAGGCGGGATCCGACAAACACCGGCTTTCGAACTCCTTTTTTTCGGCCGGGACCAGCTCATGCTGGAAATAACGGTCTATATAATTAAGGGCGCTATTCATATTTGTACAGGTTAAGATAGTACTCACTAAGTTTTTCCATGCAACGATACCGGGTTTGCTTGACGACATCGGCTGAATTGTATCGCATCATCACGGCTATTTCCCTGTCTTTATAACTGCCTGCGTACAACCGCAGGATCTCCTTACATACGTCGCCTACTTTTTCCAGGCATTTTCTCATTTTGGAGTGTTCCTCCCGCTCGATGATTTCTTCCACTACGTTTTTTACATCATCGGGCAGCATATCCGCCAGGCTGTCCTGGATCGGCTGCGGGTGCTTCAGGTTTTGCTTTTCGGTGGCTTTGCTGCCCGCCGTTTTGCGGCTCCGGCCGATATGGTCGATGCACTTGTGGTGGAAGATGGTCTCGGCATAGGTTTTCAGCAGGGCGCCGGCATCGGGCTGGTATTTGCCGGTAACGATATTGGTGATGACCGAACAGATCGCGTCATCATACGCCAGCCGGATCTCGTCTTTGGGAAGGTTGTACTTGGTCACCCCCCAGTAGATAAAGCTGGAAAACCGCTGCCACAGGATGTTTTCAAAACGACGCCGTTCAATTCCTCCGGATCGCAAACCTTGGATGATTGTTATTTCTTCTTCGTTAGGCATAGTTAGCAGAATTATTACCAATGACTATCAAGAGTACTGCTGTAATCATAAATCCGACTGACAGCAGGTGGAACAGGTGGAGAGTCTTTATAACGACGGCAGTGAAGACTAAAGGTACCAACATTCCTTCAAAAAAACACCCGGAATATTTTTTAAAAAAAGCCCTTTTGGGTGTTTCCCTTTTATGGTTTTGAACAGATTACACCCAAAAAAGCGGCATACGCCGGCCTAAAAAACAAACCATGAAAAAGATAATATATACCTGTCGTACGTACTGCCCGTTGCAGCGAGGTTCCTTTTCCGTGGCGGGTGCTGTGGCCGGCGCTTCCGCCCCGGAAATTCGGCCCTGATACGGCCACAGCGGGCGGCTGCGCCCTCCGCTTCCCGTTTCCTGACCCCCAAACTTTCTATATGACCTTTTATTTGATCAACGAAGAAGACCACTACAAGATTTGCTTTGTAAAAGAGAAGGACAGCCGCCGGTTTCACCACGAATGCACCGGCAAGATACTGGTGCACGGCTCCAACATTTTGCAAATGCTTTGCCTGTTCGACCTGGATATGGTTGCCCGCAACGCCTTCAGTGAAAACTAAGGGCCGCGGCCCTCCTCCCTACCCTCCCGTGCCGGGTGCCGGCCGGCTGCAGTTCGCCCCTGTTTGCCGCCTGCCATCCGGCATTATCCTGCCCGGGCATCTTAACAAATGATTTCTATTCTTCTTCCCTTTTCCGCCGGATTGTCCGTATCTTCGCGCCGACAATTTGAGCATTGCATTTCGTACATTGAACAATCTGTAAGTTTCGCTACTCGTTCGTTTCCTTTACGTTTTTGCCGCGTCTCACAATTATTGATTTTCTGAAAAAAAGAACATGAACATTTACGTTTCCAATTTAAGCTACAACGTACAGGATGAAGACCTGCGGGAATTTTTTGCAGCCTATGGCGAAGTAACCTCTGCCAAAGTAATTATTGACAAATTTACCAACCAGAGCCGTGGTTTTGGTTTCGTGGAAATGCCCCAGGGCGCCGAGGCGGAAAAAGCCGTGGCTGAACTGAACGGCGCCACCGTCGACGGCCGGGCCATGAAAGTCATGGAAGCCCGCCCGAAAGAAGACCGTCCCGCCCGCAGCGGCAGCTTCGGCAACAGCGGCGGCTACGGGAACAACGGCGGCTATAAAAAAAGATTCTAAGCAACTGCTTTTTCTTCCAGAAAAGCCCGGGTTTGTTCCGGGCTTTTTTTTAGCGTAATCGCCCATTCGCCTCAAAAAGGGGGCTTCATGGCACCTTTGTTGCGGCGGTCGAAGACGGAAACCGGCCGGTCAGGAACATAAGCCGGACAATAACATTGCTTGCCCACGAATACTTTTTTGCAGGACGACCTCCTGCCGAACTAATAAAAACTGTTATGTACACACAAATCTGGAACAAGTATTTGCCGATCATCAGGATTCTGCTGAAAAAAGCTCTTTCCGGCGAACAAACCCTGGGCATGAATATCACCGACTTCGAACGGGCAGGCATTAACCGCAAGACCGGAAGCAAGTTCAATATTCAGTTCAGCAACGGCAGGGTAACCAATGTCGTGATCGCTTCAGCCGTGGCCAAGGACCTGGCCGCCGTGTTGCTGCAGGACAATGCCGTGAAGGAAATCTTTTCCCGCAACGACTACAAATTGAGCATGAACACGAAGTTTCAGCTGATCATCACCTGGATTCCCCGCGAAGGCCAGGAGAGTGCTCAGGAGAATGCAGGTGAAAACGAACACGAGGCCGCCGAAATGGAAGTGGCGTAAGCAGGGAAGTAGATTTACCAAGCTTTTTCAACAGAACAGCAGGTCGCCGGGGGCGACCTTTTTTTATGCGCCCCCCTGCCTGCCGGGCGGGGAAGAATGCTTCCTAATTGAGGAAGCTGCGCCGGAAAACAGGGAACGTTCCGGTACCATCCGCCCGCTCCCCTACCTGCAGGCCTCGAAAATCACCGAAGCGCCCTGCCCTACCCCCACACACATGGTGGCCAGGCCGTAGCGGCTGCCCCGGCGCTGCATTTCGTGCAGCAGGGTAACGGACAAGCGCACCCCGCTGCACCCCAGCGGATGCCCCAGGGCAATGGCGCCCCCGTTGACATTCACCCGGCCGGGGTCAAGGCCCAGGTCGCGGATGCAGGCCAGGGCCTGGGCCGCAAAGGCTTCGTTCAGCTCCACCAGGTCCAGCTGGTCCACGGTAAGGCCGGCCCGGCCGAGGGCCTTTTGCGTGGCCGGCACCGGGCCAATGCCCATAACGGCCGGATCCACGCCCGCCACCGCCATGGATACTACCTTGGCCAGCGGTTTTAGCCCGAAGCGGCGCACCGCCTCCTCACCGGCCAGCAACAGGGCCGCCGCCCCGTCATTGATGCCCGACGAATTGCCCGCCGTCACCGTTCCGCCCGCCGCAAAGGCCGCCTTCAGGGAGGCCAGCTTGTCCATACTGGTCCTTCGCGGGTGCTCGTCCTGTTCCACCGGTACGCCCGCCACGTCAACCGGTACCACTTCCGCCTGCCATTTCCCCGCCTCCAGGGCGGCAAAATACCGCTCCTGCGACTGAAAGGCAAAGGCATCCTGCGCCTCTCGGGAAACCTGCCACTGCCGGGCAACGTTCTCCGCCGTTTCGCCCATGCTGTAGGGCGGGTAGGCCGCCGCCAGCGCGGGGTTGACAAACCGCCAGCCCAGGGTGGTATCGAATACTTCGGCGGAGCGCTGGAAAGGGGTCGAAGCCTTGCCCAGCACAAAGGGCGCCCGGCTCATGCTTTCCACCCCGCAAGCGATGACCAGCTCCGCATCGCCGCAGCGGATCTGCCGCGTCCCGTCCATAAGGGCCTGCAGGCCGGAGGCGCACAGCCGGTTGACCGTGCAGCCCGCCACCGTCGGGGGCAGTCCCGCCAGCAGGGCCGCCATGCGGGCTACGTTGCGGTTGTCTTCGCCGGCCTGGTTGGCGGCTCCGGCCAGCACGTCCTCGATGGCCTGCGGGTCCACCTCCCTATTTCTTGCCAGCAGGGCCTTCAGCACATGGGCCAGCAGGTCGTCGGGCCGCACAGTACTCAGTACGCCCCCGTATTTTCCTATAGGGGTACGGACGGCATCGATTATGTAGACAGGTCGCATAAATTTGGAGTTTACGAGTTTACAAGTTTACGAGTTTACGCGTTGCTGGCGCCCATATGGAACTCGTAAACTCCCCGCCTAACTTTAACAGCACCCTCCTTAAAGGTTGTGAGGGGTTAATTATCTTTGCCGGATGATAAAAACGGCACCTAAGAACATCCGGCATCTGAGCCTGGAAGAACTGGAACAATTCTTTACAACCCTTGGCGAAAAGAAGTTCCGGGCCAAACAGGTATGGGAATGGCTGTGGCAGAAGGGCGCGCAAAGTTTTGCCGACATGACCAACCTGAGCAAAGACCTGCGCCAGAAGCTGGGCGACCATTTTACGCTGCCGTCCCTGGCCGTGGACGCTACCCAGTACAGTGCCGACGGCACGGTGAAATCGCGGTTCAAGACCCACGAAGGCCACCTGTGCGAAGGGGTGCTGATCCCTACCGAAAGCCGTTTCACCGCCTGCGTTTCCTCGCAGATCGGCTGCTCGTTGAGCTGCCGCTTCTGTGCGACCGGCTATATCGACCGTAAACGCAACCTCGACTTTGACGAAATTTACGACGAAGCGGTGCTGCTCAACCAGCAAAGCGAGAAGGTGTACGGGAAAAAGCTCTCCAACATCGTGTTTATGGGCATGGGCGAACCCCTGCTGAACTATAAGAACGTGCTCAAAGCCATCGAGCGCATTACGGCCGAGGATGGCCTGGCCATGAGCCCGCGCCGCATTACCGTTTCCACCGCCGGGGTGGCCAAAATGATCCGCCAGCTGGGTGACGACCAGGTGCGCTTTAAGCTGGCCCTGTCGCTGCATGCCGCCAACGACGCCAAGCGCAACGAGATCATGCCCATCAACGAGTCCAACAACCTCAAGGCGCTGGTGGAGGCCCTGAACCATTTTTACAAGCAAACTAAAAACGAGATCACCCTCGAATACATCCTGTTCAACGACTTCAACGACAGCGACAGGGATGCCGACGAGCTGATTAAGATCTACCGGCAGGTGCCCGCCGACCTGGTCAATATTATCGAATACAACCCCATCGAATTTGCCCGCTTCACCAAGCCCAGCGAGGAACGTATGACCGCCTTCATGCAGTACCTCGAAAAGCATAAGGTGAACGCCCGCTTGCGCCGCAGCCGGGGCCGCGACATCGATGCCGCCTGCGGCCAGCTGGCAAATAAGGGCGAGGGTGCCAAGGCACAGGCCGCCAACGCTTAGCGCAAACAACGATCACTATATTTTTACTCAGGGCACGCATCACTTCGATGGGTGCCTTTTTTATTTCCTCCCTGGCACAGGGCTTTAACCATAATTAACCCTTCCGGCCTTATTTCCGCTTAAACCTAACCTGCCGGTTAGGGTCTGTTATTTGTTCTTTTAAAAAAATAAAAAACAGATATGAAACGACTGATCACTACTGCCCTTATCGTTGCCTGCTCCTTTGCCGCCGTGCACGCCCAAAATACTACCACCCCAGCTCCACGCCCCCATGCCCACAAACAAGGCAAATTTGCCGGTGACGAGCTCAACCTGACCGAAGACCAGAAAGCCCGTATGAAATCCATCCGCGAAAACCACCGCAAGCAACTGGAAGACCTGAAAAAACAGGACAAGCTGAGTGAAGCCGAAAGAACGAAACGCCGGGATGCCCTGCAGCAAAAGTTCAAAGCCGAATACGAATCCGTGCTCACCTCCGCCCAAAAGCAGCAGCTGGCCAAGAACAAAGAAGCCTGGAAAGAGAACAAAGCCGAATGGAAAGACCGCAAGGGTGAAAGAAAAGGCGATCGAAAAGAAGGACGCGGTCCCGGCATGGGTGACGGCCGCTTCCAACGCGGACAACTGCCCGAAGAACTGGGCCTCTCTGCCGACCAGAAGCAAAAAGTAGCCGCCATCCACCAGCAGTACCGCCCCCGGATGGAAGCCCTGCGCAACGACGCCTCCCTGAGCCAGGACCAGAAAAGGTCCAAACTCGAAGACCTGAGAAAACAACAGCAGGAGCAGGTAAAAAAGGTGCTGACCGCCGAACAGAACCAGAAAATGGAAAACCTGCGTAAGCAAAAAGCCGCCCGTAACCTCTAACGAACCGGCCCTTTTGCAAGCCCGCCAAATAAAAGGGCCGTGCACTGCACGGCCTTTTTTACTTTTGCACCATATACATCTAAAATGAAAAAGAAATCGGGGTTTGAAAAGTTTATAAACCAGGAGAAAAAAGGCGCTGCGAAGAAGGAAGAGTTACGCCAGCAAAAACGGAAATATAAAAAGGAACGGGAAGAGGCGATTGCTCAGCGGAAAAGACAGGTCCGCGCCGAAAGGGACGAGTTCCGCACCCCGGCCCGCGGCCCGAAGAAGGCGAAGACCTCCTTCCGCCAGGAAGAGGAACGCCCGGCCAGAAGAGTAACCAAAGCCTCCTCCGACACCCCACGGTCCCGGACATCCGCAGGCACCTCCAGGACCAAAGCCGCTTCGGAAGGATCCCGCTCCAGAACCTCCACGGGCGTATCCCGTTCCAAACCTGCTGCCGAAGGATCCCGGCCCAAAAACCTGGAACTGAAGCCCCGCACGGCCGCCCCGAAGGCGAATAAGGCGGAAGCCCCGGCCAAAACCCGGACGGCCCCCACGAAAAAGCTGGAACTGAAACCGAAAGCAGCAGGCACCAAAGCCCCCGCCAAGGCGCCCGGCAAAACCATCAAAGCCCCCGGCAAGACCGCCAAAACCGGCAAAACCGCGAAGCCCGTGACCACCGCTGCCGAGGCCGGACTGATGCCCCTGAACAAATACCTGGCGCATAGCGGCGTGAGCTCGCGCCGCGAAGCCGCCGACATCATCAAAAGCGGCAAGGTGAAAGTGAACGGCGAAGTCGTTACCGAACCCGGCCACAAAGTGACTCCTTCGGATGACGTGAAAGTGGCCAACAAAAAAGTGGTCCCCGTTGCCGACCTCGTGTACATTTTACTGAACAAACCCAAGGACTACCTTACCACCACCGACGACCCCCAGCAACGCAAAACCGTGCTGGACCTGATCAAACAGGCCACCACCGAACGGGTGTACCCGGTAGGAAGGCTGGACCGCAATACCTCGGGCGTACTGCTGCTGACCAACGACGGCGAACTGGCCCAGCAACTCACCCACCCCAGCCACGAAATTAAAAAGGTGTACGCCGTCACCCTCGACAAGCCCCTGGAACGCAAGCATTTCGACGAGATCCTCAAAGGCGTGAACCTCGAAGACGGCATGGCCTACGTGGACGTGCTGGGATATACCGATGCCGGCGACAAAACCAAGATCGGCGTGGAGCTCCATACCGGCCGCAACCGCATTGTCCGCCGCCTGTTCGAACACTTTGGCTACGACGTCAAGGCGCTGGACCGCGTCATGTTTGCCGGCCTGACCAAAAAGAACGTGGAACGGGGCAAATGGCGCCTCCTCACCGACAGAGAGGTGCGGGACCTGAAATATTTTAAAAAAGGAAAGAAGTAAATCCCCACCGGGTTTTACGAATGAACAGGATTTAAGTTTCGGAATATTATAATGAAGATCAGCGAATACATTATCTGGGAAGACGAGCAGCTGGTGGCGATTAACAAGCCCTCCGGCCTGCTGACCATCCCCGACCGCAAAGGAAACATCTCCCTCAAGAATCATCTGCAAGCGGCCTACGGTGAGATCTTCACCGTGCACCGCCTCGACTGCGATACCAGCGGCATCGTGGTTTTTGCCCGCAACGAGAGCGCCCACAAACAGCTCTCGCAGCTGTTTGAAGGACGCGAGGTGGAAAAGTATTACCAGGGACTGGTGCTGGGTAAGCCTGTTCCGCCCTCCAGCACCATCGACATGGGCATTATCGAACATCCCGTAAAAAAGGGGATGATGGCCGTGAACCGCAAAGGCAAGCCTTCGGTAACCGATTACGAAGTGGTGGAGAGCTTCCGGCTTTTCAGCTGGATGCAGTTCCGGATCCATACCGGCCGCACCCACCAGATCCGTGTGCACATGAAACACCTGGGCCACCCCATTGTCTGCGACGAACTCTATGGCGACGGTAAGCCCGTGTTGGTGTCTACCATCAAGAAGAATTACCACCTGTCGAAAAGCGAGGAGGCGGAGCGCCCCCTCCTCGGCCGCCTGGGGCTGCATTCCTGGTGGCTGAAGTTTTCGCTGGGCGGGAAGGAATACGACCTGAAGGCCGAACTGCCCAAAGACCTGCGGGCCGTGCTGAATCAGTTGCAAAAGGCATCAAACAAATAAAAAAAGAAAAAGACCGGCTGTTGGGCCGGTCTTTTTCTTTTCTATCGCTGTCTCTAATTTACGGTACCAACAATTTGGAAGACACAGCTTTATGCAGGTTCTGTACGCTTACCAGGTACAGGCCAGGCTTAAAGCCGTTGCTGACAACCGACAGGGTCGGTGCGGCAGCTGTACGTGCCAGGTAAACGATCTTGCCGGACAGGTCGGTTACCTTTACCAGCACCTCGCCCGATAACAGGCTGGCATCATTCACCGTCAGGGAAACCCGGCCGAAAGCCGCAGGGTTGGGAGCTATGCCGAGGCTGCCGCCTGCTGCCAGTGCTTCTGTCGCTACGGTCACGGTTTTGGAATAGGTGGACTGTCCGTCGATATCGATCTGTTGGATGCGGTAATAGTTCCTGGTCAGCGGAGCATCGTCGCTGAAGGTATAGTTGTTGCGGCTTTGGCCCAGGCTGGCCAGCGTACCGATGGTCTTCCAGGATTTGCCGTCCGTGCTGCGCTCCACGGCAAAGCTCTGGGTATTCACTTCATCAGCGGTTTCCCAGTCCAATTGCACGCCTTTGCCATTTTTCTTGCCTTGGAAAGAAACCCAGGTCAGCGGAGTTACAATGTGCTCCACCACAACGTAATGGATATTTACTTTAATATAACTAATGTCTGCCTGGGTAGCATGCGAGTTTCCGTTTGCAACCACAAGGCGTACAACCAGGGGATTGGCTATCAATTCCGAACCGGACCATACCGTCGTGGCACCCGATGTAGTGGATGGGCCGCCAAACGTGATGGCTTGTTCCGTCGTTAACGGCCATACCTGAGCAGCAGATAAGTTGTTTAGTATAACACCTGACTTTATCAAGGTAACTCTGCGGTCAGCTATTGTTCCATTTCCAAGGCCACCATTGGCGCTACCCGGACCTTGCACCTGAAGATACTTACGCCCGATGGTTACTTCAATGCCCCTTACCTCGGCGTTCATGGGAATATAATTGGATGCAAGAGGATTGGAAGAAAAACTAAAGGTGGCATTGAGATTTTGAGACGTGTCGCCTGACTTCTGGAGGCCAAAAGACAAGGTGGCATACTTTCCAGAGTTTGAACTCGGCGCCGGAATCGTCCAGGCAGTACCGGTTCCTGTTGAAGTAATGCTGGAAGGAGCCACATCTTTAATGGTTACGACTTGGGCATTCAGGGAGCGTGCTCCCAGGAAGGAAAGGAAAAAAATCAAGGCAGCTTTCATGCCTGTAGGGTACAGAGTTTTCATATGCAGTGTTTTAGGTTTGACTGTTTGGTGGGAAGGCGGAGGAAGTAGGAAAGCCAGCGCTTTTAACTGCCCAGCCCGCTATTTCTTACTCAAAAGTAGGATTAATTTACTTATCACCAACTAAGAAGTACCACTTATTTTAAACAATTTTACTTAGCTAGTTTTAAATAACTTACGCAGTAAACTTATTTTAGAATTATACCTAAAACACTTAGTAAGATCTTGACAATCACTTATGTGAAATGCTAAATACACCTAATTCCTGCTAAATAAATCCTTAAGGGATCCCTATCATCGGAATCGCTACCGGCAGGGCCATAAAAAAAATGGCCCGACAGCCTGGGGCTTCGGGCAAAAAAAAGCCCCGGGAAAACCCGGGGCGTCAAGAACATATATATAATTACCAGCGCTGCTACAGGGCCGTAATAAATCCAACGGCAACGGTATTGTTGCTGAACTCGTCGATCAGGATAAAGGCACCGTTGTGCGGGTTCTCCTTGTACTCGTCGGCGAAAATGGGCTTGGCGGTTTTGATCATCACCTCGCCGATATCATTGAGTTTAAATTCCTTTACATCGCTTTTTTCCTCGATGGTGTTCATGTCGATCACGTGGCTGAAGGAAGTGACCTTGGCTTTCACGCGGTTGACACCGTGCTGCAGCAGGAAGGCTTTTCCAACGGTCAGCGACTGCTCGTCCATCCAGGTCAGCTTCGCCTTGAAGGTAATGGAGTGCTTGCAGGAGTTGCCTACAGCAATCAGCGTGTTGCCGCGGCTCACGTCGATATCGTCGTTGAGCTCGATGTTGAGGCTTTCGCTGGCGTGGCCTTTGGCTACCTTGTTCAGGCCTGCGTAGATGGACTTGATGGTCGACTGGCGCATGGAAGGCAGGGCCACGACGGCCTGGCCTACTTCCAGGGTGCCGCTCACCAGCTTGCCGGCATAGCCGCGGAAGTCATGGTATTCTTCGCTGTGCGGGCGGATCACCGATTGCACGTGGAAACGGGCCGGCAGGGTCTCGTCCTTTTCGTGTACCGGCAGGGTCTCCAGGTATTCCAGCAGGGGTTTGCCGGTGTACCAGGGCATTTTAGGAGAAAGCGCCACTACGTTGTCGCCGTACTTGGCGGCCAGGGGAATGAAGGTCAGGCTGCCTTTATAGCCGATCTTGGAGGCGATCTCCTGTACATTGGCCACAATGGCGTTGAAAACGGCCTCGTCGAAGTTGACCAGGTCCATTTTGTTCACCGCCACGATCACGTTCTGCAGCTCCAGCAGGGAGGAGATGAACAGGTGGCGGCGGGTTTGCTCGGATACGCCGTTGCGGGCGTCTACCAGCACAATGGAAGCCTCGGCATGGGAAGCGCCGGTGATCATGTTGCGGGTATACTCCACGTGGCCCGGGGTATCGGCAATGATATACTTGCGGTTATCGGTAGAAAAATAAATGTGCGCCACATCGATGGTAATGCCCTGTTCGCGCTCGGCGATGAGGCCATCGGTCAGTAACGAAAGGTCCACGAAGTCCAGGCCCTTGCGTTTACTGGAGGCTTCTACTGCTTCCAGCTTGTCTTTTGTGATGGACTTGGTATCGTACAGCAAACGGCCGATAAGCGTACTTTTTCCATCATCCACGCTACCTGCAGTAGCTAATCTTAAAACATCCATTTATATAGGTTCGATTTACGATTTACGAATTACGGTTTATCCCCATCGGGTTAGAAATAACCCACCTGCTTGCGCTTTTCCATAGCTGCCTCGGAACGCTTATCATCAATGCGGGCGCCCCTTTCGGAGATGGTGGCTTCCTTGATCTCTTCGATGATCTTGTCGATGGTAACGGCTTCGGAGAGTACGGCGGCGGTACAGGTCATGTCGCCCACGGTACGGAAGCGTACGGTAGCCTCGAAGGGCACTTCGTCTTCCGTGGTGTTCAGGAAGGGAGAGGCCGGCCAGTACATGCCATCGCGTTCGATGATCTGCCGCTGGTGCGAGTAATAGATGGAGGGGATGGCCATGTTTTCTTCCTTAATATAATTCCACACGTCCAGCTCCGTCCAGTTGGAGATCGGGAACACCCGTACGTTCTCGCCGACGTTGATCTTTCCGTTCAGCATATCAAACAGTTCGGGGCGCTGTTTTTTGGCGTCCCACTGGCCGAAGTCGTCGCGTACGGAGAAGATGCGTTCCTTGGCGCGGGCCTTTTCCTCGTCGCGGCGGGCGCCGCCGATGCAGGCGTCGTACTTGCCCTCTTCGATGGCGTCGAGCAGGGTTACCGTCTGCAGCATGTTGCGGCTGGCATATTTACCGGTTTCCTCTTTTACCTTTCCCTGGTCGATGGAATCCTGCACGTAGCGGACGATCAGCTGCATGCCCGATTCTTTGGCCAGCCAGTCGCGAAACTCGATGGTCTCGGGAAAGTTGTGGCCGGTATCGATGTGCAGCATCGGGAAGGGAACCTTAGCCGGGTAAAAGGCCTTGATGGCCAGACGTACCAGTGTAATGGAATCTTTTCCGCCCGAGAACAGCAGTACCGGACGCTCGAACTGGGCGGCCACTTCACGCATGATGTAAATAGCCTCGTGCTCCAGCTCTCTGGGGAATATATTTTGTTCGCTCATACTCTTTATTTTACCAAATGCAAACCGCATTCTTTATGGGAAACTTCCCACCACCATCTGCCGGCGCGGGGGTCTTCACCCGGCTCGATGGCGCGGGTGCAGGGGGCGCAGCCGATGCTGATAAAGCCCTTGTCGTGCAGGGGGTTGTAGGGGACGTTATTTTTTTTGATGTAATCCAGGATGTCTTCATAAGACCAGTGCAGCAGCGGGTTGATCTTATACATATTTTTTTCGGGCAGCCACTCCACCATGGGGATGGATTTGCGGTGATCGTTCTGCGAAGCGCGCAGGCCGGTGATCCACACGGCCGCTCCTTTGAGGGCCCGGTTCAGGGGCTCCACCTTGCGGATGCCGCAGCAGGTCTGGCGGTTTTCCACCGACTCGTAAAACAGGTTGATGCCTTTGTCGTTCACCATATCCTGCAGGGCCTGGGCCTGGGGATAGTAAGCGTCGATCTTTATTTTATAGCGGGCCTCGGTTTTTTCCCAAAGGTCGTATACCTCGCCAAAGAGGCGGCCGGTGTCGAGGGTGAAGATGTTGACCCCAATTTTGTTGCGGGCGATGATATCCGTCAGCACCTGGTCTTCCTGGCCCAGGGAAGTAGAGAATTTGACCAGGCCGGGGAACAGGTCCACGGTCCGTTTCAGGGCTTCTTCCACAGGAAGAGTGGCAAAAGCTTCCTGTAATTGTGATAAATGCTCCATAAGCAACTTAAACTCCGATCCTTTATGTTAAAATGCACCGCAAAGGTGCACTTTAATTGTTATTAAATCAAAAGTGCACCGCAAAGGTGCACTTTTAATTTAGTTTTTAAATGTTAAAGCCTATCGGCCGGGGCCCGCTTAGTCGATGTTGGGCTGGGGCGTATAGCGCAGGTAGGGCTTTACCACTTTCACGCCCTTGGGGAATTTCTTTACGGCGTCTTCGGTAGTGATCGAAGGCACAACGATCACGTCCTCGCCCTGGTTCCAGTTGGCGGGGGTAGCGACGCTGTGGTTAGCGGTCAGTTGCAGCGAGTCGATCACGCGCAGGATCTCGAAGAAGTTCCGACCCGTAGAAGCCGGGTAGGTCAGGGTCAGCTTCACTTTCTTATCGGGACCGATGATGAATACGGAACGAACGGTTGCTTTTTCCGAAGCGTTGGGGTGGATCATATCGTACAGCTCAGCCACTTTGCGGTCTTCGTCGGCAATGATGGGGAAGTTTACCGAGCAGTTCTGCGTTTCGTTGATGTCGTTTACCCACACCAGGTGCTGGTCTACGGGGTCCACGCTCAGCGCCAGTACTTTCACATTACGTTTGGAAAACTCGTCACCCAGCAGGGCAGTACGGCCCAGCTCAGTGGTACAAACAGGTGTAAAATCGGCGGGGTGCGAGAACAGCAGGCCCCAGCTGTCGCCGAGAAATTCATGAAAATCAATCTCTCCAATGGTGGTTTTGGCTTTAAAGTTAGGGGCTATATCTCCTAAACGTAATGACATAAGGTTGGTTTTAAAGTGATGAATGAGTGCAATATTAGGGATTCTTAAAAAGCCTACCAAACAGGTAGACTTCCTTTTTTATTGTAATATGGGGCTGTCGCGGTTGATGACGAGGTCTTCCAGTGTCGAATTCTCCAGGATATTGAGGGTGGCGTCCCGCACTTTTTCCATGGTATTGTGGAGCCCGCAGAACTTTTCGTTGCAGTTGTCGCACTTGCGGTAAAAGTACATGCTCACGCAGGGCAGCATGGAAATGGGCCCTTCGATGATGCGAAAAACGGTGGCCAGCCTCGTTTGGGCCGGGTGCGCCTTCAAAAAGTAGCCGCCGCCCTTTCCTTTCTTGCTGTCCAGGATACCGGCATTTTTCAGCTCCAGCAGGATGTTCTCCAAAAATTTCAGGGGAATCTGCCGGGCTTCCGAGATCTCGGAGATCAGCACCGGCCCCTCGTTATACTTTTCCACCAGGTGGGTCAGCGCCTGGAAGGCATAATAAGCTTTCTTGGTAAGCATCTACGAAAGTAGGTTTTTTGGGAATTGGTTAATGGGTTAATTGGTTAATTGGGGTATTAGGTCTTGACAATGAAAAGATTCTTCTAATTCCAAATATCCCCATTAACCCATTAACCCATTAACCAATTAACAAATTCCTTCTATCAGATAGCCGTCTCATAGCGTTCCTGCACGTATTTCCAGTTCACCACTTTCCACCAGTTGGCGATGTAATCGGGGCGCTTGTTCTGGTAGCGCAGGTAGTAGGCGTGTTCCCAGACGTCGAGGCCCAGCAGGGGAAAGCCCTTGAATTCCGAAACGTCCATCAGGGGATTGTCCTGGTTGGGGGTAGAGCCGATGCGCAGCTTTTTATCGCGGTCCAGGATCAGCCAGGCCCAGCCGCTGCCAAAACGGTTCTTGCCGGCCTCGGTAAACTGGGTCTTGAAGCTGTCGAAGGTGTTGAAGCTTTCGTCCAGGGCCGCTGCCAGCTTGCCCGAGGGACGCCCGCCGCCGTTGGGGTCCATGCATTTCCAAAAAAGCTCGTGGTTGTAGTGGCCGCCGGCATTGTTGCGCATCTTGGTGGTATATTTCGAAATACGGTTCAATACTTTTTCCAGGGGTTCGTTGCGGTCCACGTTCTCATTCCGGGCGGCATCCTGCAGGTTCAGGGCATAGCCGGCCGCATGCTTGGTGTAATGGATCTCCATCGTGGTGCCGTCGATGGCTTCGCTCAGCGAGCCGTAGGCGTACGGCAGGGGCTGCTGCTCGAAAAACGTGCGGTACTTGCCGGTACCCATGCGGGAAGTAAGGAAACAGGAGGACAATACGGACGAACCGATACAAACGCCCAGGCCGGCCTTGGCCGACTGGAACAGGAACTGCCTGCGGGAGGTTAATGGTGCCATGGTTGTACGATAAAATTTAAGGATTAGTAGGTTGGCGCTCAATTTCGCTGCCAAAGTGAGCGGATCCTGCGCCAGATACGCAAATAAACGTCCTTATTGAACAACTGCGAGTCCCTCATGGCCGTAATGGTCAGAAAAATTCCGATGGGCACCAGCACATAGGTGGCCAGCCACATGCCCACGGCGGGGGCCAGCGAGCCTTCCTTGGCCAGCTTTTCGCCCGTGGTGCTCAAAAAGTAAAACACCATGAAGAACACGATCGAAAAGATCAGCGGGCTGCCCAGCCCGCCCTTGCGGATGATCGACCCCAGCGGAGCGCCGATCATGAACAGCACCAGGCAGGCCAGCGACAGGGCCAGCTTGCGGTGCCACTCGATCTCGTGCAGGCGCAAGCCCCTTTTCTTGTCCTTATACTCGGCCAGCACCACCTCGTTGCCCGAGCGCAGGCCGTCCACCCGGTTGATGGCCGACTGCTTTACCTGCTCCTTCACCGAATCGGGGATCATCTTGTCGAAGCTGCTGATCGTGACATCCTGCTTCAGCTTGGGCCAGGTACTGTCGAGGTACGGGTAAAAGCCCAGGGAAACGCCGGCTTCCTTTTGGAGGCGCTCCTCGTACTTGCGGTTGTCTTTTTTCAGGGAGTCGATCGCCTTGTCGAGCTGGCGGATGCTCAGCATGCGCTGGTTGTTCTTGTACACGCTGTCGCCGGTACGCTGGAACTGGAAGGCGCTGAGGTCGAACTGCTTGTTGTATTCCTTAAAGCCCAGGCGGATAAACTCGGTATTGGTGCTGTAAGCGCTGCCCCGCTCCTGGTAGCGCCAGCCGTCCTTGAGCACGAACTCCAAAAAACGCTTGTTGGCCGAGAGGCGCATGACGCCGTCCTTGGCCACGATGAAGTTGTCCTGCAGGCCGCCGCCCTGTTCATAAATGACGATATCGCGGATGATGGAGTCGTTCTTTTCCTTTTTACCGATCTTGATGGCAAAGCCCGTGATCTTGTCGTAAAAAATGCCCTCCTTCAGGTCGAAGGCCGGGTTGGCATTGACGATGTCGGTCAGCAGGGTCCTCGATTTGAGGTTGGCCACCGGGATGATGTAGTTGGCAAAGGTGAAGGCCATGGCGCAGATGCCGATGGTGACCAGGAAGAGCGGCCGCATGAAGCGCAGCAGCGAAATGCCGGCCGACTTGATGGCTACCAGCTCGTAGGTCTCGCCCAGGTTGCCAAAGGTCATCAGCGAGGACAGCAGCACCGCCAGCGGCAGGGCCAGCGGCACCAGGGCGGCGCTCTGGTACCAGATAAACTCCAGGATCACCCCGGTGCTGAGGCCCTTGCCGACAAAGTCGTCGATGTACAGCCAGAAGAACTGCATCACCAGCACCAGCAGGGTAATAAAAAAGGTGGCGGAAAAGGGTCCGACAAAGGCTTTAATTATGAGCTTATCTAATTTTTTAAACACCCGATCTGTTCTTTATGGATAATTTTAAAAATGAAGGAAACAAAAATACGGCTTTCGGGCCCTGAGATGGACCTGATGTGCGATGCCGGGATCATTTTGATGAAAAACGGGGTGCTGCAGAAAGTAAAAGCCCTGCTGGAAAGCCTCCAGGACGCCATGCAGGCCCACACCCCTGCGGCCGGGCTCCTGCCCGCTGCTGCCTTTTCCACACCTCCCAAGATCTCGAAGGGCGAAAATTACCTGGGCCTCCCCTACCTGGTGCTCGACTACCCGCGCCGGTTTACCCCCGGCCATATCTGCGCCGTACGTACCCTGTTCTGGTGGGGCCACTTCTTCTCCTCCACCCTGCTGCTCTCGGGCGACTACCGCGACGCCTTCCTGCCCCGGGCCGGCTGGGTGTACGACCGCCTCCGGGAGGGGCCTTATTATATGGGTATCCACGAAGACCCCTGGATCCACCATTTCGAGCCGTCGAATTATACACCGGTGGCTTCGCTGAGCCGCGCAGCGTTCGGGGACGCCTGCCGGGCACTGCCCCATATAAAAATTGCTGCAAAATGGCCCCTGTCGGACTGGCCTCTTGCAGCAAATCATTTATGGGAAAACTGGAAATTCCTGGTGCAGCTGATGAATGAACCCATCCTTCTATAAGGGATGGGCCCTCTTTTCCACTACCCTGAATTAATTTCCCAGCCGGTGAAACAGGTCTTTTACCTGGTAGCCCCAGAGCATGCTCTGGTCCTTGATCTCTTTTTTCTCCGCGAAATCCACGATCACCAGGATGGTCTGGTTGGTCACCTCGGATTTTTCGATGCGGAACTCGAAATACTCCTCATCCGGCGCATGCGACCAATGAAACCGGATGAACTTGTCTTCTTCCTTCTCCACGACTTTCGCCGTTTCCTCCGAACCGTTCCACGAAAAGCTGAACATGCCATCTCTTTCGTCTACTTTATCGGCAAACCACTCCTGCAGACCGCTGGCGGTGGATAAAAATTCATAGAGGATACTGGGTGAACATCGCACCGGATATTCCAGGGTATAAAGCTGTTTTTTGCTCATCTTTTGTATTTGAATACTTAACGGAGGCTTGCAATAATAGAAAAATAATTAAATAACCAAAGAAAAAATAAATAATTCCCCTAAATTTTTCCACACACCTGAAAATTCCTTTTCCGCCGCTTTTGTTCCGGCGACAACAGGCCCTGGTGCCCGCCCGCTTTCCATGGCCATCCTGTCCCATCCCGCCCCTCCGGCCGCTGTTGCAGGCGGGGCGCCGAATGTTAAAAAAAAATTAACAAAAAAGAATTTTTTTTTTGGAACAGAAGAGCTTTATTCCTAACTTCAAAGAGCTCATCAGACCTAAAGGTCCACTTTCGAACGCTTTGAGGGATATGCTTATGAGGAATACGTTGGAACGGACGTGGAACCCTTTCGTGCTGACTACCCAATACCATTCATCACCATCTAAACACCCTCCGTTATGCGCCAACTAAAAATCACACGATCCATCACCAACCGGGAATCACTCAGCCTGGAAAAGTACCTCCAGGAAATCGGGAAAGTGGAAATGATCACTGCCGAGGAAGAAGTACGCCTGGCAACCTTGATTAAAAGAGGCGACCAACGAGCGTTAGACCGCCTGACCAAAGCCAACCTGCGCTTCGTGGTTTCGGTGGCCAAACAATACCAGAACCAGGGCCTTTCGCTGCCCGACCTTATAAATGAAGGAAACGTAGGCCTGATCAAAGCGGCCCACCGTTTCGACGAAACCCGCGGCTTTAAATTCATCTCCTATGCCGTGTGGTGGATCCGCCAGAGCATCCTGCAGGCCCTGGCCGAACAGGCCCGCATCGTGCGGCTGCCCCAGAACAAGGTGGGACTGACCAACCGTATTTTGAAAACCTATTCGCAACTGGAACAGGAGTTTGAACGCGAACCTTCGGTGGAGGAAGTGGCCGAAGTGCTGGAGCTGGACAAGAACGAGGTTTCCAACTCCCTGGGCACCAACATCCGCCACATCAGCGTGGACACCCCTGTTTCGGAAGGCGAGGACAATACCCTGCTGGACCTGATGGAGGACCCCAACGCCGAAAAAACGGACCGGGAACTGGACCATGTTCAGTCGCTGCAGGAAGACATCAGCCGCTCGCTGCGCACCCTCACCAGCCGCCAGAAGGACATTATCTGCTACTTCTTCGGCATCGGCATGGACTATCCCATGAGCCTCGAGGACATCGGCTCCAAGTTCAACCTCACCCGCGAACGGGTGCGGCAGATCAAGGACAAGGCCATCGACCGGCTGAAAACCCACTCCCAGACCAAAGTTTTACGCACTTACCTGGGCGCCTAGCAACAAACAACCGATAACCTTTTTATCTTTGCTCCATTTTAATTAAAGTGAACATATCTTATGTTCACTTTTTTTTATCACATTCCCCATCATTGTAATATATAAATTAACGATACATGTTCGAGTCACTACAGGAACGCCTTGAAGGCGCCTTCAAAAATTTGAAAGGCGAAGGGAAGATCACCGAGCTCAACGTAGCTGCCACCGTCAAAGAAATCCGCCGGGCACTGGTAGATGCCGACGTAAACTATAAGATCGCAAAAGAGTTTACCGACTCGGTAAAGGACCAGGCCCTGGGCGAAAAGGTGATCAACGCCATCAGTCCCAGCCAGTTGATGGTCAAGATCGTCAACGACGAGCTGGTACGCCTGATGGGCAACGAAGCCGCCGAGCTGAATGCCAAGGGAGCCCCGGCTGTTATCCTCATCGCCGGCCTGCAGGGTAGCGGTAAAACCACCTTCAGCGGCAAGCTGGCCAACTACCTCAAAAAACGCAAAGGCCTGTCGCCCGTGCTGGTGGCGGCCGACGTGTACCGTCCCGCGGCCATGGAGCAACTGCGGGTGCTGGGCGAGCAGATCGGCGTAGAGGTGCACCTGGAGCCGGAAAACAAAAACCCGGTGGAAATAGCCCAGAACGCCATCCGCGAATCGCGCAGCAAGAACAAAAACGTGGTCATCATCGATACCGCCGGCCGCCTGGCCATCGACGAGGCGATGATGACCGAGGTCGCCAACATCAAAAATGCCGTCAATCCCCAGGAGATCCTGTTCGTGGTGGACTCCATGACCGGCCAGGACGCCGTCAATACGGCCAAGGCCTTTAACGACCGCCTCGACTTCAGCGGCGTGGTGCTGACCAAGCTGGACGGCGACACCCGCGGCGGTGCGGCCCTTTCCATTAAATATACCGTCAACAAGCCGATCAAGTTCATCAGCAGCGGCGAAAAGCTCGATACCCTCGACGTCTTCTACCCCGACCGGATGGCCCAGCGGATCCTGGGGATGGGGGACATCACCACCCTGGTGGAAAAGGCCCAGATGCAGTTCGACGAGGAGCAGGCCAAAAAGCTGGAAAAGAAGATCCGCAAAAACCAGTTCGACTTCGCGGACTTCAAGCAGCAGCTCGACCAGATCAAGAAAATGGGGAACCTGAAGGACCTCATGGCCATGATCCCGGGCGTGGGCAAAGCCATCAAGGACATCGACATCAGCGACGACGCCTTCAAGGGTATCGAAGCCATCATCAACTCCATGACGCCCTTTGAGCGCGCCAACCCCGACGAGATCGACGGCGGCCGCCGCAAGCGCATCGCCAAGGGCTGCGGCAAGGATATTGCCGAGGTGAATGCCTTCATGAAGCAGTTCGAGCAAATGCGCGAAATGATGAAAATGATGAACAAAATGCCGATGATGGGCCGGATGATGCCGGGTCTGGGAAGAAAATAGGCCGGAGGCAAGGAATTAGCTCATTGGTTCATTAGGAATTAGGGAGGCGGAAGCCCCCGCATAAACCTGGCAGGTTTTCAAAACCTGCCAGGTTTTTTTTGCCGGCTGGAAACTTTAACGAAAATTCGTATTTCCTGCGGCGTACGTGTCAGTTGTTTTCCTACCTTTGCGGCCCAATTATTTTTTTATAAATCAAACATCAGGGAAATGAACAATTATGAATTGATGGTGATTTTTACCCCTGTTCTGAGCGACGACGAATTTAAAAATGCTCAGAAAAAGTACACAGCACTGGTTACCGACAACGGCGGCCAGATCGTTGCGGAAAATCCCTGGGGCCTGAAATCACTGGCGTATCCCATCCAGAAAAAAACCACCGGTTTGTACTGGGTAATGGAATTCACTGCGCCATCCGACTTCAATGAGAAGCTGAAGATCCAGCTTCTGCGCGACGAAACCGTTCTGCGCCATCTGACTACCAGACTCGATAAATACGCCGTCGAGTACAACAACAAAAAGAGAAGTGGCGTACCTACAGGAACTGAAAAAGTACAGGAGGCGTAATCATGGCCAAAGCGAATGAAATCAAATACCTGACCGCCATTAAAAGCGAGAAGCGTCCCAAGAAATTCTGCCGTTTCAAAAAATACGGGATCAAATACATCGATTATAAAGATGTAGAGTTCCTGAAGAAGTTCCTGAACGAGCAAGGTAAAATGCTGCCCCGCCGTATTACCGGTAACTCGCTGAAATACCAGCGCAAAGTGAGCGATGCGGTGAAAAAGGCCCGTCAAATGGCCCTGCTGCCCTTCGTAACCGATCTTTTAAAGTAAACATCACTCTAATTCATCCTCTCGCCTGAGGCGAGAGAATGATGACAGTTCTCCCGCCTCAGGCGGGAGGGTTGAGTAAAAACAAACAACCATGGAAGTTATTTTAATTCAAGATGTAGATAATCTTGGTGGCAAGAATGAACTGGTGAAAGTAAAGAACGGCTACGCCCGCAACTACCTGATCCCCTTCAAATTTGCCGTGGAAGCTTCTCCTTCCAACCGCAAGCAACTGGAAGAGCGCCTGAAGCAAGCCCGCAAGAAAGAAGAGAAAATGCTGGCTGAAATCAACCAGGTAATCTCCAAGCTGAACGAAGCTCCGCTGAAAGTGGGCGCCAAAACCGGCACCAGCGGCAAGATCTTCGGAAGCGTTACCCCGCTGCAGATCAGCCGCGCTATCCGTGACCAGAAAGGTTACGAGATTGACCGCCGCAAGATCTCTATCGCCGAGGAAGTAAAGGAACTGGGTGAGTACAAAGCCTCTATCGACTTTGGAAACGGCCAGCACGCCGATGTTTCTTTCGAAGTAGTAGCCGAATAATTCAGGCGAATACGATAAAAGACAAAACCCACACCTCGGTGTGGGTTTTGTCTTTTATACAGGTCCCAAAAACGTGTAAACGCGTAAACGTGTAAACTCGTAAACTTCTCCGGTTAGGGCACCACCACATAATGTACCCAGCGCACGCCGCCGCGGATTTCCAGGATATACTGGCCCGACCGGACGCCCTGCAGCGAGATGGTTTGCTGGAAGGAACCGCCTGTCCCCGGCAGCACCCGGGACATCAGGAGTTGTCCTACCGCTGAAAATAACCGCAGCGTATAACTTCCCTGCGGCAGGTTATTGGCCACCAAGTTGACCTGGCCGCCCAGTACGGGGTTGGGATACAGGGAGATGGTGGGAATAGGGGCGCCGGCATCGACATTAATCACCGCCGAGTAAACCACCTTACCATCCTCCTGCACCGCCTTGATGCGGTAGTAATTGTTGCCGCCCGCCGGCGCCGCATCCAGCTGCTGGTAATCGGCCGACCCTGCGTTGTTCTTTACGGGCGTCAGGACGGCGACGGTGGTAAAGTTCTGCCCGTCGGTGGAGCGCTCCAGCTCGTACCGTACCACGTGCTCTTCCGCAGCGTTTTGCCAGCTGATCTGGTTCCCCCCGGCCACCCGGATCCCCCTGACGTTGGTCAGGTACAGCGGCAATACCGCGGTTGGAGAAAATTCGGCGATGGAAAAGGGCGCAAAGGAGCTCAAACCCGCGAAGGAAGCGGAGCCGGGCGCACTGCTGCTGGCGGCTTTTACCCCTGCCCCGGAAGGTTCGCCCCAGCCCTGGATGGCGGAGTTGTATTGCGAGATGCCGATCTTGCTGTCCGGGAAGGCGGCAAAGGCAGCCCCCTGCACCTCGATGGGCCAGCCCACCGTCATGTTCACCGAATCGGTGCCCTCCGGCACCTTTATGACGTTCCAGACCGCGTTGACGACATTTTCGCCGGTGCCGGGTGCGGGATTGCCGTTGGGCAGGCCGTTGTCGGTCAGGCCGGTGAAGGCGGCAGCGCCAAAGCTGCTGAGCACGTGCGGCTTCAGGGTTACCGGCAGGTAGTAGGTGCCGTTACCTATGGGAAAGGTGAACCCCGACGGCGCGATATTATTGACCCTTAGGTCGCCCACCTCGCCCGTGCTGCGGTCCACCAGGGTGGCCACATGTTTGGACGGGCCGAAGGGTGCGCCGCCGACCGGTTGGGCCGCTTTCAGCTTCAGGGTTTTGCCGGCTTTTATGGAAACGATGCCGCGGGTCAGCGTTAAGGCATTGGCGGTCATGTTGCCGGTGATCCGTACCCCTGCGGGGTTATTGATCTCCAGCGTACCGTTGAAGTTTGTAGCGCCCCTTGCCGTTTGCGCCGCGCTGCCGTTAAAGGTCAGCTTCCCGGCGCTGGCCAGGGTGCCCTGGTTGTCCCAGTCGCCGCCGACCGATACATTCAGGCCGTTGGTAGTCAGCTTTTTGTCGGTGTTGATGGTGAGGTTGTTGCGCACCACCAGGTCGTGGTCTACCAGGAAGGCCTTGGCGCTGTCGCCGGTATTGATGATCAGATTATACAGAGGCGCCGAGCTGTTGACGCTCATATTTTGCGAAGAGTCCAGGGTGGCATCGCCCAGCAGCAGGGTGCCGCCGGTAACGTTGTGAGTGCCGGCCAGGTTGCGGTAGCCGTTGGCGCTGGTGGAATTGGCGCTGGCTCTTTTGATGGCGATGGTGCCGCCGCTCATGGTAAAAGAAGAACCGGCGGAGAGATCGAAGGGATAAGCCGATTTGGTGGTGGAGGATTGGGTGACCAGGTTGAGCATCGCATTGCCGGAAATGGAAAAGGCGGTTTTCGGGCCGGTGCCGGAGCCTTCCAGCCGCGAAGCGATGTTGGTGGTACCGCCTTCGAAGATCAATTGCGAACCGGCCTCGTACAGTAAATTATCACCGTTGCCGGTACCGATGTTCAGGGTGCCGGCCGTTTGGCGCAGCAGTCCCGCCACCACCCAGTCGTTGCCGCCCCCGTCGATGGTGCCGCCGTTGTTCCAAAAACCGGCGTTGGCACCGATGGCGCCCGCCGAAGCAAACGGCTTCAGGGCAATGGGACTCGACAGCTTGAAGGTGCCGGCAGTAAGGGTCAGCCCCCCGCCCAGGGTAATGGCCGACTGGACATCCAATATATTATTGCGGCTGCTGCCCATGGCCAGGGTCACCCCTTTGAGGTCGATGGTCCCTTCCCCGGTAATGGAGGCATTGCCATTTTTGGTAAAAACGACCGTAGCGGCATCGCTGGTGTCCGTCATATCGAACAGGCTTCCTTTGGAAACAAATAAATTCCCCCCGATGCTCAGGGTGCTGTTGTTGGTGCCCGGGTTTCCCACGGTAAAGTCGCCGTCGACGATATTGACGTCACCGGAAACGGTAAGCGAGCGGTCCCCCACGAATTTTATCTGGGCTTTGCCGGTTCCCTTGACACCCACTTCCAAGGAGCCGATGGCATTGGGAACAGCAGAATTGATGCGCACCGTGGTGCCGTTTTGGATGGTCACCGTTCCCGTTCCCACATTCTGGCCGGGCCAGGCGGTGGCAGGTTTCCAGGCGGTGCCGTCAAACATTTCCCACGTGGCAAGGTTGGACCAGTTGGAGTTGGCGCCGGTGGAGCGATAGGCCGTTTGAGCAAAGGTGGGGGTTACCAGCATTTGGGCCAATGCGAAGACAAAGGTTAGCGCAGGGAGGAGGAGTTTTCTCCCGGGTAATAAATGTTTCATTGAATCCGATTTAAATGTGAACAACCAGCAGACATAAGGAGTGGACGCGTGCTTGTAGTCGATTCAAATGGTACGGGGCACAAGCAGTCCTTGTTGGTTTCTGCAAACATTTTCACGAACAGATGAAACACAGGGACAGGATAGGAATTGCTGATAAAAAAAGAACGATCACAGGGACAAAAAGGGACGCTGGTTTGAAAAGGACCCGGTCGACATGCCGCCCACCCCCCACAAACCAATCACCAGAAAATCCCAAAGGCTTTATCAGGAAAACAACAGGAAACCGGAAACTCTAAAACCGAAATATCTTAAAGTTACAGATGAGAATGGGATTTTGCAAGTATTGCTAAGTTCATTTCATATACTTGTTTTCATCATACATACACTGTTAAAAAACAAAGACATACTACTGAGCGACGGCCCTTTTCAGCTCTTGCTTCTAACGGGCTCCCCTACCTGCCGCTGACGGCAGTACCGGCATTGGCGAAGAGCGATCGGGGGTACCGCCCGCAGCCCTTGTGTTTGTTGGGCAAGCGATCCGAATGCCGGCTTGCCCTGCCGGGCAGAAGTTATATAATGATTTTTATCATGCCGGTTTTCTGCCCGGCCGAAAGTGCCGGAGACCGCCCAATACCCCTGCAGCAAGCAAGGCCGCAAGAGCGGAAACGGCATAAGAAAAATAAAAATTGCCCTAAAAACAGTTTTTTCGTAAACATTCCAATTGTGAAAACAGTTTCTTATATTCGTAAGCACAAGCGTTTAAAAAACACTCCATGGTGGAACGTAAGGTTCTTTGGTGTTTTGGTCGCTTCGAAACTCTTTTGTTTTTTAAATTTTCTCACAATGAACATTTACGTTGGAAATCTTAGTTGGAACCTGAGAGATCAGGATTTGGCCAACTTATTCGCACCTTACGGTGAAGTTTCTTCTGCTAAAATTGTAATGGACAAATTTACCCAGCGCAGCAAAGGTTTTGGCTTTGTTGAAATGCCCAGCGACGACCAGGCCCAATCCGCTATCGCCCAGCTGAACGGCAGCGAAGTAGACGGCAGGAACCTGGTGGTCAACGAATCACGTCCGAAAACAGAAGGCGGCGGCGGCTTCAACCGCAGCAGCGGCGGCGGCGGCTTCAAGAAAGGCGGCAGCGGCGGCGGCGGTGGCTTCAACCGCGGCGGCAGCAGCGGCGGCGGCGGCTTCAAGAAGGGTGGTGGCTTTAACCGCGGTGGCGGTGGTTACCGTGACAACTACTAACCAGCTTCCATATAGCATCTTATTAAAAAATCCTGCTTTCCGGCAGGATTTTTTCGTTTGCAGAACCCTAAAACATGCCCCATGCTCTTCCCCATCGGCGACGACAACCGTGACCGGCACCTGACCCCTTATGTCAACTACCTGTTCCTGGCCCTTAACATCTTTGTCTTTATCTACTGGCAGGACATCGGCCGCAATATCCCCTTCACCTTTGCCTATTCCACCGTGCCGGCCGAGATCCTTTCCGGCCACGACATCGTTACGGATTCGGAAATGATCCGCGACCCGTATACCGGCCAGATGATCGAAATGCCGGGACTGCAACCCACGCACATCCCCGTTTACCTGACCCTGTTTACCTCGATGTTCATGCACGGCGGCATTGCCCACCTTGGGGGCAACATGCTGTACCTGTGGATCTTCGGCGACAACCTCGAAGATGCCATGGGTCACCGCAACTACCTGTTCTTCTACCTGCTTTGCGGCCTGCTGGCCAGCCTGAGCCATGTCTTCAGCACGGTTTACTTCGGGCAGAGCACCATCATTCCCAGCCTGGGGGCTTCGGGCGCCATCTCGGGCGTGCTGGGCGGCTACCTCCTGCGCTTTCCCGGGCGCAGCGTCCACGTATGGATCCTGTTCGGCGTGGTGTCGCTGCCGGCCTTCCTGGTAGTGGGCCTTTGGTTCGTGTTCCAGGTGGTCAACGGCATGGGCGTCCTGGGCGGCGAAGAGGCCAGCGGCATTGCCTATGCGGCCCATATCGGCGGCTTTATCGCCGGCATGGTCCTGGTCAACTTTTTCGTCCGCCGCCGCCCGCAGCCCGAACGCATGTACCACCGCCGCAAACGGTCTTTCTGGTAGCCACGCCACAAAAAAGCCGGGACCACTGTCCCGGCTTTTTTGTGGTTCCTAACGCTCCACCACTTTTATCGTTTGCGCCCCGTGGTAAGAATGCATTTCACCGTTATATAGAGCGTCGGCACTGACCGGACCCTGCCGGAAGATGCCCGGCGACACGGCCCGCACCGCGTAGTAATAGGTTTGCTTCGGCGCCCGGGCATCCACGAAGAAGTGAATGCGGTCGTCGCGGACATCCAGCGCCACGGGCTCCGCGGCATTCTTGATCCAGTCCATGCCCGGCAGCTCCTTGGTGCGCGGGTTCTCGATCTCGAAGCCGGCCGGCAGCAGGTCGGTGACCACCACGTTCTCCACCAGGTTACTGTACGCCTTTTCCAGCGTAATGCCCACGATCACCAGGTCGTTCTGTACAAAGGAATTGCCGGTCAGCTCGCGGCCGTTGCGGTCGTAAAAGGTCCGGCGCACTTTCAAAAAATTGTCCTCCTCGGTGTAGCCGCCGGTGCTGATGCCCTCGGCCTGCCAGTAGTAATACAGCCGGCCGCTGCCGCGGGTGGCGATCTCCACCTCGCCTCCCTGCAGCAGGTTGCTGCCGCCCTTCCAGTCGGCCCCGGCCACCCTGGCCACCGTTTTGCCCCCGCTGCGGATATCGGCGGTCACGTTCGAGCGGGCCGCCAGGCGGGCGATCTTGCCGAGCGCCAGGAAGGAAAAGGAGCGCTCCTGGGTATTCAGATAACGTTCGGTCTTCAGGCGGCCAGCCAGGTGACGGGCCATCTGCGGCACCTGGGCGTTGCCGGGATCCACATCCATCAGCGCGTTCAGCGCCAGGGCCTCGTCGCGGGTGGCGCTGTAGAAGGAGCCGCCGGTTTGCTGCACCGATTCCTCGCCGCTGAACGACTGCGGCAGCAGGGCGGCAAACGAGCGCTTGTCGCCGGAAACCGCATAAGCCGCCGACAGCAGGTAGCGGCCGTCCAGGGCCAGGTACTGCTGGTTGGCCTTGTAATAGTTCATCGCCGGTACCTGGGTGCGCCCTGCCAGGGCCAGCACGTACAGGCTGTAGGGCACCTCCTTGGGCGCGATCTTCCGCTGCTGGTCGCGGTTGTAGTAATAGTTGATGGTCTGCCGGCTTTTCAGGCGCTCGCCCAGGTAGCCCAGCATCGTTTCCACCAGGCTGTTGTCCACATCGAAGCCCGCCTTGCGGGCCTCCAGCAGGAAGTGGGCCGCATAGACCGTGGTCCACCAATCCTCCGTGCCTTCACCGTCCCAAAGAGTGACGGCACCGTTGTAGAGCTGGCGCATCTTTATTTTCCGGATCGCCTCCAGCACGTTGGCATTGGCATTACCGCGGCCGTTCTTACTGCCCCGCAGCACGTCCGCCAGGTCGGCATAATACAGTTGGGGAAAGGCCGCCGAAACCGTCTGTTCGGTGCAGCCGTAGGGATACGTGACCAGGTACTGCAGCTGCCCGGCGATCTCCGCCGCCGGCGAGCGGCTCACCACCAACTCGTAGCGGGCACTGCCCGGCAGAAAATCCGCCGCCGGCAAGGGGATCTTCTGCGTGCCGCCCCCGGTAATGGAGCCGCTGCCGGTGCGGAACTGCAGGGTGGACGGCGGCCGCACGCTGATGTCGGTTTCCTCGGAAAACCGCTCGCCCAGCGCCTGCACGCTGACCAGGATCTTCGCCGTCTCTATTTTGGAAAAAGCCGCCACCCGGAACAGCAGCCGGCCCTCGCTGCCCGGCGCCAGGGAAAGGGTTTGCGTGCTGCCGCCGATGACCGTCACCGGCCCGGAAGTGGTCACGGTAGCCTGGCCGGCAGCGGCCTTGCCGGTGGTGTTGTTGATGGTCACGGGCAGCGTCACGGTATCGCCGGGGCTCAGGAAGCGGGGCAGCGCACTGCTCACCACCAGCGGGTCGGCCACGGTGGTGGCCCCTTCCGCCGAACCGAAATGGTCATTCTTATACGCCACGGCCATGTAGCGCACCTGCCCGTTGAACTGCGGCACGTCGAACTCGAAGTCGGCCACGCCGCTGCCGTTGGCCTGCCGGATGCCGCTCCAGTACGAAAGGATCTTGAAACGCTTGGCCGGCATGGGGTTCACCCGCCGGTCCATGGAAAGGCCGCCATCGCCCCCGGTGCTGCTCAGGCGCCTTTCGGGGAACAGCAGTGGGTACAGGTCGAAGGCGGCCACGCCCAGCGCCTGCTTCTGGTAATAGTAACCGTAAGGATCAGGGGTTTTAAAATCGGTCACCTGCAGCACGCCGTTGTCTACCGCGGCCAGGGTGACGAAGCTGCCCGGCTCGGCCTTCACCCTTACTTTCTGGCGGGTGCGGGAGCGCACCGATTTGGGCGCGGAGATCGCTACCGGCATGCGGCGGCTCTTTTCTTCCACGGCAATGCTGTGAAAGCCGTGGGCCACGGTCAGCGGGATGTCGGAAACGCCGTGGGGCTTGAAGAGGGTGGCGGTGACATAGACGTTGGGCACGTGCTGCCCCCCCAGGTCCAGGTCCAGGCTGGCACTGCGGCCCCCCACGTCCACGTAGCGGTACCACAGCACCTGGTCGCTTTCAAGGGTCACCAGCATGCGGCCGCTGAAAGGGGTTTTGAACAGCACCCTGGCGCTGCTGCCGCCTTCGTAGGCGTCCTTATCCAGGCTGATGTCGATCTCGCCTTCGGTATTCACTTCAAAGGAGCTGTTGTCGCTGCCCCAGGCGCCATAGCTGTAGAAGCGCTTGCTCACGTAGGCGTTGGCGCCGGGGCGGTATACCCGCAGCTCGTAGTCGCCGGGCGAACGCGGCACAAAGGTGTAGAGCGTGGACGGCCCCACCGTCAGCTGGCCATCAGCCACCTGCTTGTCCTGCTGCTGCGATTCGTAGCGGAAGTACGAGCCGCTGCGGGCCAGCACGGTCTTGTATTCGTGTTTGATGACCTGGACATGGGCGGTAGCTGTTACGGCCTGCCCGTCCCTGCCCACCGACGCCAGCAGGAACTTCACGGGCTGGTTCAGCGCGTAATAATGGAAGCCGTCGTCCTTCACGCCGTGGAAAACGTCCTGGGTAAAGATGTCGGCCTTCACGCTGCGGCTGACGGGGCGGCCCGTTTCGTCGAAAACGGTGGTGTAGAAAGTAGCCTGCAGCAGGCCGATGTTCTGGTACAGGGAAGGCACGGTATACGGTTCCACCGCCGCTCCCTGCGCATCGGTCTTTCCTTCCTTCACTTCCTTGTCGAAGAAGGAGCGTTGGTTTTCGAGCGAGAAGTCGTAACCCGGAAAGCTTTTGGGTGAAAACTGCTTTTGCTTTACCTGGATCTCCGCTTCATAGGAACGGTTGGCGGCGGGCGGGCCGAAGAAGTTTACGGCGCTGAGGACCAGGTTGGTTTGGTCCGAGGGACGCAGGAAGGGCTTGTCGAGGCGGGCGGTCACCTTGATGCGGTCCGGCACGAATTCTTCGATCATAAAGTTCTTCGAGGCCAGCAGCACTTCGTTGGCGGTGTACACTTCCAGCAGGTAGCTGCCGGTGAGGGCGGCGGGCGAAATATCCACCGAGGCTTCGGCCGATCCCTGCTCGTTCAGGCTTTTGCGGAACGTTTTCAACTCTTTGCCGTTGGGCAGCAGGAACTTCAGTTTTACGGGCAGGGCGCCGGGGCTTTTCCACTGGCGGTCTCGGAGCACCACCGAAAAATTCACCCGTTCGCCCGGGCGGTAGATGTCACGTTCGGCATATACGAAGGCGTCGAGGCCGGCGGCATTGGGCTGCTTGCCGCCCACGTCGAAGCGCGAGGTGTTGACGCGGGTGTTGCTGAAGGGCAGGTAGTTGAAGTCGTCGGCGGTTTTGGCAATGACCATGGCTGGCCGGTACCCTGCAAAGTCCCGGGCGGCCAGCGGCACTTCGGCCACGCCTTCCTTATTGGTGGCACCGGTGCCCAGCAGCTGGTTGTTGCTGCCGTACACGTTGATGGTGACGCCCTCCTGCGCCGTAGCGGAGCGGAGCGAGTTGGCAAACACCAGCATCTTGCCGCGCCCCTGCTTGGCGATGAGCCCGATGTCGGACAGCGACAGGAAGCGGCTGTCGGACACCCAGTAGTTTTCGGTGGAGCGCAGCTTCACATGGTAAATGCCTTTGGCGTCGGGCAGCCGGTCTTCGAACTGGGCGATGTTGAGGATGCGGGCATTGCCGGAGCGGGGCAGCGAGCGGGTATCGATTTCTTTGGTGTACACCACGTCGCCGGCCGACGGTTCGATGTACTCGCTTTGGTAGCTGGCGTATTCGGCCTCCTCCTCATCGCGCTCGTTCCGATCGGCAGGATAATAGCCGTTGCGTTCGGCCATGAGGATATTGTTCTCGTAAATTTTGGAGATAATGAGCTTTACTTTGGGCGTGCTGGTGATGCGCACCTCGATGTTGCCGTTGCCCTTTTTGGACAGGTACACTGCCTTGCGGTCGGTGAAGGCGATATCGGCAGCAATCTTTCCGAAGGCCACGCTGCCGGTATAGTCCTCGCGCAGGGTGCCCCCGATGGAGCCGCGCAGGCCGGTGAGCAGGTGCACGGTATAGCTTTCCTCGGCATCAAATTTAGGGCTGCGCAGCACCACGCCGAAGTCGGTATATTCCACGGTAAAGGGCACGGCCGGCTCAAAGCGGACAAAGGAGTTGCTATTAGCTGCATTAAGCTGCTGGCTGGTGCGGATGGTGACGCGCCCCTCGGTGCCGTCGTGTTCCGACTCAATGCTGTTCACGTTCAGCACGTAGGGCGAAGGAATCGACAGGGTGGCGTTCAGTGCTTCTTCGGTGCGGTTGCGGCCTTTCAGGGGCTGCAGGCCTTTGGCCACCACCAGGCGGGCCTCGTAGGCCTTGTCCTGGGCCGAAAAGCCCCCCAGGCGCAGCGTCACCTGGTGGTCGGGCGAAACCGTCAGCAGCGAATACTCCCGGGGAACGCCATCAATTTGAAGGTCCAGCTTTTCCTTCACGTCTTCAGGCTGCACCGGGTAGTTAAACTTCAGGCTGATCTGCGGCACGGCGGTGCGGCTGCCTTCTTCCAGCACCCAGGTGGACTGGGCGTCTTCGAGCTGCAGGGCGGGCGTATAAAAGCTGATGTCCTTTTCCTTTTGTACCTTATCGTAGGTGCTGTAGCGCAGCACCTCGTTTTGGATGCGGGCTTTATAGGTAGTGGCGGGCAGCAGCGGCTGCGAAGGCGAGAACACCAGCTCGTCGGGGCTTTGCCAGCGAAAGCGGCCCCGGATGGCGGGTTCGAAAGCAATGTAACCGGAAGAGTCCCAGGCGTTGAGCAGCGAATCGGGCGCCAGGGGTTTGCTGAAGCGGAAAACGAGGTTGCCCAGCTGGGGCACTTCGTTGCGGGCGTTGGTGTAGCTGAGGGAAACGGACTTACGGTTGCAGGCACACAAAAACAGGGCGGCCGCCACAAAAGCGGCGAACAGGACTTGGTTACGCATATGTAGGAACGTTAGGAGTAAAAGGTAGGCAATAAAGAGGAGTTATGATGAAAGGATGGGGTTATTTCATCAGTCAGACAGGAAGAAACGATGGCTATAAAACGAAAGCTAGGGAGGCAGACTTGGGGAGCCCATAAAAGAGGTATTGCCCTAAAAAGTTACGATATAAAATCGACGCCTCCGTGTTAAAGTTTCTATAATGCCCCTTACCTTAAAAAAGCCATTGAAAACTCAGAACCAGTTCAAAAGACCTGCAAATTATTGTACATTCATACATGCGCCCTGCCCGATTTTTTTTGCCCAAAGCGGTCAAAAACATTCTTCTTTCCATCCTCGGCCTTTTCGTTTTGTTCCTGCTGCTGAATGCGCTTTTACCCCTGCCCGACAAGATCGCCTATAGCACCATCATTACCGGCTCGAAGGGCGAAGTGATCAACGCCTTTCTTACCCCCGACCAGAAATGGCGCCTGAAAACCGAGCTGGACGAGATCTCACCCCTGCTGCGCAAAACCATCGTGGCCAAGGAAGACCGATACTTTTACCGCCACCCCGGCATCAACCCCTTTGCGGTGGGCAGGGCCCTGGTCAAAAACCTGTACCGGGGCCGGCGCACCTCCGGCGCCTCCACCATCACCATGCAGGTGGCCCGCGCCCTGGAACCCCGCCGGCGCACCCTGCCGGCCAAGCTGGCCGAAGGCTTCCGGGCTTTCCAGCTGGAATGGAAATACAGCAAGGACGAGATCCTGCAACTCTACCTCAACCTCGTTCCCTACGGCGGCAACATCGAAGGCGTCAAGGCAGCCTCCCTCCTCTACTTCCGGAAGGCCCCCGACCACCTGTCGCTGGCCGAGATCACGGCCCTTTCCATTATTCCCAACCGCCCCTCCACCCTGGTGCCGGGCAGGGCCAACGACCGCATCGTAGCGGAACGGAACCGCTGGCTGCACCGGTTCGCCGCCGAAAAAATATTCAGCCAAAAAGAAATCGCCGATGCCCTGGCCGAACCGCTGCACGCCTACCGCAGCACCGTGCCCCATTACGCACCCCACCTCTCCCGCCGCTTGCAGCAGCTCTACCCCGGCCCGCTGATCGCCACCCCTATCGTGCTCAACACCCAGCTGAAAGTGGAAAAGCTGGTGGCGGACTACGTACGCAGCCTGCGGCTGATGAACATCCGCAACGCCGCCGTGGTGGTGCTTGACTCCCGTACCCGCCAGGTGGTGGCCTATGTGGGCTCGGGCAACTTCCACGACACCCTCGACGGCGGACAGGTCAACGGCGCCGCCGCCATCCGCCAGCCGGGCAGCACCCTCAAACCCCTGCTCTACGGCCTCTGCCTGGACGAAGGCCTGATGACGCCCAGGCTGGTGCTCAACGACGTGCCGGTAAACTACAACGGCTATGCCCCGGAAAACTACGACCAGAAATTCAACGGCTACGTCACCGTGGAATACGCCCTGGAACATTCGCTCAACATCCCTGCCGTGAAAGGATTGTTGCAGCTGGGAAAGGACAGATTAGTAAACAAACTGGTGGAAACGGACTTTCGCCAGGTGGCCAAAGACCGGGGCAAGCTGGGATTGTCGCTGATCCTGGGCGGCTGCGGCACCACCCTGGAAGAACTTACCGGCCTGTTCGCCGCCTTTGCCAACGAAGGCGTTTATGCCGCCCCGTTATACACCCGCAACGGTCCTTCTCCGAAAAAGGTGCGGGTGCTCAGTCCTGAGGCGGCCTACCTGGTGAGCAGCATGCTGTCGAAGGTGGAGCGGCCCGACTTCCCCCTGAACTGGGGCGCCACCGAGCGCATGCCGAAGATCGCCTGGAAAACGGGTACCTCCTACGGCCGCAGGGACGCCTGGAGCATCGGCTACAACAAAGACTTTACAGTGGGCGTATGGGTGGGCAACTTCTCGGCCCTGGGCGTTCCCGAACTAAGCGGCGCCAATACCGCCACGCCCCTGCTGTTCAAGATCTTCAATACCATCGACTACAACAACAACGGCGACTGGTTCGCCCCGCCCCCGGGCTGCGACATCCGCCAGGTGTGCAGCGAAACCGGCCTGCCGCCCGGCCCCTACTGCACCCAGCTGGTGACCGACTATTTCCTGCCGCTGGTGTCCAGCACCGCGGTCTGCCGCCACCTGCAGGAAGTAAAACTGTCCGCCGACGGCCACTATTCGTACTGCAACGGCTGCGCACCTGCCACCGGCTATATAAAAAAACTGTTTCGCATCATCGCCCCCGAAATGCAGGACCATTTCATCGCCAACGGCATTGCCTTTGAAAAGATCCCGCCCCACTACCCCGATTGCGAAACCGTTTTCAAAGGCAACGCCCCCAACATCACCTCGCCGCGCAACGGCAACGAATATTTCCTGACCCGCAAAAAGCCCGAGCCCCTGCTGCTCACCGCCTCCACCGGCAACGACGTATCGAAGGTGTACTGGTACATCAACGACCAGTTTTACAAGGCCACGGCCGCCAACGAAAAAGCCTTCTTCCTGCCGGAAGAAGGCCCCGTTAAAATCTCTTGCACCGACGACAAAGGCCGCAATCGGAATGTGCGGATCTTTGTGAAGTTTGTGGAACTCTGAGAAGTTCACGCGTTCCAAAGTTCACAAGTTCACGAGTTGGCGTAACTCCGGCGGGAACATTCTGGCAGAACGACAAACTACAAAAGTCTTGAAGACTTTTGTAGTTTCCTCGGCACCGGCGTCAGCCAACTTGTGAACCCGTGAACTTGTAGACTCGTAAACTATTCTCTTTTGCGGACGTTCCCCGCCCCGTGAATTTTTTGGCTGACCGCGGCGGTGCCCTTGTAGGCTACGTCGCCGGCGCCGTTGATGGCGATATCGAGCTGTTTGGAGGCAAATACTTCGGCATTGCCGCTGCCGGAGATCTTTACTTTGGTGTACTCGCTGAGCAGGTTGAAGCCGTAGACCTCGCCGCTGCCGGCGATGCTGGCCGAGAAGCTGCGGGTGGTGCCGTTGATCTTTACGGAGCCGCTGCCGGCAATACTGGTTTCCACTTCCGGGGCGTCCACCTCCAGGCGCACGTCGCCGCTGCCGTGGATGGACACTTTCAGCCGGTCGGCGGCGGTGATGCGGCCCGCCGAGCGGATGTTGCCGCTGCCGTTGATCTGCAGCTCGCGGAAAGCGGGAGCGGTGGCATAAATCTTCACCTTGTTATCGGGACGAAGGCTGTAGCCCGGGCGGGGACGCACCTCCAGGCGGTCGCCGTGCAGGTCTGCCTGCACGTAAGACAGCAGGTTCTCATCGCCTTCCAGTTTTATCCTATACCCGTCGCCGGGAGCGACGACCACATCCAGCGACCCCTGCACCGTTACGGACTGAAAGCCTTCCACCACCCGTTCCTCGGTGCCCCGGACCCCATTGCCGGTAATACGTTTGCCATTCCTGCCGCGGCAGGCGGCCAATGCCACGACAAGCAGCATGAAAACAAAAATATTTCTCATATAAGCTGTAAAAAAAAGTACGAGGTACAAGGTACGAGGTACGAAGTAGATAGGAAAATTACCCCAAAAAAAGGCCAAACGGATAACCGGTTCTGCCCCTTGAATTCACCCACTCCTAACCCCTTAAACCTCTGAAACACTGAACTCTGGAACTCTGGAACTTTGGAACTCTGAAACTTTAATTACCTTCACACCCCTATGACGGAAAAAATATTGATTCTTGATTTTGGCTCTCAATATACCCAGCTCATTGCCCGAGTGGTACGGGAAGCCAATGTGTATTGTGAAATCATCCCCTATTCCAAAAAGATCGAATACGACCCGACGGTCAAAGGCATCATCCTTTCCGGCTCCCCGTTTTCGGTAAATGACCAGAACGCTCCCGAGGTGGACGTGCAGGCCCTGGCCTCCGATCGCCCCGTACTGGGCGTTTGCTACGGCGCCCAGCTGACCGCCAAGCAATTCGGCGGAAAAGTGGAAAAAAGCAATAAAAGAGAATACGGCCGCGCCGTGCTGCATATCGAACAGGAAGAAGCCCTGCTGCAGGACCTCACCGCCGCCTCCCAGGTGTGGATGAGCCATGGCGACTCCATCCTGCAGCTGCCCCAGGGCTTCGAGGTGCTGGCCACTACCGACAGCATCCCCGTGGCCGCATACAAAAGCACCAACGGCGGCCTGAAAGCCCTCTACGGCCTGCAGTTCCACCCCGAGGTATACCATTCCATCGAGGGTAAAAAAATCCTTCGCAACTTCCTGGTCAACATCTGCGGCTGCACCCAGGACTGGACCCCGGCCCACTTCGTGACCGAAACCGTGGACAACCTGAAACAGCAGATCGGCGACCGTAAAGTAATTATGGCCCTGAGCGGCGGGGTGGACTCCACCGTGGCCGCCATGCTCATTCACCGCGCCATCGGCAAGAACCTGTACGGCATTTTCGTGGACAACGGCGTGCTGCGCAAAGACGAGTTTGAAAGCGTGCTGGCCATCTACCGCGAACTGGGCCTGAATGTAAAAGGCGTGGATGCCCGCAAGCTGTTTTACAAAAAACTAAAAGACAAGACCGACCCCGAGGACAAGCGCAAAGCCATCGGCAAAACCTTTATCGACGTGTTCCAGGAAGAGGCCGGAGAAATTAAGGACGTTTCCCTGCTGGGACAGGGCACCATCTACCCCGACGTGATCGAAAGCGTGTCGGTGCACGGCCCTTCGGTGACCATCAAGTCGCACCACAACGTAGGCGGCCTGCCCGAAAAAATGCACATGAAGCTGATCGAACCCCTGCGCTCGCTGTTCAAGGACGAAGTCAGAAGAGTAGGCCGCGAGCTCGGCATCGCCGACGCCCTGCTGAACCGCCACCCCTTCCCCGGCCCCGGCCTGGCCATCCGCATCCTGGGCGAGGTGACCGAGGAAAAGGTAGAACTGCTGCAGAAAGCCGACGAAATCTATACCCGCCTGCTGAAGGAACACCACCTGTACGAAACCGTATGGCAGGCCGGCGCCATCCTGCTGCCGGTACGCAGCGTGGGCGTGATGGGCGACGAACGGACGTATGAATTTACCGTGGCCCTGCGGGCCGTGACCAGCGTGGACGGCATGACCGCCGACTGGGCACACCTGCCGTACGACTTCCTGGCCAAGGTGTCCAACGAGATCATCAACTCGGTCAAAGGCATCAACCGCGTGGTGTACGACATCAGCAGCAAGCCCCCGGCAACCATCGAGTGGGAATAACTCGAAAAGTTCCAAAGTTCACGAGTTTACAAGTTCACAAGTTTATGAGCGGTTTACGGCAGGAGGTTTTCCATCGGTAAGAAAGAAGGAAGAAGCATCGAAATAAACTTTTGCATCGTCATAGATAAAACCGGCATCAAAATAACTTGTGAACTCGTGAACTGGTGAACTCGTGAACTTTTAGCAATTACATCCATGAAGAAATTCGTATTTTCTCTTTTCCTCCTGCTCCTTTCCAGTGGTCTGTGGGCACAGTCCCAACAGCCCGTACGGCATAAGATCGCCCTGTTTGTTCCCTTATACCTTGATTCCGCTTTCAGCGGCTACAACTACCGCTACGACAAGACGTTTCCAAAGTTCCTGATCCCCGGCCTGGAATTTTACCAGGGGGCCCAGCTGGCCCTGGACTCGCTGAAAAAGGCAGGCGCCCCGCTGGACGTGTACGTCTATGACTCCCGTTCGCACCGCCTGCCCCTGTCGACGCGGCTGGCCAATCCCGAACTGAACAACGTGGAGCTGTTCATTGCCAATGCCAATGCCGCCGAAGTGCAGACCCTGGCGCAGGAAGCCCACCGCCGCCAGATCCCCTTTGTGTCGGCGACCCTCCCCAACGATGCCGGCGTGGTGAACAACCCTTATTTCGTGCTGCTCAACTCCACCCTGCGTACCCATTGCGAAGGCATTTACCAGTACCTCCAAAAATACCACAGCCAGGACCGCATTATCCTGTTCCGCAAAAACGGGGTGCAGGAAGGCCTGATCCTCGACTACCTGAAGGACATTGCCGGCACCACTACCGCCGCTCCCCTGAAGATGGAGTTCGTGGACCTGGAGGGCGAATTCGAGGAAGCGGCCCTGGCCGCACGGCTCGACAGTACCCGGAAAACGGTCTGTATCGCCGGCAGCCTCGACGAACGCTTCGGCCTGAAACTGGCCCAGCACCTGGCCTCCCTGAGCCAATATTACCCCCTGACCCTGGTGGGGATGCCCACCTGGGACGGCATCAAGGAGTTCAGCCGCAACGAGTTCAAGAACATCGAGATCGTCTACAGCACCCCCTTTTATTACCGCCGGTACAGCGGCCTGAAAAACCACCTGACCAACCAGTTCGAAGCGGCGGTCAACGGCCGGCCTACCGACATGCTGTTCCGCGGCTACGAAACCATGCTGCGCTTCGCCCTGCTGCTGCTGGAGGCAAAAACCGACCTGGGCTCCAACCTTACCCGCAAAGGCAATACGGTCTTCACCCAGTTTGACATCCAGCCGGTTTTTCTCAATAAGGCCAACATGACGCTGGATTATTTCGAGAACAAGCACCTGTATTTCGTCAAATACATCAACGGCATCCAAACCGTGGTCAATTAAAGCCCCTGGCTTACCTGCCCGAAACTGTCGCTGCCCGGAAAAAAAGACCTTCCCGTCTGGTTTCTGCCGGCTTGTGGTGGACTTTTGTTATTTTAGAGGTTGTGTGCATCTGCATTGTCTACCAAAAATAACTGTCGTGATCCGTCGCCTGAAAACACCCGAAACCTCCGAAATAAAAGAAACCGCAGGCCCTGGCCTGGGCAGCATGGGCCCTTCCCTTTACTCGGTGCTGGAAGCTACCGGCGAAGTGGTGTTCGGCCTGGACCGCGGCAACCACATCACCCACATCAACGCCAACTGCCGCCAAACCGGCTACCGGTCCGACGAGCTCCTGGGAAAAAACATCTTCCGGCTGGTCCATCCCGCCGACATCCGCCGCCTGGCCGACAGCTTCCGCGAATGCCTGAAGGGCAAAAAAGCTGCCCGGGACCTCCGCTTCCGCCTGCGGCACCAGGCAGGCGACTGGCGCTGGTACACCGCCTCCGTTGCTCCCTTTTTCGACGGAACCGGCCAGTACCGGTATACAACGGGCATGGCCCGGGATATTACCGCCCAGGTAGAGCGGGAAGGGCAGGAACGGGAAAAGGAGGCCAGCCTGCGCGAAAGCGAAGGACGCTACAAAAAATTCGTCCAGCAGATCTCCGGGGGCGTGTGGCGTTTCGGCCTGCGGCAGCCCATGAAGCTGGGGATGCAGCGGGAAGCCATCATCGAGCACTTTTACCGCAACTGCTATATAGCGGAATGCAACGACGCCATGGCCCAGATGTACGGATTTGAAAACCAGGAAGAGATCCTGGACAAAGACTGCGAATTCTTCCTGCCCCGCAGCGAAGGGGCCAGCCTCGCCTTCTTCAACGACTTTATCGACAACAACTTCCAGCTCAAGAACTACCTCTCCTTCGAAAAGGATATTTACGGCAACCCGAAGGTGTTTCTCAACAACGTGATGGCCCATATCGAAAACGGCTACATCATCCACACCTGGGGCACCCAGCGCGACATCACCGAAATGCGGCAGGCCGAGCACACCATCCGCCTGCGGGAAGAACAGCTGCGGGTACAGGCGGAGCGGAACACCAAGATCCTGAACAGCATTACCGATGGCTTCATTGCGCTCGACAACGAGGGCACCATCGTCATGTGGAACCAGAAAATGGAAGAAGTGTTCGGACAGGCCGCCGCCGATGTCATCGGCCGGCCCATGCTCGACCTGTTCAGCATGTACCGCAATACCCCGGCCTATTCGGTCATCCTGGACGCCTACCGCCAAAAACAGCAGGTGCATACCGAGCACTTCCTCAAAGAGCGGAACCGCTGGGTGGAAGCGGTGGTCTACCCGTTTACGGATGTCTGCTTTATTTACTTTAAAGACATTACGGCGCGCAAACGCCGGGAACTGGTGATGCAGCTGCAAAAGGACGTGCTGAGCTACAACGCCACCCCCGGCACCACGCTGGCCGGCACCGCCCAATACCTGATCCACGGGTTGCAGAAGCTGCTGCCCGACGCCCGCATCGCCATCCGCAAGGCCGATGAAAAAGAAGTCTTCCTCCACGCCCTGGCCTCCAGCAACCTGCCGGCAAAATTTTCCGAAGCCACCGCCTGCACCGCCATCGGCTACGCCCGGGGCAGTTGCGGCACGGCGGCGCACCTGAAAACCTCGGTTTTCTCGCCCCATATCGCTGCCGACCTGTTATGGGAAGATTATTGGGCGCTGATGCGGGAAGTCAATATCCAGGCGGCGTTTTCCTTTCCCATCATCAACAACCGCAACCAGGTGCTGGCCACCCTGTCGCTCTACTTCGACCATCCCCGCGAACTGCGGAAGGCCGAACAGAAAGCCATCGACCACATCCTGCCGGTGCTGTCGCTGATCATGGAAAAACGGAACGCCGAAGAAGAGACCCGCCTGTCCAACGAACGGTTTATCCTGATCAACAAAGCCACCAATGAAGGCATTGTGGACCACAACCTGCTGACGGGCCAGACCGTCTGGGGCGACGGCCTGTCGCGGCTGACGGGCTACGAGCTGACCGAAAAGGAAGGCTCCCTCGGCTTCTGGATGAGCAAGGTGCACGCCGACGACGTGCCGGGACTGCTGCAGCTGGCCAACAGCCTCCACCTTTCCGGCAACACCCTGCTAAAGGAGGTACAGTTCCGGCTGCTCCGGGCCGACGGCAGCTACGCCCACATCTCCGCCACCGGCTATATCGTCCGCGACGAAAGCTGCCGGCCGGTACGCATCGTAGGCGCCCTGCGCGACATTACCGGCCAGAAGAAGATGGAACAGCAACTGATCCGCGAAATGGTGAACAAGCAGAAAGCCATCCACAAAGCGTCCTTGGAAGGATCGGAAAAGGAACGCGAGGCCATCAGCCGCGAGCTGCACGACAACGTGAACCAGATCCTGTCGGCGACAAAGCTGTACCTGGAGATCGCCCGCAAGGACGAGGACAAGCGGGAGCTGTTCCTCGACCGCAGCATCCAGTTCATCATGTCCTCCATCGCCGAGATCCGCAAGCTGTCGCGCTCCCTGTCGTCTCCCACCCTGGGCGACCTGGGACTGAAAGAGGCCATCACCACCCTGGTGCAGGAACTGCTGTACACCGAAAAGCTAAAGATTCATTTCACCTATGCCAAGGACCTGCCGGCCACCTTCGACGATACCCGCAACCTGACGCTCTACCGCATCGTGCAGGAACAGCTGACCAACATCCTGAAATACGCCCGGACGGAAACCACTTTCATCGACCTGAAGAAAAGGGCCGACAAGCTGGTGCTCACCATCAGGGACGAAGGCGTGGGCTTCGACCGCAAAAAGGTCAAAAAAGGCCTCGGCCTGTCCAACATCGCCAACCGCGCCAGCCTGCTGAACGGTACCGCCCGCATCCGGTCGGCCCCCGGCAAGGGGTGTACGCTGACGGTGACCATTCCTTTGGAAGGAAGCAGCAAGTAGATTGGAGGAATTGGGGATTGGTTAATCGGGAATTTGGCGGGGACCTGCTTCAAACAATAAACTCCGAACTACTAAAAACTCCGAACTACTAACTTAGAAACCTAGGAACTCAGGAACTGAACTATGGAGCCCTGGAACTTGTGAACGTTGGAACCTACTCTTCGTCTTCCGTCTTTTCCGGCTTGATCTCAATGACGTCGTTGATGATAAAGACGCCTTTGGGGAAGAGGGCGTTCAGTTGCTTCTGGTAGCGGGCGGCTTCGTCGCGGCCCCGGAAGTTGCCCACCTTCAGGCGGAAGAAGGGCGACTGGTACACCAGGTAGGCTTTTAGCTCGGGGAAGGAGGTGTACACCTGGGTTTTGGCAGCGATGGCCTCATCGCGCTTGTTGGTGCTCAGCACCATCAGGCGGTAGCCCCGGGCCGTGCGGCCGTATTGCTTTTTGATGGACGAATTGATGCTCGCCTGCTTGCGTACCAGCAGGTCGATCCGGGGGTCCTTGTGCACGATTACCGAAAAAGGCCGTACCGTATCGGCCGACTGGGCACCGGCGCTCAGCGCCGCCAGCAGGGTCATTACTAACAAAAAAATTCTCATGATCAGCTTTCCCTTGTTTGCGTCGTACTTTAATTAATAGCTTAAACCGGTGGCGGTTTGTCCTTTGACAATGGCCACCCCGGCACTGCATCCCAGGCGGCCGGCCCCGGCATCTACCAGGCTTTTGGCAAATTCAAAGGTCCGGATGCCGCCGCTGGCCTTCACATGAATGGCCGGGGGCAGGTGATGGCGCATCAACCGCACCGCCTCCAGGGAGGCACCCTTTTCGGCGTAGCCGGTGGAGGTCTTCAGAAAGTCGACGGGAAAATCTTTATAAAAGTTGCAACAGCGGATGATTTGCGCTTCGTTCAGGATACCGCTTTCGATAATCACCTTTATCAGCACGCCTGCCGGCTTGGCGGCGCCTGCAATGCCGGTGATCTCTTTTTCCAGCAGGTCAAAATCACCGTTCTTAAAGGCGGCGATGTTCATGACCACATCCAGTTCATCGGCCCCTTCATTTACGGCCTGTACCGCTTCGGCCACCTTGGCCGAATAATGGTGGTAGCCGAAAGGAAAGCCGATCACCGTGGCCACCTTTACCTCCGAGCCGGTCACCCTTTTTACCGATTCCGGTACGAAATAGGGCGGGATGCAGACCGAGGCAAAACCGTACTCGACGGCTTCCGCACAAACTTTCTCGATATCGGCCAGGGTCGTATCCGCTTTCAGAATCGTATGATCTATATAAGAAGCTATCTGCATCCGGATTGATTTATGGGAACAAAGAAAAGGAACAATAGGCAATAAGCAATTGGCAAATGGGCAACCCCATCCGTGCCGGCACCTTCTTGTCCATTGCTTATTGCCTGTTGCTTATTCATTCTTTGGGCGGCTCGATCTTATTCTGAACTTCCAGCTCTTTGCGGACGGCCTCGCTCTTCTTGCGGAAGACCGGGAAGTTCATGGGGCTGTGCTTGGGCTTTTCGTCGCCGAAAAGTACGCCCCACTGCCGCAGGTTGTTGGTGCGGTCGAACACGATCTTGAGCACTGCGATGACCGGCAGGGAAAGGAACATGCCCGCAATGCCGGCCAGGGCGCCGCCGGCGATGACCCCCACGATGGTGGCGAGCGCATTGATCTTTACCTTGGAACCCACGATGCGGGGCATCAGGATGTTGTTGTCGAGGAACTGCACAAAGGCAATGGTGCCCAGGACGGCGAAGATGGGCCAGAGCTCCTGCGAGGAGGTAAGCGTCAGCAGCACGCCAATGACGTTGCCGATGAGGGCGCCCACATAAGGAATCAGGTTCAGCACGGCGAAGATCACCCCGATAAGCAGGGCATGCTTGATGCCGATGATCATCAGGATGCCGCCCACCAAAATGGTAATGTAGGAGATCTGGATCAGCAGGCCTACCAGGTAGCTTTTGATGATAACCTCGGTTTCCCGCATCACTTCCTCCACTTTCTGATGGGTGTCCTGCGGAAACCACAGGAACACGAACCGCAGCAGCAGGTTTTTGTAATAAAGGATCAGGAAAATATAAATGGGCAGCAGGCCGAAGAAGATGAGGATGCCCGTTGCCGAGGCGGCGGCGCCCTGCAGCAGCCCGCCGGCATAATTGAAAAGCTTGTTGCTTTGATCATTGATCATCTGCACCTGCCGCTCGGTGGAGAAGTTCGCCGTCCGGTCGATCCAGTCGCTGAGGGAATTTAAGTGAATGGTGACGTTTTGTTTGATCTGGGGAAAGTCGGAGATCAGGTTGCCGATCTGGGACGAGAAGAACCACAGGAGGCCGCCGACAAACACGAACAGCAGGAGCAACGACAGGGTGATGGCCAGCAGCTCGGGAAATTTCCGGCGTACAAAGAACCGGTACACCGGCAACAGCACCAGGGCAATAAAAAAGGCCATGACAATCGGCGTCAGGATATCCCTGGCCAGGTAAACGGTCATGCCCAGAAAATACAGTCCCAGCAGTTCAATAGCTCTTCTGACGGTTATAGGAAGTCCTTGCATACGGTTCATTTTCGATAAATATAAAAAATCCGCCGGGCAGGCAAGAGGGAAAGAAGGATGCCCGCCGGCCGGGGCTGAAGCTACCGTAAATATCATACCGCGGCTGAACAGGAAGGGCAGAAAACGAAAAAGCCCCCGGTGAGGAGGCTTTTGATTCGTACCGCGTACGGGATTCGAACCCGTATCACCACCGTGAAAGGGTGGTGTCCTAACCCTTAGACGAACGCGGCGTTTCGTTTGGGAGTGCAAAGATAGACGTGAATCTGATTCCGCCAAATATTTTTTCTAAAGGAGCAAAAATTTATGCCCGTGCCGGAATAGTCGGGGCAGAAAACGAAAAAGCCTCCGGTGAGGAGGCTTTTGATTCGTACCGCGTACGGGATTCGAACCCGTATCACCACCGTGAAAGGGTGGTGTCCTAACCCTTAGACGAACGCGGCGTTTCGTTTGGGAGTGCAAAGATAGACGTGAATCTGATTCCGCCAAATATTTTTTCTAAAGGAGCAAAAATTTATGCCCGTGCCGGAATAGTCGGGGCAGAAAACGAAAAAGCCTCCGGTGAGGAGGCTTTTGATTCGTACCGCGTACGGGATTCGAACCCGTATCACCACCGTGAAAGGGTGGTGTCCTAACCCTTAGACGAACGCGGCGTTTCGTTTGGGAGTGCAAATATAGGGATGGATGTAACTCATCAAACTAATTTTCGAAAATTCTTAAAAAAAAGCCCCCCCGCCAAAGCGGGGAGGCCTTCACTAAAGACAAAACTGTATGCTCAGACTATGCCCTTCTACTATCCCAATTAACCAATATCCCAATTAACCAATTAACCAATTAACTAATTCCTCTAGCGCTGCGCTACGTCAAACTTTCTGAAGATGCTGCGAATGCTGCCCTGCACCTCTTTGGAGGTCAGGTTGCGGCCGGCCACTTCGTCGGTGGTCCAGCCCTGCCAGATGGTCTTTTCCGTTTGGGCATCCATCAGCGTGATGGTCATGGTGCCTTCGCGTACCGCATAGGAAGAGGATTCGTAACCCATGAACCGGGAGGGATAATATACCCGGCTCCAGCGCCCCCAGTAGGGGTTGAAATAATAGCGGCTGACCGGAACGGAATAAACCGGGTCGGCGGTCTCCCGCACCGAACGTTCCACCAGCAGGTCATAACTTACCAGCACATCGGGACGGTTTTTGGTTTCGCGCCAGCCGGCCTTCTCCAGTTCGGCATTCACGGCCTTACGAATGTTCCGCTCCGTTAAATCCGACACGCGGTACCCGCTGTCGCTTTTCGTATCCGAGGTTTTGATCCAGGAAAATGTTTTGATCCGGCTGAAATTCACCGTTTCATCTTTCTCCACATGGGCCACGCTGGCACAGCCGGCCAGCAGCACCAGGGACATTATAAGTAGTCCATATAGCTTTAACCCTTTCATATATACTCCTTGTTTTTCGCTTTCTATACGTCAAAGGGCATGCGGATATTTGAAAGGGAATGTGAAAGTTGACGACGGCCTTTGCCCCTCTAAGTAAAACAGGATCAAGGAGTTGTTAAATGAAAAACACCTGCAATAATGTCACCGGATGTGCCTTTTTTACTTCGTACTTCCCACTTCGTACTGCGCATTTTCTTGCGGTTTCCACGCCAGCAGGAAGGAGCGCAGCTTGGCGGGGTCGTAGCCGTTGCCTTTCAGCAGCAGGGCGCAGTTCTGCGTATGCAGGCGGCGGCCCGTTGCCTCCAGCACTACCAGTACGGGGAAGCCGAACCGCTGAGGCCCGCCCCATTTGTTGAGCAGGGCGAGGTTCTTGTTCTCCCGGCTATAATTGAGATGGTAGAGCAGGTAATCCCGGTCGAGCAGGGATTTGAGCGCCGTATCGGTTTGCAGGCTGCTGTTCAGGCGGTAACACATCAGGCACCAGTTGCCGCCTACCTGGATCAGCAGGCGCTTGTTTTCGGCCCGGGCCCGCTGCAGCAGCGCCTCCACCTCCCGGGCCGCGTCGGCATAAGGCCGGTACAGCAGGCGGGTAGTGTCGCCGGCATAACTTTTCAGGGAAAAAAGGAGCGCAAAGAACAGGAGCCGTTTCATCCGGTGCAATTTCCCTGCAAGCTACGGAAGTACCGTACAATAGGCAAAAGACCCCTTCTTTTGACAGTTCACTACCCGGGCGCCCACAGAAAAAAACGCTTCATCATCAGGAAGGCGCATTAGGATAAAACACTTAATTGCTCTACTTTTACTTACCGATTACTGTGTTTTTCTCCTGGTTTCCAAACTCATTTCCGGCATAGAATAACCCTGCTTGACGTATGCTGTATTCACAAAACAGAAACAAAGAACAGGACTGGTGGCGTACCGCCCTGGAAGCTTCCGATATAGGCGTATGGGACTACGACCCCCAGAGCGGTGAGCTGGTGTGGTCGAAAAAATGTTATGAGCTTTGGGGCCTCTCGCCCGACCAGCCCGTTACCCTGGATACCTTCCGCGCCGGCCTCCATCCCGATGACCGCGCCAAAACCGAATGGATGGTCCAGCGCGCCCTCAATCCTTCCAACACGGGCGACTACCAGGTCGAATACCGCGTGATCGGCCAGGAAGACCAGCAACTGCGCTGGATCCGGGCCGTCGGCAGAGCCTATCTAAACGAAGCCGGGCAGGTGTGCCGCTTTATCGGCACCATCATGGAAATCACCGAAGAAAAAAAAGCCATTGCCGCCCAGCAGTATAAAACCGCCCTGCTGGAGGCCCAGCAGGAAGCCTCCGCCGACGGCATCCTCATCACGGACGGCCGCAACAGGATCCTGTTTTCCAATCACCGCTTTGCCGAACTGTGGAACCTGCCGGCCGGCATCCTGGCCGCCGGCGACGACTTTGCCGCCCTTTCCCTGGCCATGAGCCAGCTGGTGGACCCGGAGAAGGCCACCGCCCGCGTGCAATACCTCTACGCCCATCCCTGCGAAATGCAGGAGGACGAGCTGCTGTTCAAGGACGGCAAAATACTGGAACGGCGGGCCCGGCCGGTAGTGGGCGCCGACGGCACCTATTACGGCTATGCCTGGTATTTCCGCGATATCACCGAACGCAAGCAGGCCGAGGAAAGCCTGCAACAGAAAAACAGGGAACTCCAGGACCTGCTGACCGAATTCCGGTTCGTGACCGACCTGATGCCCCAGATCCTCTGGTCGGCCCAGCCCGACGGCAGCCTCGACTTCTTCAACCAGCAATGGTATACCTTTTCGGGTAGCGACTTCGAACACAGCAAAGGCTTCGGCTGGCTCCACTGGCTGCATGCCGGGGACGTGGACCGGACCCTTCACACCTGGCAGCGCTCGCTGGAGGAAGGCTGCCCCTACGAAAACGAGATCCGCCTGCTGAGCCGAGATGGCACCTACCGCTGGCACCTGGTCCGGGCCATCCCCCTGCGCAACGAAGAAGGCACTATCATCAAATGGTACGGCTCCACCACCGATATCCACGACCAGAAAACCCAGGAAGCCTTGCTGGAACAAAAGGTGGCCGACCGCACCACCGAGCTGCAGGAAGCCAACAAATCCCTGGAGCATTCCAATTCCGAGCTGGAACAGTTTGCTTATGTGGCCAGCCACGACCTGCAGGAGCCGCTGCGCAAAATCCGCACCTTCATCAACATGCTGGACCGCGAACAGGAAGGGGGCAGCGCCGAACGGTCGCGGGTGTTCATGGACAAGATCCTGAACGCCTCGGACCGGATGAACACCCTCATCCGGGACCTGCTGAACTTTTCCCGCGTCAGCCGGGCGGATGAAGATGCCTTCGAGCCAACCGACCTGAATATGCTGTTGAAAAATACCCTTGAAGACCTCGAGCTGGTGATCGCCCAGAAAAAGGCTACGATCGAATATGACCCCCTGCCCCAACTGAACATCATTCCCCTCCAGATCGGCCAATTGTTTTACAACCTCATTAATAATTCCCTGAAATTCTCCCGCGAGGACGAGCCGCCCCATATTACCATCCGCTGCCACGAGCGGCCGCCCGGCTCCCTCTCCGCCTTCCCGCACCTGGACGCCAAAAAGACCTATTACGAACTCATTTTTAAAGACAACGGCATCGGCTTCGACCAGCAGTATGCCGAGCAGGTCTTTACCATCTTCCAGCGCCTCAACGCCCGCTCCTCCTACGAAGGCACCGGTATCGGCCTGGCCATCTGCAAAAAGATCGTGGCCGGCCACCACGGCGAGATCTTTGCCCGCTCGGAGGAAGGAAAGGGCGCCGAATTCCACGTGCTGCTGCCCGCCGGCGAAGAAGGGAATTAATGGATTTTGGAAGGAATCAATGAAAAGCCCTGCCGGGCGGTTATATTTGACGTTCAAACCTTCAATAATATTATGAGAAGAATACTGTTACCGGCGCTGGTGATGCTGACCCTGAACAGCTCCGCCCAAAAGACGGAGAATAAGATCAGCTTTCCCAAGGGGAAAAAGCTGGAATGGACCATCCAATCCAAATCGGTGATCACCCAGGAAATGATGGGTATGCCCTTGGAGATGAACATGGAGAATACGGTGGTACAGGCGTATGATGTGACCGACGTAAAAAATGAGGTAGCCACCATGGAATCGAAAATCAAGAGGCTCCAGTTTACCGCGGAAGGAATGGGACAAAAGCAGTCGTTCGACTCCGACAAGGAATCGGACCGCAACAGCTCCACGGGCAAGCAGCTCCAGAAGGGCATGAAAAAGTATACCCTGGACGTGGACGCCACCGGCCGCATCCTTTCGGTAAAAACGGAGGAGGGCGCAGCCGCAAATGCAGCAGAAGAGGATGAAGAGAATCCCCTTGCCCAGATGATGCAGGGTATCGAGGGGCCTAAAGCCGGCACCGCCAGCATTTTCAAGGTGTTACCGACCCAAAGCATCAAAAAGGGCAGCACCTGGACCGACTCTATTCAAGTGGCCAATATGGGCGCCTCCCTGGCCCATTACACCGTTTCCGACATTACCGCCACCGATATCCTGATCGATTTTACTTCCGATGGCAGCGTACAGAAAACCCAGGAAGCCATGGGCATGCAGGCGTTGGTGAACATGAAGCTTAAATCGACCGGCAAGCTTACCGTGGATAAGAAATCCGGCTTACCGAAGCAACGCACGACCAACTTCGAAGGCACGGGCACCGTCGAAGTGGCCGGTCAAAGCATCCCCATGTCCACAAAGTCCACCTCCACGGAAACGTTGACGGGAATGTAAAAAAGTTCACGAGTTCCAGAGTTCAGTTCCTGAGTTCGGGCAATGGCCAATGACTATTGACCATTGTCCATGTACGAAAAAGCCCGTCTGGCCGAAAGGCGAGACGGGCTTTTTCCTTTATACTACTTCGATTATAATACTTCGATCTGGTTTTTGAGGAGGTCTTCGAATTCGTCGCGTTTGCGAATGAGCAGGGCCTCGCCGTCTTTCACCAGCACCTCGGCCGGCTTCAGGCGCGAGTTGAAGTTGGACGACATTTCAAAGCCGTAGGCGCCGGCATTGTAAAACACCAGGTAGTCGCCTTCGTGCACTTCACTGAGCTTGCGGTCCCAGGCAAAGGTGTCGGTTTCGCAAATGTTGCCCACCACCGTATAAATACGGGGGTTGCCAAACGGATTGCTGATGTTCTCGATGCGGTGGAACGCCTCGTAAAACATCGGGCGGATCAGGTGGTTGAAGCCGCTGTTCACGCCTACGAACACCGTAGCCGTGGTTTGCTTGATCACGTTGGCCTTGGTAATAAAATAACCCGATTCGCTCACTAGGAACTTCCCGGGCTCGAACCATACTTCCAGCTCCCGGCCTTTTTCCTGCGCATAGCGCTGGAACGCCTCGCTGACGCGCTCACCCAGGGCCGCTACATCCGTGCTCACGTCGTCCTCGTGGTAGGGCACTTTAAAGCCGCTGCCCAGGTCCACAAAGGACAGTTGGGGGAAATGTTCCGCGATCTCGAACATGATCTCCAGCCCTTGCAGGAACACGCTGACATCCTTGATGTCGCTGCCGGTATGCATGTGCACGCCGCGCACCTGCAGGTTGGTGGACTTCACGATCCGTTCAATATGACGCATCTGGTGGATGGAAATGCCAAACTTGCTGTCAATATGTCCGGTAGAGATTTTATAGTTGCCGCCGCCCATGATGTGGGGGTTGAAGCGGATGCAGATGGGATAGCTGCCGCCGAACTTATTGCCGAACTGCTCCAGGATGGAGATGTTGTCAATGTTCAGGTTTACGCCCAGGTTCTTGCCGGCCTCGATCTCCGCGAAATCCACGCAATTGGGCGTGAACAGGATGCGGTCGGGGGAAAAGCCGGCCTTCAGGGCCAGCTGGACCTCGTTGATGCTGACGCAGTCGATGTTGGCGCCCAACTGCTGCACATACTTTAATATATTGATGTTGGTCAGGGCCTTGCAGGCGTAAAAGAACTTCGAATTGCAGCCGCGGAAAGCGGTTTGCAGGGTTTCGTACTGTTCTTTGATCTTCTCGGCATGGTACACGTACAGGGGCGTACCGAATCGGTTGGCGAGCTCTACCAGTTGTGTATGCGATAAACTTTGCGACATGGCCGCGAAGATAGAGAAGGAATGGCGAATTCCGGGGCAAAAAGCAAAGGGTCAGGGTTCGTCCTCCCCTGCTGCCGGCTCCGCTCCGGCCGCACCTTCTTCCGGAGGCGTTTCATCACCCTCCAGGAACAGCCGGGCGCCCCCCGGCTCCTTTTTCTCCGGCTCGTCGGCGGCGCCCACCAGTTCGCCGGTATCGGTCACCACCAGGGAGGAACTTTCAAAGGAAGCCTCGTTGACGATGCTGGGGGCGATCACCTGGTTGGCGAACACTTCTTTGATCCGGGGCAGGTCTTCGGGCGAGTTGATGCCGAAATAATCCATAAAGCTGCGGGAGGTGGCGTAAATGAGCGGGTGGCCGGGCATCTGCTCGTTGCGGCCGATAATGACGATCAGCTCCTTCTCCAATAACTTCTGGACGCTGTAGTCGCTGCTCACGCCGCGGATGGTTTCGATCTCGCCCTTGGTAATGGGCTGTTTGTAGGCGATGATGGCCAGGGTTTCGAGGGCGGCCGCCGACAGGCGCTTGAGGAATTTTTCGCCATTGAGCTGGGCCACGGTCTTGTGGTAGACTTTTTTGGTAAGAAACTGCCAGCCCCCGCCGCTCTGCCGCACTTCAAAGGGGTAAAATTCCGAGCTGTATTTCTCCACGATGCCCTCCAGGGCCGTGGCTACCTGCTCCTCGGCCAGCTTTTCCCCCGAAGCGGCAAAAGCGCTGTTGACCAGCTCCGTCATTTCCGCTAAGGACAGGGGCTTGTCGCTGGCAAAGATCAGCGCCTCGATATGCAGAATAAGATTACCCGTTTCCATAACACCCAAACCCTGTTGATTTTTCGCAAAAGGCGAATTTAAGCTTTCACCGCTATTATCGGCACAAAAGAAAAGAGGGTACTACTTCCGTAATACCCTCTTCCCTATAATTATTATATCCACTACCCGTCCTAGCCTTTCAGGGCGGCGGCACCGCTCACGATCTCGGTCAGCTCGGTGGTGATGGCTGCCTGGCGGGCACGGTTGTAAGAAATCTTCAGGTTGCGCAGCAGTTCGTTGGCGTTTTCGCTGGCTTTGTCCATGGCCGTCATCCGGGCGCCGTGCTCGGAAGCGTTGGCATCCAGTACCGCCTTGTACAGCTGGGTATTGAGGATCTTCGGCATCAGCTCGGCCACCAGTTCTTCCTTGTTGGGGTCGAAGATGAAGTCGGCATTCTTCACGGTGCTGGCGGCTTTCTGCACCTTGGGGATGGGCAGGAAGCGCTCTACCTGGAACACTTGGGTGGCGGCGTTCTTGAACTCGCTGTAGACCAGGTCCACCACGTCGTACTCCTTGTTCTGGAAAGCTTCCATGGCGTCTTTGGCGGCCAGCTGCACGGTCTCGAACTTCAGGTTCAGGAACACGTCTTTATGGGTGGCGTCTACTTTATAGTTGGTTTTCAGGAAGTGCTCGTAGCCTTTTTTGCCGATGGCCCAGATATCTACGTTGCCTTTGGCGGCCTGGGCGGAGTATTGCTCCAGGATGGCCTGCTTGGCACGTTTGATCACGTTGGCGTTGTAGGCGCCGGCCAGTCCGCGGTCGCTGGTAATGACAATAAGAAGCACGCGTTCCACGGGACGCTCGGCGGCCAGGGAGATGGCCCCTTCCGACTCGCTGCTGCTGACGATGTTGCTCAGCATTTCCTGCAGTTTCTTGGCATAAGGACGCATTTGGAGAATGGCATCCGTTGCCCGGCGCAGCTTGGCAGCACTCACCATTTTCATTGCCTTGGTAATTTGCTGGGTGCTTTGCACCGATTTAATCCTGTTACGAACTTCTTTTAATTGACCAGCCATGGAAATTTATAATTTGCTTTTATTTGTTTTGGGTTCAGGCTCAATATTTTGCCTATGATCAAAAGGGCGAAAAAAGTATTCCTCCTGCCTGTCATTCCGTATTCAACGCCTTCAGCTCCTGCCGGCGGGCGGCTTTTTCCGGTGGAAATCGCACACCCCTCCTCTTCCGCGCCGCAAAAGTACGGCAGGAATACGGAAATTCCATGAAATGAATCAAGGGAAATGCTGCGCCCGCTCAGGTTTTCCCCCCAACCACCCCCCTTTTAATCCGCCAGCTCAAACGCCCGCTTCAGGCTGTAGCGGATCACCAGGCGGCCCCGGGGGCCGCCCGGCTCTTTTAGGGATTGCTCCACCTCGGCGGCCAGGTACAGGGAAACCGGCCCGCTCTTCAGGTGCTGGAGCATTTTGGGGGTCACCTGCAGGGCGTCGTCGACCAGGGGCACGTACTGGTTCACCCCGCCGGAAGCCAGCGCCGTATCCACCAGCACCAGGTGCAGCTGCCGCAGCCCGTCCGGGAGGGAGGCGAACGGCAGCCGGAACGGCTTCCGGTGCACCACCGGCGGCAGCTCGGCCGCCAGCCGGAAGGGCGCAAAGCGGAATTTTCGCACATGCCGCTCCCCGGCCGCATCGGTAAATACCAGCTCGTGGGTACCGGCAAAGCCCTCCGCCGGCCGGATGGCCTCGTAATAGGTGCCGGTAAAGGAAGCGGTGTCGGCGGTCAGCACCTCGCCGTCCAGCTGCACCTCCCCTTCCCCTTCCAGCGGCTGCCCGACGCCGTCCTTATGGCCGCGCCGGAACCGAAACAGGCAGGTGACCGACTCTTCGCCTTCGCCGCCCTCCACGCTGAAGTCGAGGAACAGGGGCGCCGGCACCCCTCTTGCAGGGGCACGCGGAGCCGGCGCATCGCCGTTGCGGCAAGCCGGCAAGGCGCAGGCCCATAACACTACCCAAAGAATCCTTCTGTACATAACCATGCGCTTTCAAAGCGGCGCCCGCGGGCCGCACCTGTTTGGGTGAACTGAAATAATATATAAATTACACCCCCCGGCCCGGGACGAAACAAAGGGGCAGGACGAGTTCTTTTTAAGCTATCTTTGACCACTGTCAATTTGGCTTTAACAGATTTGTTAGCACCTTTTTTGACAAGGTACCTTTTTAATTATTGACCACTGAGATTACCCAACAACATTTTTTATGATTGGTTTCCTATCTAAATTATTCGGCGGCAGTAAGTCGGAAAAAGATGTGAAAAACATCATGCCGCTTGTCGCACAGATCAACCAGAATTTCACCTCCTACCAGTCGCTGAGCAACGACGAGCTGCGCCATAAAACAGTAGAATTCCGTCAACGGATCAAACAGCATATACAAGAGATAGACGCAGAGATCGAGGCCACCAATAAAAGTGCCGAAGAGCTTCCCTTTAACGACCTGGTGGGCAAGGACAGCATCTACCAGCAGGTGGACAAGCTGCGCAAGGAACGCCTCCAGAAGATCGAAGAGATCCTGAAGGAGCTCCTGCCCGAGGCCTTTGCCGTAGTAAAGGAAACCGCCCGCCGCTTCAAGGAAAATCCTCAGATGGTCTCTACCGCCACCGACCTCGACCGCGAGCTCGCCACCCGCAAAAACTATATCACCATCGAAGGCAACCAGTCCATCTTCCAGAACACCTGGACCGCCGCCGGCGGAACGGTCACCTGGAACATGGTGCACTACGACGTTCAGCTGATCGGTGGTACCGTACTGCACCAGGGTAAGATCTCCGAAATGGCTACCGGTGAAGGTAAAACGCTGGTATCCACCCTGCCGGCCTACCTCAACGCCCTGCCCGGCGAAGGCGTGCACATCGTAACGGTGAACGACTACCTGGCCCGCCGTGACCAGGAATGGAACGGCCCCGTGTTCGAATGGCTCGGCCTCCGCGTGGACTGTATTGACAAACACCAGCCCAACAGCGAAAGCCGCCGCCAGGCCTATATGGCCGACCTCACCTACGGCACCAACAACGAATTCGGCTTCGACTACCTCCGCGACAACATGGTCCACAGCCGCGAAGAGATGGTACAGCGCAAGCACCACTACGCCATGGTGGATGAGGTGGATAGCGTACTGATCGACGACGCCCGTACGCCCCTGATCATTTCCGGTCCCGTCCCCCGCGGCGACGAGCAGGAGTTCCATATCCTGAAACCCCGGATCCAGCAACTGGTGGAAGCCCAGGAACGCATGGTGCGCGGCTACCTCAACGAGGCGAAAAAGAAGATCGGCGAAGGCGACGACGACCCCAAGAGCGGCGGCCTGTTCCTCTACCGCGCCTACCGCGGCCTGCCCAAGTACGGCCCGCTGATCAAGTTCCTGAGCGAACCCGGCATTAAAGTAAAGCTCCAGAAAGCCGAAAACTATTATATCGCCGACCAGCAGCGCAACATGCACATCATCGACGAAGAGCTGCTGTTCCACATCGATGAAAAGAACAAGTCCGTAGAACTGACCGATAAAGGCATCGCCGCCATCACCAAGGCCGGCGAAGACCCCGAATTCTTCGTGCTGCCCGACATCGGCATGCGCCTGGCCGACCTGGAAAAGGCCGAGGTTTCTGCCGAAGACAAACTGCGCATGAAGGAAGAAGTGCTGAACGACTACTCGCAGAAGGCCGACCGCATCCACTCGGTGCAACAGCTGCTGAAAGCCTACGCCCTGTTTGAAAAGGACGTGGAATACGTGGTGATCGACGAGGCCGTGAAGATCGTGGACGAGCAGACCGGCCGGATCATGGAAGGCCGCCGCTACAGCGATGGCCTGCACCAGGCGATCGAAGCAAAGGAAAATGTAAAAATCGAAGCCGCCACCCAGACCTACGCCACGGTAACCCTGCAGAACTACTTCCGCATGTACCACAAGCTGGGCGGTATGACCGGTACGGCCGAAACCGAGGCCGCCGAGTTGTGGAGCATCTACAAGCTCGACGTGGTGACCATCCCCACCCATGTTCCCATCGTCCGTAAGGACCAGCAGGACCTGGTGTACAAAACCAAACGCGAAAAGTACAAAGCCGTTATTGACGAAATAGAAGCCCTGCGCACCGCCGGCCGCCCCGTACTGGTAGGTACCACCTCCGTAGAGGTGAGCGAACTGCTGAGCAAGATGCTGCAGGTGAAAAAGATTCCCCACAACGTACTGAACGCCAAGCAGCACGCCCGTGAAGCCCAGGTAGTGGCCGAAGCCGGTCTGCCGGGCGCCATCACCATCGCCACCAACATGGCCGGTCGTGGTACCGACATCAAGCTCGGGCCCGGCGTGAAAGATGCCGGTGGCCTGGCCATCATCGGTACCGAACGCCACGAAAGCCGCCGTGTGGACCGCCAGCTGCGGGGCCGTGCCGGCCGCCAGGGCGACCCCGGTACCTCCCAGTTCTACGTGTCGCTGGAAGACGACCTGATGCGTATGTTCGGCTCCGAGCGCATTGCCGGCCTGATGGACCGCTTCGGTTACAAGGAAGGCGAAGTGATCCAGCACAGCATGATCACCAAGTCCATCGAACGGGCACAGAAGAAAGTGGAAGAAAACAACTTCGGCATCCGGAAGCGCCTGCTGGAATACGACGACGTGATGAACAAGCAGCGTACCGTTATCTACGGCAAACGCCAGCACGCCCTCTTCGGCGACCGCCTGGCACTGGATATCGACAACGCCTTCTCCGTAGTGTCCGAGGGCCTGGTATCCTCGTTCAAGGAGCAGGACGACTATGAAGGCTTCAAGCTGGCCTGCATCGTCAACTTCGGCATCGACATCACGCCTTCCATCAGCGAGGACGCGTTCCTGAAAACCGACGCCAACACCCTTATCGACAAGCTGTACGACGAATCCATCAACAACTACGAGCAGCATAAAGAGTGGATCAAGCAACAGGCCGTGCCGGTATTTGCCAACATTCGTCACATCCAGGGACCCCATATCGAAAACGTGGTGGTACCCTTTACCGACGGACGCAAAGGCATCAACGTGCTGGCCAACCTCGACAAGACGGTGGAAACCGGCGGCGAGGAGCTGACCTCTTCCCTGGAGCGCACCCTCACCCTGGCCATCATCGACGATGCCTGGAAAGAGCACCTGCGTGCCATGGACGACCTGAAGCAAAGCGTGCAGACCGCTTACCTGGAGCAAAAAGACCCGCTGGTGATCTACAAGGTGGAAGCCTTTAACCTGTTCAAGCAGATGGACAGCGAGATGAACCGCGAGATCGTTTCCTTCCTGTGCCATGCCGCCCTGCCGGTAGCCCAGGAGGAAGAGCCGGTACACCTGCACGAAGGCTATATCGAGCCGACCGACATGAGCCACATCCAGATCAACAAGGATGAGATCGAAGCCATCGGCCAGGACTACGGCGCCAACGAACGCGACTATTTCGAAGAGGCGCAGGTCATTGAGGACGAAAAACAGGAGCCCATCCATGCAGGCCCCAAGATCGGCCGCAACGATCCCTGCCCCTGCGGCAGCGGCAAAAAGTACAAGAACTGCCACGGCAAGGATGTAGAGGGAGAGGACTAATTCCCAAACGTTCATATACTAGTCAGAGGCTGTCTTTTCAAAAGGCAGCCTCTTTTTTTTCGAATAAGGCCGGACCATGTAGCCCGGAATTGTATTCCGGGGTACGTGGTCCGGCCTTTATACAAAGATGCAGGCGCCGTCGTCCTGACCGTATCCTTTACCTCCGCATTGATCCGTTCCAGCAATGCTTTTAGATTGGGCTGAGTGGACTGGATCCGCCGGGCATTGGCCCGCATGCGGTGAATAACAGACATGGACAACCACCGTGCTAACGGGAAGTTGAGGGTCGTGTCTTTTTTGGTGGTATCGATGGCGCTGGTCAGGTCGGCAAGGATTTGCTTTTCGATCTTTGGGTCCCTGCCGACAATGGCTGTCTCCACGAGCTGACGGTGGTCCAGCTGCACTTCAATGTATTGGACGGACGGGTCCTTGCGGCCCACGTACCGGGCCCGTTCCTCGAAATAAGAAGTGCTGCCCTGGAACGGCTGGCTGTACAACGCCTTGAAGGGGAGGGTGATCGGCGCCTCGGAAGGAAGCGGCTTGTACAACTCCTTCACCGAAGAGCCATTCTTGAGGTACAGGATAAAGATCTCGTAGCGGCCGTCCAGGCCGTCCTTGTGCAGGGTATCCTTCAGCTTTTCATAAACGTCCAGGGTGGTCTTCAGGCCCGAGTTCTCGTGGTAGCCGGCATCCACGAAGCTGCCCAGGCTGTCGATATAGGCCGGAGCGCTGAACAGCGGAAATAGCTCGCTGGTGTTGCAGACCTGCCCCAGGGAGATGTTTCGCTTGCGGCTGTAGCACAGCTTGGCGCCGCTGTCGTCGCAGACCGAGTCCTCGTACAGGTAAGCGTTGATGTCGATGGCATCGTTGAACACGTCGCTTTGGAGCTTTACCGGCGAAAAGATGCCCCTGCGGCCGTCGTTGCTCCGGGTGGTGTTGATCAGTACCAGGGGGCGGTCTTTTTTCAGCACCAGGCGACCGCTGTCCGTTTCATAGAAGAACCCCATGAAATCGCGGCGCAGCAGGCGAAGGGAATCGGGTATTTCCTCGTGGCGTTTGAGCTTCCGGCCTCCCTGTAGTTCGATGAGCGCCTTTTGCGTATAATACGCTTCCTCTTCCTGCAGCAGGCTGTTGCGGTCCCGTTCCACCTGGAAGGGCAGCACCGTCCGCCAGAAGTCGGTCAGCAGCAGGCCGCTGATCGAGCTGCCCACGAAGTTGTTGGCAAAGACCTTCGAGGGCAGGTCCAGCCATTTGCCGTCGATGCTGTCGCCCTGCTGCGGCTGCTCCCAGAACGCCAGGACGGTGCTCAGGCCAATGGAACTGCCCGAAACCGTGGAGGTGGAAAAAATATGTTCGCGGAAACGGCCCCGGGTAGCATAGTCGAAGTTGATGAGGTTTTGGCTCAGCCACAGTCCGGCCCGCGAACCGCCTCCTTCCCCGCTGACCAACAAGATGGGATAAGGTTGCGGCGACATTTTTGCCCGGATGCGTTCCTTTAAAACTGCATAGCGGTCGGCGAAGGCCAGCCGCTCCCGCCCCCGCAGCACCGAGCTGTCGTCGATGCGGTCGATGGTATAATGGTGCAGGTTCAGGTTCACCGACGGGCTCAGCAAAAACAGCAACACCACCCCCAGCACCATTACCGTGGCCAGCAACCGCCGCAGCGGGCTTACCTGCACTACGTACACCAACAGGTCGATCAGGAATACGTTCAGCGAAAAGAGGTACAGCATCATCGACTCCGGGGCGATGACAAAGCGCCGGGGACTGAACACCAGGACGATGATCACCAGGTGAAAGCACAGGTACGCCAGGTAAAACCAGCTGTTGATCCGGTACCGGTAAAAGGCGGGCTGGCGCGGGTCGTCGGGCTTTTGATTCTCTGCGAGGATGCGCTGGTCCACCTCCTGGAAAATAAAATTCATGAGAAAGGAAAGCAGGTACAGCACGGTACTGAGCGCTACCTTGGCCCCAGTGTACTTTTCCTTGTAAATAAAACAGAACCAGGTAATAGCCCCCAACAGCAACACCCCCACCGCCAGCACGTACCGCCCCCGGCAACCGGGTGCCTTCACTTTTTCATTAAAGAGATTCAACAGCACCAGGACCAGGAACGAAAGGCCGAAAAACACCAGGTCGGTATGCGGACCATGAAACAACACATAAGCCATTAGCCAGAACGGTACCAGCGGCAATACGCGGTGGGCAAAAAAGAGGTGCTTTTGAAAAACCGTCCGGTAGCCCGGGCGGGTATCCCTGCCGTACTCTTTATCCTTCCGGTCCCTTTTCTGAAAAATATAGGCAGGGATGATCCACATCGAAACCGAAAAGCTGATGACGCTGAGCACCGTATAAAAGATCCGCCCGATGTTGTAAATGCCGTCCGGCTCGAACAGGCTGACAATCAGGTCCCTGCCCTGGCCCATTTTGGTGATCACCAGCCAGAAGACGACCAGGAAAGCCAGCTCGATTGCCGCATCCTTCACGATCTGGGCGGTCACCTTCAGGAAGGTATACACCCAGCTGAGAACGCCCGAAAACACGGAACCCCGGAAAGGCGAGGTAGCGCTGACGGTGCGCCAATAGGACCGGAAGCCATTGTTCGGATACGCTTGCTGCATACGATAGTATCGTAATATATTGAGAAAGCGAAACATTTACAACCCCGCCCTCCCCAATCCTAGCATAAGAATTGGAATACTCTAAACCCAAAACAGCAACCTGTGAAGCCAAGAACCCGTGAACTTGTGAACGCGTAAACCCGTGAACTTTTTAAATTATGCCCCTGATCGAATTCTCTGACAAAGGCCTGTACTGCCCCGCCGGCGGGTTTTATATCGACCCCTGGCAGCCGGTGGACAAAGCGGTCATCACCCATGCACACAGCGACCACGCCCGCTGGGGCAGCCGCGCCTACCTCTGCCACCACCTCACCCGGCCGCTGTTGCAGGCGAGACTGGGCGACAACGCCTACGAAAGCATCGGCTGGCACGAACCCGTACTGCTCAACGGGGTCCGGGTGAGCCTGCACCCCGCCGGCCACATCATCGGCTCCTCGCAAATAAGGGTAGAACACCAAGGAGAAGTGTGGGTGGTCAGCGGCGACTACAAGGTGGAAAACGACGGCCTCAGCGGTGAGTTCGAACCGGTACCCTGCCAGCACTTCGTGACCGAAAGCACCTTTGGGCTGCCCATCTACAACTGGAAGCCCCAGGAGCAGATCTTTTCCGGCATCCGCGAATGGGTGCAAAAGAACCGGCGGGAAGGAAAATCCTCGGTGCTCATCGCCTACAGCCTGGGGAAAGCCCAGCGCCTGCTGCCCTGCCTGCAGGGAGTGGCGGACCGTATCCTGGCGCATGGCGCCGTGTACAACATGCACCAGGCCCTGGTCAATGCCGGCGTCCAACTCCCCCCGGTAGAACTGGTCACCCCCGACACCCCGAAAGACCAACTCAAAGGCGCCGTGGTCATCGCCCCTTCCAGCGCCGAAGGCTCACCCTGGATCCGGCGGTTCGCCCCCTACGAGGTAGGCGTCTGCAGCGGCTGGATGCAGGTGCGGGGCGCCATGCGCCGCCGCAATGCCGATGCCGGCTTCGCCCTCAGCGACCACGCCGACTGGAAGGGCCTGCTGCAGGCCGTCAAGGCCACCGGCGCCGAACACGTCTATGCCACCCACGGCTTCCAGGCTGCCTTCAGCCGCTACCTCAACGAACAAGGCATCCGGGCCTCCGAAGTAAAAACCGAATATGCGGGTGAGGAGGAAACTACCGGGGGCGAGGAAGAAAGGGCAATGGACAAGGAGCAATAGGGAATTGGTTCATTGGGAATTAGGAAGGGAAACTCATTACTGATCACTCATTACTCATCGTATGAAATTATTTGCAGAACTGGTGATGCGGCTGGGCACGAGCACCAAAACCAATGACAAGCTGGAAGCGCTGGTGGATTATTTCTCTTCCGGCGGCGGTAAGGATAAAGTGTGGGTGATTGCCCTGTTCAGCGGCCGCCGGCCCAAAAGGGCGGTGACCACCACCCAGCTGGCGACCTGGGCCGTGGAAGTGAGCGGCCTGCCCTTCTGGCTGTTCGAGGAATCGTATCACACGGTCGGCGACCTGGCGGAAACCATTGCCCTGCTGCTGCCCGAAAGCGGGTCCGGCGGACCGGCAGAGGAATCCTACCCCCTGCACTATTATATCGAACAATTAAAAAGCATCGAAAAGGAAAGCGAAGAAGTGCGCAAGGACTTTGTCCTCCGCTCCTGGGCGGGCATGACCAGCGCCGAACGCTTTGTGTTCAACAAACTTATTACCGGGTCCTTCCGCGTCGGCGTCTCCCAGCAGCTGGTGGTCAACGCCCTGGCCAAAGCCACGGGGCTCGAAGCAGCGGTGATCGCCCACCGCATCAGCGGCAACTGGGATCCCTCCACCATCGCCTACGAAGAGCTGTTGAGCCATGAGGCCGTCACCTCCGACTATTCGAAGCCCTACCCTTTCTTTCTCGCCTACGCGATCGAAGAGGGGGAGATCCGCGCCCTGGGCGCCCCCGCCGACTGGCAGGCCGAATGGAAATGGGACGGTATCCGCGGCCAGATCATCCGCCGTAACGGCGAGCTCTTCGTCTGGAGCCGGGGCGAGGAGCTGATGACCGACAAGTTCCCCGAATACGGCTCGCTGCTGGCCCTGCTGCCCGACGGCATCGCCATCGACGGCGAGATCATCCCCAGCGTCGACCAGAAGCCCCTGCCCTTCGCCCTGCTGCAGACCCGCATCGGCCGCAAGAACGTCACCAAAAAACAACTGCAGGAAGCCCCGATTGCCTTCTTCGCTTACGACCTGCTGGAATATGGGGGCGAGGATTTACGGCCGAAACCGCTGGAAGAACGGCGGCGCCGGCTGGAGGAAGTGATCCTGGGCCTGGCGCACCCTGCCCTGCTGCTGTCGCCGGTAGTACCCTTCGACAGCTGGGAAGAGCTGGCGAAGCTGCGCGAATCGTCGCGGGAGATGGGCGCCGAAGGCTTTATGCTCAAACGGAAGGCCTCACCCTACCAGGTGGGCCGCAAGCGGGGCGACTGGTGGAAGTGGAAGGTGTCGCCGCTGACCATCGACGCCGTGATGGTGTATGCCCAGAAGGGCGCCGGCCGCCGCAGCAACCTCTACACCGACTACACCTTTGCGGTGCGCGAAGGCGACAAGCTGGTGACCTTCACCAAGGCTTATTCCGGCCTCACCGACAAGGAGTTCGCCCAGGTGGACGCCTTCGTCAAAAGAAATTCTTTGGAAAAGTTCGGCCCGGTCCGCACCGTCAAGCCCGAGCTGGTGTTCGAGATCGCCTTTGAAGGCATTGCCGCCTCCAGCCGCCATAAATCGGGCGTGGCCCTTCGCTTCCCCCGCATCAGCCGCTGGCGCCACGACAAAAAAGTGGACGAGATCAACACGCTCGACGATCTCAAAAAGATGCTGGAGATCTACGGGAAGTGAGTTTCTGAGTTCCTGAGTTGCATTTACCTATTCCCAGATTCGGTTTAGAGTTTTAAATTTGGAGTTGGTTTCAGCTAAGTAAATCCAGAAACGCAGCACGAACTCAGGAACAGCTCCGCCTAACTCAGGAACTCAGGAACTGAAGGTTGGAATCTCTGGAACTTTGGAACTCTGGAACTTAAAGTCCATGAAAAAGACACCCACCATTTTAGCCATCGCCCTGGCGGGCATCCTGCTGTCGGCCTTTATCGGGCGCTTCGGCACTACCGACCAGCCGGTAACCATCCCGGCCAATCCGCAACGCCTGGGCGATGCCCAAAAGGGCCGCGACTACCTGGTCACCGGCGATTACGTCAACAGCGGCATCCCCTATAAAATGTTCCTGAGCGCCGCCGGCAAGGATAGCAGCAATTTCCTGAACCGCACCGGCCCCAACCAGTTCATTTCGCACCAGTTCACCGCCCTGGAAGCCCGCAACGGCGAACTGGTGGTGGCGCCCAACTGCATGCAATGCCATGCCCAGGTGTTCGAGGGTAAGCTGGTGATGGGCCTCGGCAATGCCAACATCGACTTTACCGATGAACGCAGGTACGGCGGCAAAGGCCTGGGACTGGTGGAAACCCTGCTGAAGACCACCTCCCGCTCGAAATACGAAGCCTCCGCCCGCTTCCTGACCGCCACCCGCACCATCGGCCCCTCCATCATGGCGCCGATCAAGGGCGTGAACACCGCCAACCGCCTCACCTGGATGCTGATGGCCCACCGCGATCCCCAGACCTTGAAGTGGAGCGATACTCCCCTTTACCCCTTTGGCGCCGAGGTGATCCCTTCGGACACCCCGCCCTGGTGGGTGCTGAAAAAGAAAAACGGCATGTTCTATACCGGCTTCGGCCGCGGCGACTTCGCCAGCTTCATCATGCTCTCCAACCTGCTGACCGTCGGCGACACCGTGGAAGCGCAGCAGGTATACGACCGCATGCCCGACCTGCTGGCCTACCTCCATTCCCTGGAACCGCCGGCCTATTCCCGCCCCCGCAACGAAGCCCTGGCGGCCAAAGGAAAACAACTGTTCGAAAACCACTGCTCGGACTGCCACGGCACCTATGGCGCCCAGGAAACCTATCCCAACCTGCTGATCCCCCAATCGATCATCCAGACCGATTCGTTCCTGTTTAAAATGCAGACCACCGCACCCCAGTTCATCAACTGGTACAACAGCAGCTGGTACTCGCAGGGCGGCCGGCGGGCCCGCCTGGAGCCCTTCGAAGGCTATATCGCCCCGCCGCTCGACGGCGTCTGGATTACCGCCCCCTACCTGCACAACGGCTCGGTGCCCACCCTGGAAGCCCTGCTCAACAGCAAGGCCCGCCCCCGCTACTGGTCGCGCAACTTCGAAAATCCGGAATACGACTACCAAAAGGTGGGCTGGAAATTCCGGGAAGAAAAGGCCCCCGGCAGCCCCGAAACCTACAACACCGACCTGCCGGGTTATGGCAATTACGGCCACTATTTCGGTGACCTTTTAACCGGCGACGAGCGGACAGCCGTGATCGAATACCTGAAGGGAATATAGAGCGCCACTTTCGGACTAGTTTATGCAGGGGATTTGCTAAAACAATCAGCTTGGAATTAACCCGGACTAAAGGATATACGGTCATTAGCAGCTGGCTGGCATCGAAAGGTTTCCAGCCTTTTGCCTACCAGCAGGAAACCTGGCAGCACATCAGCAACGGCAACAGCGGCCTGGTCAATGCCCCCACGGGCAGCGGCAAAACATTTTCGGTTTTCCTGGGCGCCCTCATTCAATTCATCAACCAGCACCCCGACCGGTATGCCGCCAAAGGTAAAAACGGCCTGCAGCTGCTGTGGATCACGCCCCTGCGGGCCCTGGCCAAAGATATCGGCCGGGCCATGGAGGAAGTGATCCGCGAGCTGGGCCTGCAATGGCAGGTCGGCATCCGCAACGGCGACACCACGACCGCCGAGCGCCAGCGCCAGAAGCGGCAGATGCCCGAAGTGCTGGTGATCACCCCCGAAAGCCTGCACCTGCTGCTGGCCCAGAAAGACTATCCCGAGGTGTTCAAACACCTCAAAATCATCGCCGCCGACGAATGGCACGAGCTGATGAGCAGTAAGCGGGGCGTGCAGGTAGAGCTGGCCATCAGCCGCATCGTTGCCATCAATAAGCAATATGCAATAAGCAATAAGCAAACTTCCCCCCTGTCCGTTTGGGGCATCAGCGCTACCATCGGCAACCTGGAGCAGGCCAAGGAAGTGTTGCTGGCGCCCCTGGCACTTGCCGGCGGTGGGGCGATTGTGCGGGCACGCCTGCGCAAGGACATCGTGGTGGAATCCATCGTGCCCGAAGAGATCGAAAAATATCCCTGGGCCGGCCACCTGGGCGTGAAGCTGGCCCACCGCGTACTGCCCATACTCGACCAAAGCCGCACCACGCTCATCTTTATCAACACCCGGGCCATGAGCGAAGTGTGGTACCAGACCCTGCTGACCATTGCCCCCTGGCTGGCCGGCCAGATCGCCCTGCACCACGGCAGCATCGAAAACGAGCTGCGTACCTGGGTGGAGGACGCCCTGCACGAAGGAAAGCTCAAAGCCGTGGTGGCTACCGCCAGCCTCGACCTGGGCGTCGACTTCCGGCCCGTGGAAACGGTCATCCAGGTAGGCTCGCCCAAAAGCGTCGCCCGCTTCCTGCAGCGTGCCGGCCGCAGCGGCCACAGTCCCGACGAGGTCAGCCGCATCTACTTCCTGCCCACCAACTCCCTGGAACTGGTAGAAGCGGCCGCCCTGAAGGATGCCATCGAGGAAACCCTCAACGAAAGCCGCGAGCCCCAGCTGCTCTGCTACGACGTGTTGGTGCAGTACCTCTGCACCCTGGCGGTTTCGGACGGCTTTGCCGCCCAGGAGCTGTTCCGGGAAGTCACCTCCACCTACTGCTACCGCGACCTGACGGCGGAGGAATGGCAGGAGCTGCTGTATTTCATCACCTCCGGCGGTAACGCCCTGCAGCAGTACGACGAATACAAAAAAGCCGAAGTGGAGGACGGTCTGTATAAGATCACCAGCCGCCGCATGGCCATGCGCCACCGCATGCACATCGGCACCATCGTATCCGACTCGATGCTGAAGGTAAAATTCATTACCGGCGGCTACGTGGGCATGGTGGAGGAAGGCTTTATTGCCCGCCTGGAGCCCGGCGATGCCTTTACCCTGGCCGGCCGCCAGCTGGAGCTGGTGATGATCAAGGAAATGACGGTGCTGGTACGCAAATCGAACGCCACCAAGGCCCTGGTGCCCAACTGGGGCGGCAGCCGCATGTCGCTTTCCGCCAGCCTGGGAACGGTGGTACGGGAAAAGTTTGACGAGGCGGCCCGGATGGTGCTGGATCAAAAAAAGGTTGCCGGCGAAGAGCTGAACGCCCTGCGCCCCCTGTTCGAGCTGCAGGCCCGCCTGTCGCACCTGCCCCGCAAGGACGAGCTGCTGGTGGAACAGATCGAGACCCGCGACGGCTTTCACCTGTTCGTCTATCCCTTCGAGGGGCGCCTGGTGCACGAAGCCATGGCGGCGGTACTGGCCTACCGCATCGGCCGCATCCTGCCCATCACCTTTTCCCTGGCCATGAACGACTACGGCTTCGAGCTCCTGAGCGACCAGCCCATACCGGTCGACGACAGCAACGTGTACGACCTGTTCACCACCGACAACCTGATGGAGGACATCCAGCGCAGCGTGAATTCCACGGAAATGGCCAAACGAAAATTCCGCGACATCGCCGTCATCGGCGGCCTGATCTTCCAGGGTTATCCCGGCGAGTTCAAAAAGGCCCGCCACCTGCAGGCCTCCGCCGGCCTGCTGTTCAACGTTTTTAACGAGTACGACCCCGGCAACGTGCTGCTGCGCCAGGCCTTCCAGGAAGTGTTCGACCAGCAGATGGAGGAGGTGCGCCTGCGGGCCATGCTCCACCGCATCCGCCACTCCCGCATCGTCCTAACTTTCCCCAAACGGCTCACGCCCCTCTGCTTCCCCATAAAAGTGGACAGCATGCGCGAAAACCTCACCTCCGAAAAGCTGGAGGACCGGGTACGCAAGATGCAGGCCCAGCTGGAACGGCTGGAATAGGCCAATATTTTCAATCCTTTTGCATTCCGGGCCGCTGCGCGCCACCTGTTTTGGCTACTTTTGCAGCCGCTTCATGTACGCCCCCGTCCTTCATAAGATCCACCGGCAAACCTTCTGGCTGTCGCCCCTGCGGGCCCTGTTCTGGGAAGAGCAACAAGCCCTGATCCTGTCCGACCTGCACTTCGGCAAAACCGGCCACTTCCGGAAAGAAGGCATTGCCGTGCCGCAGGCCGTTTATGCCCACGACCTGCAGCGGTTGACCCAGCTGCTCGAACAGTTCCGACCCTCCCAGCTCATTGCCGTGGGCGACCTGTTCCACAGCCGCGCCAACCGCGAGCTGGACCAGTTCCGCCGCTGGCGCGAGGGCTTTCCCGCCCTCGACTTCCACCTGGTAAAAGGCAACCACGACATCCTCGCCGACGACTGGTACCACCAGGCCGGCATCCGGCTCTGGGACCAGGAGCGGATCATCGACGACATCGGCTTTGTGCACGAACAGGGCTGCGGCACCCGCCCCTTTACCTTTTGCGGGCACCTGCACCCCGGCGTTTCCATCAGCGGTCCCGGCCGGCAAAGCCTGCGGTTCCCCTGTTTTTACTTCACCCCCAGCCACTGCGTGCTGCCGGCCTTCAGCAAGTTTACCGGCCTGGCCATCGTCCGGCCTACCCGGGCCGACTCGGTCTTTGCCGTCGTGGAAAACAGCCTCATCCAACTCCAATGAAAAAGCGCCCGGCCCTTCATATTGCCTTCGATCCCATCTATGCCCATCCCCTGCCGGAAGGCCACCGCTTTCCCATGCTGAAATACGAGCTCATCCCCGGCCAGCTGCTGTACGAAGGCACCATCAAAGCACACCACCTGTTTGCACCGGAGGCCTGCCCCGGGGCCGTGGTGCTGCAAACGCATACGGCCGACTACCTCCACAAGCTGCAGCACCAGACGCTGTCCGCAAAAGAACAACGGCAGATCGGCTTTCCCCAGTCCCCGGCCCTCACGCAGCGCGAGCTGGTGATCACCCAGGGCACCATCGATTGCTGCCACTACGCCCTGCACGACGGCATATCGCTGAACGTCGCCGGCGGCACCCACCATGCCTTTGCCGAACGGGGCGAAGGCTTTTGCCTGCTCAACGACTTTGCCGTGGCGGCCAACTACCTGCTGCACCGGGGCCTTGCCCGCCAGGTGCTGGTCATCGACCTGGACGTGCACCAGGGCAACGGCACGGCCAAAATATTCGAAGGCGAGCAGCGGGTGTACACCTTCAGCATGCACGGCCGCAACAACTATCCCTTTCATAAAGAAAAAAGCGACTGGGACGAAGAACTGGAAGACGGCACGACGGGCCCCGAATACCTGCACCGCCTGGAAGCCCTGCTGCCCCGCCTGCTGGAAGCGGCGCAACCCGACTTCGTCTTTTACCTGTCGGGGGTGGATATTTTGGAGACCGACAAGTTCGGCAAGCTGAAGGTATCGCTGAAGGATTGCGCCCGCCGCGACGAGCTGGTCTTTTCCACCCTGCGGCAAAAAGGCATCCCCTGCACCGTGGCCATGGGCGGCGGGTATTCGCCCGATGTGAAAACCATTGTCGAAGCCCATTGCAACACGTTTCGCCTGGCCAAAGACCTGTACCACCTCGACTAGGCGGTTCGAAACAAAAAGAGTGATCCCTTCCCCATTTTTGGCTTTTGGCCGGGCCTTGGCTGCCCGTAACACAAATAAAATATTGCGCTTCAAAGCGGTACAGCGCCCTCTTCCATTTACCGGTACAGCTGCTCAGATTGGTCTGGCATTATTTATGGAATTACGGATAGAGTTCATTTTGTTAACCTAAAACAAAACATATGGCAACAAGGGATATGAGTAATACAGCCACGCACTCGAAATTAAAAGAACTGCTGGTGGAACAGCTTCAGGACATTTACTGGGCAGAAAACAAACTGGTGCAGACCTTACCCAAGCTGCAGCAGGCAGCTACCTCGCAACAACTGAAGAATGCTTTTGCCACCCACCTGCAGGAAACGAAAACGCATGTGAACCGGCTGGAACAGGTGTTCAATATTCTCGGCGAACAGGTGCAGGGCAAGCATTGCCCGGCCATGGCTGGTATTGTGGAAGAAGGAGAACATATCATCAGTGAAACGGAAGAAGGCACCGCCCAGCGGGATGCCGCGCTGATCCTTGCCGCTCAAAAAGCCGAACACTACGAGATCGCTACCTATGGCGGCCTGGCGCAATTAGCCAAAACCATTGGCATGAACGAAGCAAAGGAGCTGCTGGGACAAACCCTCAGCGAGGAGAAACAAACCGACGTGCTGCTGACCCAGATCGCGGAAAGCTATGCCAACGTAGAAGCCAGCAAGGAAGCGTAAACGAAACGTTCACGAGTTCACTTGTTCACAAGTCCACGAGTTCATGGGGACATGCACCAATGACCACTGGCTTTTGACCATTGACGAACCTAAAAAATACAGCTATGAGCGACATGAAAGAAAAAACCACTTCCGGAGGTCCGGAAACGAATACGGGCCTGAACGAAGGTAACCCCAACACGCACCGCACCCCCGCAGGACATGACCGGGACCAACCGGACCACGTCCGCACCGGCCTGGTCGGCGGAACGGCGCAGAGCAATTACGAAGACGAAAAAAAGGGCGATGTCCCTCATGATACCCGGCAAAACCGCCAAGGCGACGATACCAACCGCGGAGCAGGGATTTGATCCGTTAGTGATGATTGACGACAGAAGCGAAAGCGATACGGGCAACCGGCGGTTTCGGACAATCTGCTCCCTTTGAAGCCATGTCCCGGACAGCAAGGGTAACCCTGCTGCAAGGACAACAGGAATAGTTGTTCCGGCGGAAACTTTTTTCCGGAACACAGTAGTTTTGAACAGGAAAAGTTTTCGAACTTTTCCTGTTCTTTTTTAAGGCCCACCCTAACGAATCAGCGTGGAGGTACCTTTCAAAAAATATTTCTTCCCCAGGTAGTCAGTGGCTGTCACCTGCCACACAAAAGTGCCGGAGGCCTGCAGCATGCCGCCAAACCTACCGTCCCAACCCTGCTTGTTGACAGCAGTGGCAAATACCTGCTGCCCCCAGCGGTTGAACACACTGAAGCGCTCGATTCGGGTCATGCCCACTGCAATCGGCCGCAGCACATCGTTCAACCCATCACCGTTGGGCGTAAAGCCCGTGGGCACAAACACGGAAGGCGGCGTGACAAACACTTTAACGGTCAGGTAAGCCGAATCGGTACAACCGGCCTCATTCCTCACCGTTACCCTATACTTCGCTCCTTCTGAACCCTCGGGGAACAGGGCCACCGGGTTGGCCGCCGCAGCGGACGACAGGTACAGCGCTGGCGACCACTGGAAACCCGTGCCCACACCCGTTGCCTGCAGCTGCAGGGGCTGACCCACGATAACTGCCGTATCGCGGCCGGCAAAGGCATTGATGGGGGGCAGTACGGTTACCCGCATCGTATCGCGACCGGGCTTGGGGCAACCCTTGTGGTCATACGCCCACAACACGTAGTCGGTGGTGCCCGATGGCCGTGCCACCGGGTTCAGGATGCCCCGATTGCTCAACGAAGCCGCCGGCGTCCACACCAGCGAATCGCCGTCCATGCTCCCCAAAAGCTGGGCGGACGTTGCCGCGCAGATGATGGTGTCGCCGCCGGCATGGGCTACCGGGTAAGGCACCGTGGTCACCACCACCTGCCCCGTAGCCGAACACGACCCGATGGTGCCGGTGACGCTGTAGGTGGTTTTTTCCCGCGGGGCGGAGGTGGGCGCCGCGGCCGACGGGTCGGAGAGTGCCGCGGCAGGCGAGGCCGTCCAGGCATAGCGCAGGGCGTCCGACAGGACGCGCAGGGTAAGCGCGTCGCCCTGGCAGATGGAGGTATCCCTCATGGCCTGCAGGGTTACGGCGGTCACCACGCGTACCCGCACCGAATCGGTGCTGACGCAGCCGCCCTGGTCCAGTTGCAGGTGATAGGTGGTAGTGGCCACGGGCGCCACGACCGGGTTGGCCGTGTTGGCGCCGGTCATGCCGGCAGCCGGCGTCCAGCTAAATGCCCCGCTTCCTGCAGCGGCCAGTTGCAGCCGGTCGGGAACGCAGATGAGCGTATCGCGGAAGGCCAAGTCAATGGGCGGCTGGGCGGTGATGGTCAGGGTATTCCGAACGGTATCCAGGCAACCCCGGTCGTTGCCCACAATGAGGCGAACGGTTTTGGCGCCCTGTACGGGATAGGTATAGGAAGGAGCTTTTTCCGACGCAATGTCGGTGGTGGTGGTGCCTTCGCCAAAGTCCCACTTCCAGGAATTCACCGATCCGTAGACGGTGGTGGTGGCATCCGTAAAATTTGTGGGTTTGGTAAAACAGATGCCGCTATAAGTGAAATCAGGTTTGAAGCCGGGCCAGACGTGGGCCGTGGCGATGGTAGAGTCGGAGCAGTCGGCACCGGGGTTGGTGACCAGCTTGATGGCGTAGTTGCCCACGGTGGGGAAGGTATAGGAAAAGGTGGCCGAAGTGGACGTGAACAGCAAGGTGCCGGAAGGATTGCGCACCTCCCAGCGGTACCCGTTGATCAGCGGGCTGTTGGACAGGTTGGTCAGGGTAAGGGAGCGGGTGTCCTTGCAAAGCGAATAGTCGGACTCCAGCTGGGCGGAGGCGATGGTGCAGGAGGCGATATTGATCTGCACGTCCTTGCGCTGGGTGGCAATCACCTTGCCGTTGCGGACCTCCTCTACGCAAACCGTGATCACATATGTACCCGAGCCGGGGGCCCGGCCCGAGACCAGGCCCGTTTTGGGATCCACCGTCACGGAGCTTCCCAAAGGGGTGGAGCCGCTGAAGTCGGACCCGTACGGCACGGAATTGAAGGGCGGTGCACCCGACCGGACGGCATTGGGTCCGCCGTTGTTCGATTCGTAAGCATTGCAAAAGCTGTAGCGCAGCTCGTCGCCATCCTTGTCTTCGGCGGCAAAGCTGTAAGTAAAGGCGTTGTCGGCGCAAATGGCCACCAGGTCGCTGCCAATAAAATGGGCGCTGTTGTTGGAAGGCCCGTTGGCTACTGTAGTGGTTCCCGGCACCTCGGCCGTATAGGTAGCGCCTATCTGGTTGTAGCCGCCGGCCAGGTTGGTCATGCCGTTGATCCGGTAATTTTCCTGGGTGGCCAGCAGGAAGCCGCTCGGGTGTTGTCCCAAATCCAACGTCAGGTCAGTCTCGTAAGAACCGACCTCGAAGCAAACCGTGGGCGGATCGGTAATGCATTTATTGGGATCGGTCAGGCTCAGTGTTTCCAGCTTCGTCCGCGGAGCGGTGACGTCGCTTATCCGGGCGAAGGAAGCCCGGTCGAAGGCGGAAATGGAAATGGAAGTACCCAGCTGCCGGTTGGAATTGCAGCGGATGAACAGCTTCATGGTCACATGATAGGTGTACTGGCTGCCCGACACACCGGTCAGGGTATAATACATTTCACCGCCGGTGATATGGCTGGCGCGGGCCGTCAGGCAGACACCCGCAAGCAACAGGAAGAAGGTCAGGAATTTCTTCATAGCGAATTAGATGGTCGGGATAAGGAGGGGACATTGGACATTGACCAATGACTATTGACTATTGCCCCATCACTGGGCTGCCGGCGTACCGGCCACTTTATAAAATATCTGGTTGTTTTCAATCACCTCCTGGTAATAGGTGTCGTCGGGCGCCACGTAGTATTTCTGGTTGTTCAGCACGATCACCTTGCAGCCCTGGGGCAGGGCGGTCAGCACATCGCCGACAGCCGCCGGCGCACTGCTTTGCGGTGGCAGCTGCACCACCTGCCCGCCGTCCTTGCCGGTGACGGTATACCAGGTGTCGCCGTTGGGCCGGATGGTTTCGCGGAAGAAGGTGCCGTCCAGCTCATAATACTTGTTGTTGTCGATCACCACTACCCTGGCCCGCTCCGGAAGGTCGGGCACTTCGGCCCCGATGGGGGCGTTGACCACCTCGTAATCGCGGGAGGTGCGTCGGTAAAAGGTTCCCTGGTAATAAAAGAACAGGCTGGGCCCGAGCCAGACCGGCCGGTAGCCAAAAGGCAGGGTGCTGATATGTACCCCGATATTGGGGGTAAAAATGCTGACCGAAGCGCCGATGCGCGGGTAGACCGGCCCGGGATAATAACGGTATGGAACCACGGCCCGGGGCACGACCACCACCGGCCGCGGGTACGAGCGGTAAACCGGCTGCGGGTAAGAGCGGTACACTACCCGGTGGTGCCGGGAAGGATACGAACGGTAAGCATCATGGTAATTGCGGGAGCGCTGGGCCCCGGCCGCCAGGCCAGCCAGCACCAGCAGACCTGTCATGCAGGCAGCATACAATCGCATAAAATAATTTTAATAATTATAATAGAAATTTCCGTCCTTACTAAAGGTACAACCTTTTCCCGCACCCCGGCAGGCACAGCGGCTGCCGGCCTTCCGGACCGGCAACCGGTATCGCTGTACCCGGCAATAAACAAGCTGGAGCCCGGGAAAAATTCCCTTAAGGAAGCAAGGCATACGGAAACCCGATTGGATGGAAAATGGGATAAATAGTTTAGCCCGCCGCGCAATAATCGACCAACAGCCCCTTTGTCTCTACTAACGGCCCCTGGCACCTGACAGCCAGCGCTCCGTTTCCGGCAGGCTCCTTGTTCGAACAGCAACAACGGAAATGCTTAAACGTACAGGCAGGCGCAACGATTTTTTGAGAAAAGCACCCCAGGAAGGGCCCAAAGCCTTCCGTCGATTATTCCGGGGGTTCTGTCTATAAAAACCATCCCCCGCTAAACCCCGGGCCTTCCCTGTTGTCATTCGTAACTGCCGGCGATTGCCTGCGGAACAAAACCTTCATGCATCCTTTTATTTATGAGAAAGACCTTTCTATCCTGCCTGTCCTTCCTGGCCCTGCTGCTGCCGGCACTTACCGGCAGGACGCAAACCCGCACCTGCGCCACCCTGGAAGTGCTGGAAAACAATATCCAAAAAGCGCCTGCGCTGCAGCAGCGGTTCGCCAGCCGCAAGGCGGACCTCCGCAACAAAACCGCCGGTAATGGCCTCAAAGGGCGCCGCCTCCAGGCCGTCGCCACCAGCATACCCGTAGTATTCCATATTGTGCTGCAAAACCCTTCCCTGGTCACCGACGCCCAGCTGCTGGCACAGCTCGATACGCTGAACAAAGCCTTCGGAGGCACCAATGCCGATTCGGTAAAGCTCCCCTCCTATTTCCAGCATCTTTTCGGCCACAGCAACATCCGCTTCTGCCTGGCCCGGCGCACGCCCGATGACGAACCTTCCGGGGGCATCGTACGCTACACCACCACCCGTTCTTCCTTCACCACCAATGAAGGGGTAAAACATGCGTCCGGCGGGGGCGCGGCGGCCTGGAATACGGCGCAATACCTGAACATCTGGATCTGCCGGCTGTCGAACAGCGTGCTGGGGTACGCTACTTTTCCCGAGTCGTCCACCGCCGACGAACAGGGCATCGTGATCGACTACACCACCCTGCCGGGGGGCGCCGCCCCGGGCTACAACAAGGGCAAGACCCTGGTGCACGAAACCGGCCACTACTTCGACCTGCTGCACATCTGGGGCGACGACGGCACCGCCTGCACCGGCTCGGACGAGATTGACGACACCCCCGGACAGGCAGGAGAAACCACGGGTTGCCCCAGCGGCCTGCGCACCGACCGCTGTACCAGCACGGCCCCCGGCATCCTGTACCAGAATTACATGGATTATACCAGCGACGACTGCATGGTTCTATTCACCCACGACCAGGTGGCCCGCATGGAAACCTCGCTGGCCGCCTACCGTTCATCGCTGCTGGTTTCCGACGGTTGCGTGCCGGTGGTGCAGTATGCCCTCGACGGCCTGCTACAGCCGGTATCGGAACCCTATACCCGCCTGTGCGCTCCTTCGTTTACGCCCCGGGCCGTGCTGAAAAACAAGGGCACGCAAACCCTTACCAGCTACAGCGTTGCATTCCAGCTGGACAACGGCACGCCGCAGGCAACCACCTTTACCCAAACGCTTTCATACAACAGCTCCGCCACCGTGAGCCTGCCGGGAATCACCATCCCCGAAGGCGAACACCTGCTGAAAATATTTATTACCCAGGTAAACGGCAGCGCGGATGAAAACCTGTCCAACGACACCCTCGTGCAGCGCCTGATGTACTACCCGACGGTAACCGCGGTGAGCGAAAGCTTTGAAGGGACTGTCTTTCCGCCCAGGGGCTGGGACACGCTGAACGCCGACGGCTCCTACGCGTGGCAGCGGACTACCGACGCCGCCAGGACCGGCACCGCCTCGGTGGTGCTCCGCAACTTCGACTACGGGCAAAACGGCCCCCGCGATTACCTGCGCCTGCCCCTGGCCGACCTGTCGGGCCTGGACTCCGCCTACCTGACGTTCCAGGTGGCGGCAGCCGTGAAACCGCTTTCCGCCGGCAGCCTGTGGGACACCCTGCAGGTGCTGGCGAGCACCGACTGCGGCCAGACGTACACCAGCCTCTATAAAAAGTGGGGCGCTGCACTGGCAACGGCGCAAACCTCCGCCGCCTTTGTTCCCACCGGTAGTCAATGGCGCAAAGACTCGGTAAACCTTACCGGTTATATTCCTTACGGCACCGTCCTGCTGGCCTTTGTCAACACCACCGAAGCGGGGAACAACCTGTACCTCGACGACGTACAGGTAAGCCGGGTAACGGTAAATCCCAATTTAAAGCAGGAAGGGTTTTTAGTTACACCCAATCCCACCTCCGGAACGATCAACATCGACTTTTATCCCCCGCCGGCCAACCTCAAAGGAATGGTCCTGTATAATTCCTCGGGCCAGGCCATCGCCCGGAGAGCCGTCAGTCAAACTGCCGGCAGCCATTACCAGTTCGACCTGTCGGGCCAGGCCCCGGGGATCTATATGCTGAAGGTGCTCTTCGCCGATAAAATTATAGTGCGCAAGGTGGTGCGGCTGTAAGGCCGCCACCGCACCAAAGACGGTTTTAGTTGGTTCTTCATTAAGTTGGTTTGAAACGGCACGGGAAAGGTTGTCCAGCCATATTCCCTGTGCCGTTTTTTTGTGGGTAGACGATTAATCTGAAGCAACAATTTTTAGCCCCGTGACAACCTGTAAAGCTGTCATCCTGAGGACTCATTTCGGAGGAACAATCAAAAGCCAGGTGACAGCCTTAAAGTAGCGCGTTTCCTTCTTGTCATTGGCAGCGCAGCGAAGCATCCCATCGAGACCTGTAAAGTATTTATCAGGTTGAGGAAAAGGTTCCTTCAGCCTGAAACAGTTTTACAGGTTCCAACGGGATGCTTCGTCTCGCCTGAGGCAAGACATGACATCCCTATAGCTGTAGCTTTTCTTTCGTTTACTTCTGTATTAAAGCGAACAACCGGTCGCGGTAGTTATCGCTGACCGGCATGGCGTGGCCGCCGATGGTCACCTCTTTTTTGGTAATGGTATTCAGCTTGCTCACCGGCACGATATAGGAACGATGGATGCGGACGAACTCGTTGCCCGGCAAAAAATCCTCGAAGTATTTCAGGTTCTGCAGGATCAGTAAGGGGTTGGTGGTGTTGGCCAGGAAGATCTTGGTGTAATCCTTCAGGCCTTCGAGATAAAGAATATCGTTGTACAGGATCTTATGGATCTTGTGCGCCGCATTGATGAAGAAGTATTCTTTGTTGGAGGAGGTCTTGCTGCCCTTGAACTCGATGTACTCCTTGGCCCGGTTCACCGCCGTCATAAAGCGCTCGAAGGAAATAGGCTTTAGCAGGTAATCGATGGCATTGAGCTCGAAGCCGGCAAGGGCGTACTCGCTGAAGGCGGTGGTAAAGATCACCTCCGGCTTCTTGGGCAGGGCCTTGAAAAATTCGATCCCGGAAATATCCGGCATGTGGATGTCCAGGAACAGCAGGTCGATATCGTGCTCATCGAAATAATGAAGGGCCTGGAGCGGCTCGTTGCACTGGGCCACCAGCTTTAGAAAAGGCACTTTGCGGATATAGGTTTCCAGCACTTCCAGGGCCAGCGGCTCATCGTCTATAATCAGGCAGTTGATCACGTTAAAAGGATTTTCAGGTTCACGACAAACTGGTTTTTATTTTCTTCGATCTCCAGCCAGTACTGGCGGGGGTACAGCAGCTCCAGCCGCCGGCGGGCATTCTGCAGTCCCATGCCGCCGGGTTCGGATATATGCCCCCCAACCACGGGGTTGCGCACCAGCAGCGTCAGGGCGTTGTCCACCACTTCCAGGTGAATGCTGATGGTGGAGGGCGGCGAATAGCTGATGCCGTGCTTGAAGGCATTCTCCACAAAGGTAATCAACAGCAGCGGTGCAATGGTCAGTCCCTTCAGGCCGCCCCTAACGGTATAATGGATGGTGATTTTCTGCGACAGGCGCATCCGCTGCAGGTCGATATAGCTCGATAGGTACTGGACGTCCTTTTCCAGGGAGATTTTTTCCGAAGAGGTTTCATACAGCATGTAACGCAAAATCTCCGACAGCTTCAGGATGGACTGCTGGGCCTGTTCCGGGCGACTGACGGCCTGGGCATAAATGCTGTTCAGCGTATTGAACAAAAAGTGCGGGTGGATCTGCGAACGCAGCAGGTTGATCTCGGCATGCAGGTGGGCATTTTCCAGGGCTTTCTTTTCGTTCTGGGTGCGTACCAGCGAAAAGAACACATGCAGGAAGCAGCTGATGAACAGCAGCATCAGGAAAGAGGACAGGGCATTGCGCAGCAGCATGAAGAACACCCGCAGGGGCACCCCCAGCAGGGAAGTACCATCCGGGGGGAATCCCCTGCCGCCCAGCGGGTCGAAGGGCCGCACCGGCATACCGGGGCCCAGGTGCCCGCCCGGGAACAGGAAGCGGGGAACGGCCTCTGTGCCTTTTAAAAAGTATTGCCGGAACAGGTGCTCCACCAGCAGGTGCAGCAGCACCACCACCACCAGCGACAACAACAGGGACAAAAAATAAGCGGACTTCCGGGGCACCAGGAATAACCGGGGCACCAGGTAATAGTGATGGTAATAAAAGAACCCAATGATGAACAGCTTATCCACACCTGCCCGGTACAAAAACACCTTGCTGCCCAGCTGCAGGGGATAAAACAGCAGGGGCAGGCACAGGAACAGCAGCCAGATAAACATATGCGCCAGGATAATAACGGACAGCTGCGCCCCCGTGGTGGCCTTGCGGAACCCAAACAGGGAATAAAAAAAACCCGACATACGGGTACTGTAGGTAGCGATGTGCGTCATGCTCATTAGTTGGTTCGGAAGGTCATAGGATATGGGTTATTTGTTAATTGGTTAATTAGGAATCAGATTGCCCCCTCCTAATTCCCAATTAACCAATTAACTACTTGCATCTTTTAGTCGTCCGTATCCGATTCTTCGGACGGGTGGAGTTCGTACATGTTATCGAAAGAAAGCGAGCCGCTTCGGCCGGTCAGCACAAAGCTGCGGTCCTTTTGGGTAAAGGCCACCGCGCCGGTACGGGCCGTGCCCTCGAAGGCGGTCTTCTTCGTCCAGAGGTCCGTGGCATCGTTGTATTCCCAGGTGTCGGAATTCAGGGAACCGTTCTCGCCGGTGGTTATATAGGCTTTGCCGCCCAGCACAAAAGATACGGCATTGTAGCGCAGGATGGTACTATAGTCGTCGTCGTAGCTTTCGTCTTCCACGTTCGAGATCTTTCTTTTCTGCGTCCAGGTGTCCGTAGCGGCATCGTACTGCCACAGGTCGTTCAGGGCGCTGCCGTTGTTATTGCCCGAGCATACATAGGCTTTGTTGTTCAGCACAAACGCCGTGGCGGCGGAGCGCTTGGTGCCGCCCAGGCTGGCCTTCTGCGTCCAGCTGTCCGCAGCGGCATCGTACTGCCACAGGTCCTTGAGGTAGTTGCCGTCGAAGCCCGAGCAGAGGTAGCCCTTGCCCTCCAGGCTGAAGCCTACCGCATCATAACGGGCGGAGCCGGGGAAGTCGGCCTTGCGGGTCCATTTGTCGGCGGCGGGATCGTACTCCCAGAAATCATTCAGCTTGTTGCTGCCGTCATAGCCGGTGCCTATGTAGCCCTTGTCCCCGATCACAAAAGCCACGGCCGAACTGCGGGCATTGCCGGGAAAGGCAGCCTTCTGCGTCCAGAACTTTTTATCGGCATCATATTCCCAGAGATCGGCAAAACGGTCCCTGTCGGTGGTGCCGGTGGTCAGGTAGGTCTTGTCGCCGATGGTGAAGGTGACGGCCTCGCTGCGGGCATTGCCGTCAAAGTCCGAAGCGGTCACCCAGTTGCCGATCACATCATCCGAATCATCGGAGGAATCCTTGGTGCAACCCGTAAAAATGATACTGCTTAAAAGTGCAGCTCCCAGGAAAGTAGCCTTATTCATCTCGTAATTTTTTTTGTGCTAAAGTATCGGCAGGGGGTTCTAAGCCGGTCATAAAATAGACCAGCAACGGCTCTGCATAGACAAACCTCCGTTCTTTATCTACCTGCCCCAAATCCGCGCCCAGAAGGCGTTTAGCGGGCCGGCGCCCCTTCATTTTCAGCCTCGTATATGGAAAGTGCGGGATGGCAGATTTATCCGGCTTGTTGATCTACTATAACAAGCCTCCAACCGCCGCCGGAAATATTTTGCAGCCGCTTTCCCCTAAAAACAATTCACGATGATGAAGACGAAGACGCCGCTGCTGCCGGCCCTGCTGCTGGTATTGCTGCTTTCCTCCTGCTATAAAAAAAGCATCCAGTTCGGCAATGAGCTCGGCGAGACCTACACCCGCCTGGCGCAGATCGATACGGTGGCCGTGGAGCTGTCCACCGTGCTGCTCGACTCCTTCGCCACCACCTCGCCGGATCATTTCCTGCTGGGACGTTACAACGATCCGTATTTCGGGCAGATCGAGGCGGCGCCCTACCTGCAGCTGGCCCTGCCCACCGACCTCTCGGTGAGCAGCGATGCCGCTTACGACTCCCTCGTATTTCGCTTTACACTCAACGGCTATTATTATGGCGACACGACCAAAGCCCCCACCCTGCAGGTAAACGAACTATCGGAGTACATGGACTACACCTACTCCTCCAACTTTTACAACACCTCCCGCTTCGCCGCAAAGCCCGTACCCCTGGGCACCGCTGCCCTCCCCCTGTACCCGGGACGCGACACGCTGGTCACCATCCGCCTCAACGATGCCAAAGGCACCGAGCTGCTGAACAAACTCAAAAACAAGGAAGACGAGACGCTGGATGCCGACGCTTTTCTGAACTATTTCCGGGGCCTTACCCTTTCGCTTTCCGGTAACGACAACGGGGCCGTCTACGGCCTGAAAACCTCCGACAGCGCCCTGGCCATGCGCCTGTACTACCATACCCGCACGCCTTACCCCGAACAGGCATATAAAGACTTTGTTTTTTCAAAAACCAAGTACTTCAACCACATCACCGCCGAGCGGACGGGCACCCTGCTGAAGGCACCGGCAACCGGCACTACGGAACTGCCCACAACCGCCACCGGCAACCGGGCTTTTTCACAAACTACGCTGGGGGTGCTGGCGAAGCTGACCTTCCCTTCGCTGCGCAACATCCTGCAGGTCAGCTCCACGGTCAAGCTGCTGAAAGCCACCCTCGTGGTCCGTGTAGCCGACGGCACCTATGATGCGGGCAAACTGAAGCTGCCGCAGCACTATTACCTGGCCGCCACCAACGGCAGCAATGCCATCGGCAGCTATGTATACGACTCCACCTCCTCCAGTGTGCTGTTTGCCCAGCCGGTTACCGACCCGATCTACAACAAGCTCCCGTACTATGCCTTCGACCTTACCTCTGCGATCAATAGCCTGCTCACGACACCCGGCAGCGCGGAAGACGGCTTCTTCCTGCTGGAGAACAGCCCGGCGGAGGGCGCCCAGGTAAACCGGGCCCTCCTCGAGGCATCCGGCAACGGGGCTTCCGGCACCCAACTGGTTCTTTCCGTTTTAACCATTAAAGACTAACACATGCACCTCCCCGCCTGTATCCGTTCCCTGTTTGCCCTGGCCCTTACCGCCTGCGGCGGCACGGCCTTCGCACAAACCATGAGCACGCCCTATTCCGTTTACGGCATCGGCGATATCGACCCGCGCAGCTACAACCACACCACCGGCATGGCTTCCACCGGGCTGGCCCTGAAGACCGGCCTCTTCACCTCGGGCAACAACCCGGCCTCGGCCACCGGCCTGGATAAAAGCTTTTTCATGCTCGAAGCCAACGGCACCTTCCGGGGCGTCACCTACTCGGGCAATCCCATCTCCACGGAAAACAGCACCAACCGCGACTTCACCATCAAACGGCTGGGACTCACCACCAAGGTCACGAACTTCTGGGCCAGCGGCATCGGCTTCCGCCAATACAGCAGCGTCAACTACAAGTTTCAAAACACCAAGCCAGTGGAAGGCTCCAGCCAGAACTACACCATCGACTACAACGGCGACGGCGGCCTGAACCACTTTTTCTGGAACAACGCCTTTGCCCTGGGCAAGCACCTGTCGCTGGGCGTTACCTCGTCGCTGGTGGCCGGGGCCATCAACCAGACGGAAACCATCACCGATGCTTCCGGCGCCACCATCGACAGCAAGCGGCGGGATTATTACCGCGGGCTGCGCCTCGACTACGGCCTGCTCTACACCGCCTCCATTTCAAAAGGATGGAATGCCTCTGTCGGCGGGCGCTACGCCTACAAAACGGCGCTGCAGTCCGAGCGGTCGCTGAGCGTTACCGACAACAGCACCACGCTGGTAAGCGAAGAGGTGGTCAGGAACAGCACCTACAACCTGCCGCAGTCGTATGGCGCCGGGCTGGCCCTGGGCAGGAAGGCGGGCACCACCACCTTTTCCGCCGACTACACCCATGAAGACTGGTCGTCGCTGCAGCAGCGCGGCACCGGCTGGAAGCTGGTCAACAGCGACCGCTATTCGGTCGGGGCCGAATTTGCCTCCTTCCGCAAAGGCTGGGATAAGAACGCACAGAAGAAAGCCTTCCAGCTGGGCGCTTTTTACAACAGCTCGTATTTACAGGTCAGCAACCAGCCGATCCGGGATTACGGGGTCACGGCCGGCCTCTCGCGTTCGCTGCGCAACGGCCTGCTGTATACGGTCAGCGCCGAAGCCGGCACCCGGGGCACCATCCAATCGGGCCTCATCAAAGAAAACTATGTCCAGCTGTCCCTGTCGCTTTCCTTCCGCGACTTCCTGTACAGCAAAGGGCACCGGTTTAATTAAGAAAAAGGAAAACCAACCCTCTTATGTCCTCATACCGACGAATAAAAGTCACCGCCCTCGCCGGCTTTGCGCTGCTCGCATCTCCCCTGCTTTCCGTTGCGCAGCAGCCCGATACCGTTCAACGCCAACATACCGCAACGATCCGTCGCGGAACCACGCTGCTGCACGATGCATTCCTTGCGCCCGATACGGCATCGGGCGCCACTACGAGCTTCCAATACAAATTCTCCGCTCGCAGCAGCAACCGCTATTCTTCCCTTACGGCCGGTTACGGCCAAAACAATGCCTCCGCATCCGATGCGGCCTTGAAAGCACATTCAGTATCCCTTTCCTGGAGCGACGGATTCCGGGTCTTCAAAAAGGCTTCGAACCGGCTGTCGGCTTATACCGGTTACCGGATCGAGGCCGCCGCCCTCGGCGCTTCTTCCACGGGAAAAGCTACGGGCCGCTCCTCCTGGAATACCTTCACCACGTTGTCGCTTTACCAGTCGGTAGCGTATACGGCAGGCAGTCATGCGTTGTCACTGGAAGTGAGTGTGCCGCTGGCCGGACTTTATTCGCGTCCTGCGGGCTGGTACCACACGGGCGATAACTACACGACCGATAACGTCCTGGCCTCGCTGTATACCGGCAGCTCCTTTGTGTCGCTGCACAACTACCGGGCGGTGGATGCCCGCCTGGCCTACAGCCGGCAACTCTCCCGCCGGCTGGGCCTTTCCCTGCACTACGATTTCCTCTTTAAAAACGACCGGCAGCAAAATCGCTTTTATTACAAAGAGCACGGCCTGGGCGTATCGGTAAGCTATGGGCTGCGTTAAGCATTTGCTGCGGCCTATAAAATCATAAAGCTGGTGACAACCTTTAAGACTGTCATCCTGAGGCCTCCATTTCGAAGCAACAATCCCAAAGCTGGTGACAGCTCTACAAGTTGTCACCAGCTTTGGGATTGTTGCTTCGAAAATGATTGTTGTTTCAAAATTGGTCCTCAGCATCATTGTTTAAAACATGCGTCCATCTGAATTTTATAAACGTATTCACAAAAAAACCCCGGGGTAAAGACCCCGGGGCAACGTTGATGGTATCCGACACACATCAATGAACGTGGTTAATAAATCACTTTTCCCCTGACAAAGGTTCCGGCGGCATTGAACTCTACGGCATACTTGGTATTGTTGGCGTCAAACACCACTACAAAACCCCGCAGCACGTTGTTCACGGTCAGGCTGAAGGCCGACTTGAACACAAAGTTGGGAAACGCAGCTTCCAGGAAGGTACGGGCCAAAACGGGCAGGGCGCTGACATCGATCAGGGAAGCTACCGCAGTGATCTCTTTAACCGGCAACTGCACCCGCTTTACAAATACGCTGGCGGAGGTAAACACGGTAGCATAAGCGCCGTTGTTCTTCGACAGCACCACGTAGCTGCTGTCGCGGTTGCGGAAGGCCTTCAGCAGCGTGTCGCCGGGATAGTTGGCCGAAAAATAAGTTTTGATGGCGGCAGACAGGGAGGCCAGGGCTACGGTATCCTTACCCTTTCCCTCGCGGTCGGCAAAGCGTCCGCCATGGTGCCAGCCCTTGCCATCGAGGTCGCCCTTCTCGCGCTGCTCCAGCACTTTTTCAAAAGCGCCGGCGCTGCTAAATGCCAGGGCAACAGGCTTGCTGTTGTAATACACGATCACCACGTAACCGGCAGTGACATCGGTGGAAGATTTGATGGCAAAAGCCTTGTGAAACACATAGCCGGAATAGTTGGCCGACAGATAGGTGGTTACATCGGCGGGAAGGCTGGCCTGTGCCAGGGCTTCTCTTCTAAAGCCGCGGTCGCAGCGCTGAAGGATATAGACCGAATCGGTAACCGTAACGGAAGGGTCAGCCGAAACGGTGGCGGCAACCGCGATGGTGGGGGAAGTGGATTCGTCGGTGGATTCCACGGTTTCGGATTTCTGGCAGGCGGTCAGGGCCAAAAGGAGGCCGGCAAACACAGCGAAGTGTGTTTTGAATTGCTTCATGGTATTCATGTTTGAATTGTGGTTTTGAAAATTATTCCGGTTGCATCAACCAAAGTAGAAAAGCGTCATTCGCGTAACATGCAGGTTATTAAATTCTGTTTTCTGCACTTAAAGACGGCCCTGAACTTTTAAGGTTTAATTCGCTTTAACAAAAAACCGGAAAAAGGGCAAAATTTACCGTATTGCCCCAACTAAAACCCAACTCGTAAACCCGTAAACTATTACTTGCCTTTCCAGTTCTTGATCACGGCCGCATAGCTGTCGCTGAGGGGGAGCTCCACGGAGGAGAGGCGCACTTTGCGGTTGACGATGGACCGGATCCTGGCCAGGGGCACCACGTAGCTGCGGTGGATGCGTACGAAGCGGTCCTGGGGCAGCTTTTGCAGCATGGCCTTCAGGGTCATGAGGGTCATCACCGGCTTCTGGCCGCTGCGGTGGATCTTCAAATAATCCTCCACGCTTTCGATATACTCGATCTCCTCCAGCTCAATTTTGACCAACTGATATTCCGAACGCACAAACAGGTGGCCGGCAGCTTCCGGCTTTTCGGACTTTTTATACTGGTAGTACTCCACGGCCTTGTTCACGGCCTTGGCAAAGCGCTCGAACTCGAAGGGCTTTAGCAGGTAGTCCAGCGCATCCAGCTCGAAACCCTCCAGGGCAAACTCCTTGTGGGCGGTGGTAAAGATCACCATCGGTTTTACGGGCAGCAGCCGCACCAGCTCCAGCCCGTTGATGTCGGGCATGTTGATATCGAGGAACAGCAGGTCCACGGGGTGGTGCCGCAGGAATTCGGACCCCGCGATGGGATCGTTGAAGGTGTGCACCAGCTGCAGCACGGGTATCCGGGCAATATACTGCTTCAGCACTTCCAGCGCCAGCGGTTCATCGTCTATGGCAATGCACTTGATTTGCATAAAAGGATTCTTTTAGAACGGCAACTGCAAATGAACGGTGAAAAAACCATTCTCTGAACGAATATCCAGCGCATGGGCCGCCGGGTATAAATGGGCCAGCCGCTTCCGGGTATTTTCCAGGCCGATACCCGACCGCTCGCCGGTGGTGGCCGGGAAGATGCGGTTGCGGCAGAAAAAATCCAGCGCCGCTTCGCCGGCCTCCAGCCGGATGGTGATCACGGAAGGCTCGTGCCCGCTGATGCCGTATTTAAACACGTTCTCGATAAAGGTCATCAGCACCAGCGGGGCAATGGAGCGGCCTGCGGGGTTCCCGGTCACCTCGAAGTCGATACGTACCTTCCCGGTCAGGCGCAGGCGCTGCAGGTTGATGTAATTGCGGATGCAATCCAGCTCGCTCTCCAGCGGCACATAATCCTGCCGCACTTCGTCGGTTACGTAGCGCATGATGTGCGACAGCTGCAGGATGGCGGGGGCGGCATGGTCGCTTTTGGCCAGGGCCAGCGCATAAATATTATTGAGCGTATTGAATAAAAAGTGGGGGTTGATCTGGGCCTTCAGGAAGGACAGCTCCGCCTGGGCCTTGTCGGTCTCGGCCCGGTCGGCCCGGCGCTCGGTGCGGCGCCACTGGTCCACGAACTGGAGGGCGGCGCCCACCGAGGTGGTGACGAAAAACAGGATCAGGCTGATGATGTCGATGCGGTGGCCCTGGCGGGGAAAAGGCACCCCCCGGGGCCCGGGGCCGGGAGGCGCCGGTGGCCGGCCCGCGAACGCCCGCGAGGGCTGCATCATCAGGTGCTCAAAGGGCTTCAGGTAAAAAAGCGCCCCGGCCAGCAGCACCAGGGTAAGAAAATAGGCAACATACCGTTTCCGCAAAAACAACTGGGGAAAAAGAAAACCCAGGTGCACATAAAAGAGGAACAGGTACACCAGGTAAAAAAGAAGGTAGGAAGGGGACCATACCTGCCGCCAGCCGGCGCCAACCGGCCCTGCGGCCACAAAGGCAACGACCAGGCTGAAAAAAAGGATCCAGCCCGCCACATGACCTGTCGTCTTCAGCACCCCGGGAGAAAGCATATGCAAAGAACGGAAACCGGCAGCAAGAAAAAGCACAGGCAGGTTATGCACATATTTTTCCGCCCCCTTTTTTTCCCCCCTGCCCCATCCCTTCTGTATAAGAAAAAAGGAAAAAGGTAACGGAAACATAATAACTTACCGGAAATACGGCAACCATGGCACGGCTCTTTACCCTGGATTTTTACTTTAAACATAAGTTGCGAACCGCCCTGGTAACCCCTCGCCTGCACGAGTATTACCGGTCCTTCTACGTCCGCTTCCTGGAGCCGGATAACGAAATCGAACGCCTCCTGCCCGAGGGCAGCCTGCTGGTCAGCCTTAGCGAAGGGTCCTCCTCCGCGTCCGGCCAGTCCCCGGAGGCCGCCGTCGAATTGCTGGTATGCACCCGGACCGCCATCCAGGATTACCTGAAAAGTTATGTAGAACATTAAAGACTGCGGTCTGCCCCCGCTCCTTTCCTTTTATTTCCGGCCGTTGCCTGCCGCACCATGCCCTTTTGTGTGGAAGTTTCTATACAGCAGGCTACACTGCGAAAGCCCACCGCGCCGGACTTGGGCGGGGAAAAGCCATTGACGCCCACCGCCCGTGCCGGGGCCCAAAACTGAGGCATTATATTCGCTAGTCATTCAATTGTTTTATAATAAACACCAATTGATTGTTCATAAAATAAACGAATGCCATGATACAACAAGCGAATGACAGACTGACGTATATGACGGACCTGGAAAAATGTTTGAATAAGCTGGATGCCCAGGGCTTTACCGATCAGTATAAAGTGGAAAACGGCCGTTTGCGCTGCCTGACCACCAACCGAAAATTTTCCCCGGAAGAAGTAAAGGCCGTGAACTTCTACCGTTTTGAAGGCCCTTCCAACCCTGACGACATGTCTATCCTGTTTGCCGTGGAAACCCACGACGGGCGCAAAGGAACCCTGGTGGACGCCTATGGCCTGTATGCCGACAAGGAAATGGGTGAATTTATGAAGGCCGTGGAAATGCATAAAAGAGTACACGACGTGCACGTGTATTAACACCGGCATGCCCGAAAAAAAGCAGTGCGCCCCGCACTGCTTTTTTTATGCAGGGAGGCTAGGCAGCCCCGTTCCTGCCCGCTTTTCCGACCCGGGCACTTTTATTGCTAACTCACTGCTAAGATAATTTCATTCATAACGTACAACAATGCCAAACCAGGGGCCGATTATAATCGTAGAGGACGATGATGAAGACCAGGAAATCCTGCGGGAAGTTTTCCTGAGCCTGAACATCCCCAACGAGCTCATATTTTTTGAAAACGGGCTGAAAGTCCTGGAGTATCTCAGAAGCACTCCGGAGCAACCCTTCCTGATCCTTACCGACATGAACCTTCCCATCATGGGCGGCATCCAGCTGCGGGAAGAAATTTACAAAGACGAGCAGTTGCGGAAAAAAAGCGTTCCCTATGTCTTCCTCTCCACTTCCGCCGATATGCACGCGGTAAAGAAGGCGTATTCCATGCAGGTGCAGGGATTTTTTCAGAAAGAAAGCAGTTTTGCCGCCATCCAGAAGCTGATAAAGATGATCTATGATTACTGGAGCGTGTGCCGGCATCCCAACTCCTTATAACCCGGTCCGGGCGGCAAACAAAAGACTGGCGCAAAATTTCTATGGGTACAAGTGATGGAAATGAAGACGTATACCACCATCCGGCTGACTTCCTGGAACGAGTACAAAAGCTTTGTAGACGAATTATCGGAGAACTGGGCCTACCGCGGGCAGGGCAACGCCCACTGGGTGCTGAACAATGCTATTGAACGAACCGACTTCATCAAGCTGTACAAGGGTATCGAAACCGAGTTCCTGCACGAGTTCCAGCGGGGGGCCCGCAACTACCTGAACAAGGAAGACCTTCCCGGCCACATCATCGAATGGCTGGCCCTGATGCAGCACCATGGGGCGCCCACCCGGCTGCTCGACTTTACCAAGTCGCCCTTCATCGCCTCCTTTTTTGCCTTCGAGCAATGTAACCCCCGGCCGGACCACGACATTGCCGTCTGGGCCATCAACGTCAATTATCTGAAGCTCCGGGCCACGGAGGAACTGTCCTCCATCTTCCCCGAAGAGCTCAAATTCACCAAAAACCTGATCAACGAACGGTTGTTTGAAAAAATTTTTAACGACAACAACCAGCCCCTGGTATTTCCCGTCCAGCCCTTCCGCATGAACCGGCGGTATTCCCTGCAGCAGTCCATCTTCGTCAGCACGGGCATATCGTCCGAGCCGTTCATGGACCAGCTGCTCTTTATCGGCGACCAGGCCGAGCAGGCGATCATCAAGATCGAAATGCCTTCCCTGCTGCAGAAAAGCGTACTCCGCGACCTGCAGCGCATGAACCTGAACCGGGCCAGCCTTTTCCCCGACCTCGACGGCTATGCCGCCGCCCTGAAGCTCCGGTACAACAGCATCAAAACCCCTGAAGAAGTGCTCAAGCAGACCATCCGGTCCCTGGAAGACAAACACCACCGCTTTTTACCCTAGCCCGGACCCCAAACGCTCCCAGCAAACATTAAAGCAATAAGATATATTTATAATTTTGAAAAAATTTCCTGTCCGGGAAAAAATTCGCCGGCTTGTTTTTATATTTGCAGAGCTTCCTGAAGCGGTGCAGCCACTGATTCTTAGAACATTACACATAACGGCGGCAGCGGCGTCCACGGGCAGCGACCTATTTCTTTATTTTCCATACGATTACGCTGAATTTTGCCATATGACCGGCCCGGGACCTGCTTCCATGGGGGCGCAGCGACCGGCAAAGCAACCTGACCTTATAAAAAACTTTGTCTAATTCTTTTTCAAGGAGCGAGAAATGAATATGGTGAAATTTTTAAACATCGCACTGCTATCCCACCCGGCCAGCGGCTGGTTCAAAGCCAAGCTGGAAAAGCGTAAAAGCAAAACCCAGAGAAGTACCGGCACTTCCTTTTCCCCAGACAGCGTCCAGTCAAGGGGCCTGCACAAAAAACAAAACTCCACCCGGTATAACCCGGCTCCCTGATCCGGGAGGCGCCTATCTTTTTTCGGACCGAAAAAACGTACCTTTACCTTACGTTTATTCTATGGGTGTTTGGAAACAGATCGCCGAATATTTATACCTGCGCAAGCCCGATCCCAACCGGCCAAAATCGCAGTGGGTAAAGTATATGCACGGCATCAACCGCCTCAGCATCTTTTTATTCCTCCTGTCGCTGATTATATTAGCTATTAAGTTGATGCGCCATTCTTAAAAGTTTCTGAGTTTCTAAGTTCCTGAGTTCTGTAGGTGGAACATGCCTTTATCCATCCAAACAACTCAGGAACTTAGAAACTCAGAAACTTATTGGAGGAAATCCACAATTATTTCGGCGGCCTTCCGGGATGCGTTCCCATGCTGCTGCAGCAGGCTGCGGAGGGCGTCGTAGTCCTGTTTGATCTGGTGGTAGCGCTCCCCTTTTTGCAGGATCAGGCCTAGCTCGCGGGTGACGGCAGCCACGTTCATGTCGTCCTGGATCAATTCCGTGACCACCTTTTTATCCATGATCAGGTTTACCAGCGAAATGTATTTGATCGTGATCAGGCGCTTGGCGATCTCGTAGGAGATTTTGGAACCTTTGTAACACACCACCTGCGGCACGCCGAAGAGGGCGGTTTCCAGGGTGGCCGTGCCCGAGGTCACCAGCGCGGCATCGGCCTGCGACAGCAGGCGGTAGGTTTCATTTTTGACGGAGGAAACGTTGGGATAGCCCTCCAGGAAAGGGGCATAAAATTCATCTTCCAGCGAGGCGGCCCGGGCCACTACAAACTGGTATTGGGGAAAGGCACGCGCCACTTCCAGCATCACGGGCAGCTTTTTGGCGATCTCCTGCCGGCGGCTGCCGGGCAGCAGGGCTATTACTGGCTTGTCGCTGATGGCAGCGGTAGCGGGCCGGCTGCGGAAATCGTTTACCACCTGCACCAGCGGATGGCCCACGAACTCCACCTTGTAGTCCCATTTGTTTTCAAAATATTCTTTCTCGAACGGCAGGATCACCAGCATTTTATCCACCACCTGGCGGATCAGCTTTACCCGGCTTTCCTTCCAGGCCCATACCTGGGGCGAAATGTAATACACTACCCGGAAGCCGGCGGCCTTGGCCCATTTGGCGATCCGCAGGTTGAAGCCGGGATAGTCGATCAGCACCAGCACGTCGGGCCGGTTTGCGGCAATATCCTGCTTGCAGAACCGGAGGTTGCCGAGGATGGTCGGCAGGTTCTTCACCACCTCGGCAAAGCCCATGAAGGCCAGGTCGCGGTAATGCTTCACCACGGTGCCGCCGGCAGCGGCCATCAGGTCGCCGCCCCAGCAGCGGATATCGGCGCCGGCGTCGAGCTGCTTCAGCTCCTTAATGAGGTTGCTTCCGTGCAGGTCGCCCGAGGCTTCGCCGGCAATGAGGTAGTACTTCATACGGGGCGAAGATAAGGGCCGTTTGGAGTTTGTGGTTTACCGTTTGTGGTTCGTGCTTACCGTGCCGGGGCCGTTATACCAGGAATTTGGTGGCCAGGAACAGCAGGCCGTAGAGCACCGTAATGATAAACACGCCCCGGGCGGTGGCATACCGGCTGGTATTGATATACAGGGTAAACAGCCCGATATTGGCCACCAGGCACCACACGCTTAAAAACGTGATCAGCCGCGGCTCCTGCCGCAACACGGCCGAAAACTCCGACAGCGACAGGGTGGAGAACCGGATAAAATAGATCAGGAAAAACACGCCCACCGGCAGCAGCAACCCCAACACCAGCCCCAGCCGGAAGTTGTCACTTTTCAGCATCAAAGCGCCAGTTTTTTTCAATGTTTTGCTTTAAGGAGTAATGGGTCATGTCGAACTGCACCGGCACCAGGCTGACAAAGTTGTTGGCCAGCGCCCAAACGTCGGTATCCGTGCCTTCATCGAAGTTGACGAACTCGCCGGTCAGCCAGTAATACTTGCGCCCGTGGGGGTCCAGCCGCTCGATAAAGTCCTCTTCGTACTTGGCATAGGCCTGCCGGCATACCTTGATGCCTTTGATCTCGTCGACCCTTGCCTTGGGGAAGTTGACGTTGAGCACGGTATGCTTGTCGAGCTTGGTGCTCAGCATCTGCTTCACGATCATGTGGGCATACTTACGGGCGGCGGTGAAATCGGCCTCGAGGCTGTAATCGAGCAGGGAAAAGCCGACCGAGGGAATGCTTTCGATGGCCGCTTCCACGGCGGCCGACATGGTGCCGGAGTAGATGACGTTAATGCTGTGGTTGGCCCCGTGGTTGATGCCGCTGAGGCAGATGTCGGGCTTATGGTGCAGGATCTTGTCCACGGCCAGTTTGACGCAGTCCACCGGGGTGCCGGTGCACTGGTAGGATTCGATGCCTTCAAAAGCGTTCACTTTGTTCAGGCGCAGGGGAACCCCGATGGTGATGGCATGCCCCATACCGGACTGGGGCTTATCGGGCGCTACGACAATCACTTTTCCCAGGTCTTTGACCGCTTCCACGAGGTTGTGGATGCCCGGAGCGGTTATTCCATCGTCGTTCGTTACTAGAATTACAGGCTCACTTTTATTAATTGCCATGCTGGAATCGTTGGTTCCTAACAAAGATGTCGAACTTTTTACGGAATCCAAAATTTACACAACTGCGATATCTAAATAAATTAGTATTTTGCAACTAAATAAATTAGCCGTATGTCTTTTGCCAACAGAAACCTCAAATACCTACGGAAGCTGCGGGGCTGGACCCAGGAAGAGTTTGCCCAAAAGCTTCGCATCAAACGCTCGCTGCTGGGCGCTTACGAAGAAGAAAGGGCCGACCCCCGCATGGAAGTGCTGGAAGTGGTGGCCGACATGTTTAAGCTGACGCTGGACGAACTGCTGCGGAAGGACCTGAGCGAAAGCAAGGGAAATTATATCGCCAAGCGCCGGGCGCAGAAGCTGGCGAACGGCCGGGCCGATATTCCCTTTGTGCCCGTAAAAGCGGCGGCGGGCTACCTGGCCGGTTATGCCGACCCCGAATTCATCGACGAACTGAACACCTTTACCCTGCCCATGCTGAGCGGAGGCGATTACCGCGCCTTCGAGATCATCGGCGACTCCATGATGCCTACCCCCAGCGGGTCGGTGATCGTGGGCGAAAAGGTGAACAACCTGGAAGAGATCAAAAGCAATGATACCTATATCGTGGTCTCCCGTACCGACGGCATCGTGTACAAGCGGATCATGAAGACCAGCCGCCAGAAAAACAAGTTTACCATGGTCAGCGACAACCCCGCCTACCAGCCCTACGTGCTGAGCGCCGAAGACATCCTGGAACTCTGGCAGGCCCAGATGATCCTGTCCAAAGCCAATACCCAGGCGCGCTGGGACGTCAACCAACTGGCCAGCATCGTCAACAACCTCCAGCAGCAGGTAAGTTCCCTGAAGAAAAAAATGAACTAAAAACTTTGTTTGATTATTAGATGGGTTAGTAGCGGCATTTTCCGGAATGCCGCTTTTTTATTTCCCCGATCCTCACAGCATATAACAGGGCACAATCTCCCCTTCCGGAAGATCTTCCTGCCCCGCAGCATGCAGGGCCAGGCCCTGGGCGCCCAGCCCCAGGCGGATGTCGCCGGAGCCATTGAGCACTACCGGCACCAGGCCCGTCGGCCGCCCCGACAGCCGCACCGGGAAGAATTCGTCGAGCTTTGTTTTCTTCGACCGCCCTCCATACAAGGGCAAAAAAACCGGCTGCACCCCCGGCAGGCCAAAACAGCACTGCAGGTAGTGTTGAATAAACAGGTTGGCATTCACCAGGCAGGAGAACGGGTTCCCCGGCAGGGCAAACACCATCCCGCCCCCGGGCAACTGCCCGCACCAGAGCGGCTTGCCGGGCTTGATGGCTACCTTGTGAAACAGCTTCTTCACCCCCAGTTCCTCCAGCACCTGGGGCACGTAGTCGGCATCGCCCGCCGACACGCCGCCGCTGAGGATCAGGATATCGGCCTCCAGGGCCGATTGCAGGGCGGAGCGCAAGCTGTCGACATCATCGGGCAGGTGCCGGCAGATAAAAGGCGCAATGCCCCACCTGCCTAAAAAAGACTGCAGCAGCCAGCGGTTGCTGTTGCGGATCTGTACCGGCCCTACAGGCGCCTCCACGGGCACCACCTCGTTGCCGGTGGTAAACAGCGCCACCCTTGGCAGCCGCTCCACCAGCACGGTGCTTTTTCCCAGCGTCGCCAGCAGCCCGATGACGGAAGGTTCGAGGCGGATAGCAGTATCGATGATTTCGGCCTGCGCCTTCAGGTCCTCGCCCTTGCGGGAAATATTTTGAAAGGGACGGCAGCCGTCTAACAATAGATCCACATAGGCGCTTTTATCACTGCCCCATTCCGAGGTATCTTCCCGGCGGACAACGGTATCCGCCCCTTCGGGAACGGCGGCGCCGGTCATGATCTTGAAGCACTGGCCGCTTTGCAGCTCGCGGGTAGGAACCGAACCCGCATAAAGGGTTTCGGCTACCCGGAACCGGCGGATGCCCTGTTCCCAGTCGCTGTACTTCAGGGCATAGCCGTCCATGGCCGAACGGTTAAAGGGAGGGTAGGGCCGGTCGGCGCGGACATTCTCCGCCAGCACCCTGCCCGAAGCCTCTTCCAGCTTCACTTCTTCCACGCCAAACGACCGGGCTTGTGCCGCTAACAATGCATGTACTTCGGGAAAAGTAATCATGTAATTGGTTAATTGGTTAATTAGTTCATTGGGAATGAGGGGGGAGCCTTCCTGAAGTACAGTTACCGCCGGAGGACCTAATGAACAAATACCCCAATTCCCAATTCCCTGCACGTCAGTGCCCGCCGCCTTTCATCATTTTGCGGGCGTGGAATACAGCGGGCAGGATCGCTTCCAGCGATTCGCGGGCGCCGTCGGTGCTGCCGGGCAGGGTAACCACCAGGGTGTGGGCGATGGAGCCGGCGACCGCCCTGCTCATCATGGCCATGGGGGTACGCATCTGCCCGAAGGACCGCATGGCCTCGGTAATGCCGTCGGCATCGCGTTCGATGATCTCCTTAACGGCCGCCACGGTATTGTCGCGGGGACCCAGGCCGGTGCCGCCGGTAGTGAAGATGAACTGCACGTCTTCGGCTACCCATGCCCGTATCTGCTGCTGGATATCTTCCTTGTTGTCGGGGACCACCTTATAATGCGGCACCGAGGCATTGACGGCCTGCAGCATGTCGATAATGAGCTTGCCGCTCTTGTCCTCGCGGGTACCGGCGGCGGTGGAATCGGAACACACCAGCACCGCGCAGGTCGGCGGCGTGGCGAAATATTTTTTGCGGTCGCTTTTGCCGCCTTTTTTTTCCATCAGCTTGATGGAGCCGATCTCCAGTTGCGTATCCACCGGCTTCAGCATATCGTAAATTTCCAGGGCGGCCACCGACACGCCGGCCAGGATCTCCATTTCGATGCCGGTACGGCCGATGGATTTGGCCTCACCCTGGATGACAATGCCCGAACGTTCGAACACGCGGCTGTCGAACAGGTCGGCATGCTGCTCCTTTTCCAGAAAGTCGAACTGTACGTCCATGCCGTCGATGGTTACGGGGTGGCAGTGCGGCAGCAGCTGCGGGGTGCTTTTGGCGCCGAGGAAGGCCGCGGCCCGGGCCACGTCGAACAGGTTGCCCTTGGGCAGTTCATTGTTTTTAATGAGGTCGATGGTGGCGGGAGAACAAAAAATGATCCCGACCGCTTTTGCCGTACGCAGGGTGATCTGCTTGTGAGTGATGTCGCGCATGCGCCAAATATGGGAAAAGATCAGGAAATGGGGTTAAAATTCTTGAGGGGCTTGCGGCGGGTTACCTCCACGGCATCGCCCAGGCGGATAAGGCCTTCGCCCCCGTGCACCACGTTTTGTCCGAAATAGATTTTGTTGTTCCGCATCCGGTAGGTCGACAGGGTCTTCAGCGGCTCTTTGGCCTTGGTGGCCTCGTCCTGGTTGATGGTGGTCACCACGCAGCGGGCACAGAGCTTCACGCCGGAAAAAGGAATGCCGCTGATGGAAAACTCCGCCCAGCCGTCCTCTTCGAAGGGCAGGCCGCCGGCCACCACCAGGTTGGGGCGGAAGCGGTTCATCGGCAGCGCCGCTGCAAGGCGGGCATTTACATCATCGAGCGAGGATTGGCCGATCAGCAGCAGGGGGTAGCCGTCGGAAAAGGCCGTGATCTGCCCGCCCCGGGTGTAGCGGCCGTCCACGCGGCGGCGGGTGGTGTCGGGCATGTACACCAGCCGGGAAGCGACGCCCAGCATGTCGGAAAACCACTGGCCGGCTTCCCTGCTTACCTCCTGTGCCCGGCAGCGATTGCTCCAGACCTTTACCTGGAAAAAATCCCCGGCAGGCGCAAAGGGCACTTCCAGCGTGTTCCCATTTTTTTTATGTACCACCCTCAGCCCGCTCTCCGTTAACTCAGGCTGCAGCAGGGCCATTTGCGGCAGGGTGCGCTGGGTCATAAAATGGCCGTCCCCGTCCACCAGCATCCAGCGCCGGTCGTATTGCAGGCCCCTGTCGGTGACCTGGGCCGAAGGCAGGGAAATGCCCCCGAGGGATTTTACAGGATAAATAAACAGCTGGCTGACATGGAGCATGGGAATGCGGTATTCTTATGCGTTGTGGAACTTATAATTTTTCGTATACCTGTTTGGCAAAATCTTCCAGCGAAGGGTCGCGGGCGCCCATCAGCAGCAGCACGCCATCGCCCTGAAGGTGCGGGCGTACCACTTCGACAAATTCGTTGCGGTCGGCCACGAAGAAGGCGGCCTTGCCCCGGGCTTTCAGATCATTAATCAAATCGCCGGCGGAAATATCTTTTTCGGCCGTGCCGCCGGCATAAAAGATCTCGCTCATCCAGATCTCGTCCTGGGGGCGCAGGGCGGCGGCGATCTCTTCGACAAACTCAGGACGCAGGAATTTCGTGGGGCCATAACCGTGCGGCTGGAACCAGGCGACCACTTTGTTGGCCAGCGGCTGGCAGGCGCGGATGCTGGCAGCGCACTTGGCGGGGTTATGGGCATAATCGTCAATTACCCACACGTCGTCCCGGCGGCCCAGCACCTGGTGGCGGCGGTAGATGCCCTCGTAGCGCTGCAGCGCCTGGGCGCTGGTAGCCAGGTCCACGCCGATGCCGGCAGCCACGGCAGCAGCGGCCAGGGCATTTTCCATATTGTGGCGGCCCACCGTATGCAGCTCGAAGGGAACGTTGTTGATGCGGAAACGGATGGCCAGCCCCTCCTGTTCGAAGTCCGTGGCCACGTAGCCTGCACCGGAGGAGGGCTCCAGGGAAAAGTCACGGGACTCCTCCTGCGACAGCTGCGCCGCCAGGGGGTGCGACCGGTTTACCACGAACCGGGCGCTGTTGGCCTTGAAGGTGCCAAAAATGTCCATCAGCACGTCCAGCTCCTTGTGGTCCTTGTCCACGTTCAGCAGCAGGCCTACTTCGGGGCGGTACTGCACAATGGAGCCGTCGCTTTCGTCGGCCTCGATCACCAGCCAGTCGCCGGTGCCCGTAAGGGCATTGCCGATCTTGCCCTGTTTGATCAGGCTGGTCAGTCCGGCACCGCTGATGATGCCCGGCGCCAGCCCCCCCTGCTGCAGGATATCGAACAGCATGGCGGCAGTGGTGCTTTTGCCCGAGGTGCCGCCCACGGCGATGGTCTTTTTGCTCCCTGCGATCAGCGCCAGCAGCTCGCTCCGCTTCAGGATGGGGATGCCCAGCTGCTTTGTTTTCTGCACTTCGGGCACCGTGTCTTCTATGGCTGTGGACACCACCACCAGGCCGGTTTCGGGGGTAATGCCCTCGCCGTTCTGCAGAAAGCAGCGGATGCCTTCGGCCTCCAGCTTGTCACGGGTTTCGTTGGGTTGGCCGGGCAGGAAGTAGCGGTCGGAGCCGCCCACCTCTTTGCCGGTACCCCGGAGGTATTGCGCCAGCGCGCTCATGCCGCTGCCGGCCACGCCGATGAAGAAAATGTTATTTACCTGGTTGAGACTGGTGATCATACAGGAGATTTTGGACAGCAAATATAAGGGCACCACCCCTACCCTTTCTGTTACAGCCGGCATACTTTCCCGGCAAGGTTCCGGCTGCTCCTGGCCCTGAAAACCCCCACTTTTAAATTTCCGGGAATCTTCCGGAAAGCATTGTGATTCTCAATAATATTCCAGAAATTTATCACGGCCCGATCATAAGGCCGTTTCCCCCGGGAAACGTGCAGGTTACCAAAACCTTCCATACCCTTTGTAAGATAACCCGGCTGCCCGAAAGACACGACCCAATTCCCTGCCTTGCCGGCAACGGCTGCTTCATGCCGCAGGCAACGGTTTATTTTGAACAGATCCCCTTCAACGATATAATTATGTTCAACAATGTAGCCCTGGACGTAGTAATCGGACTTGTATTTGTGTTTCTTCTTTACAGCTTATTTGCGTCCGTGCTGGCAGAAATGATCGCTACCGGCATCGGGTTGCGCTCCAGGAACCTGAAAGAAGCGGTGGACCGGATGCTCAACGATGAACCGCAAGCAAAAAGCGGCATTCAGGACAGCCTGAAGCGCTTGTGGGATTCTTTCAAACTGATGAAAAACCCGCGCAACCCAAGGATCGTCAACTTCTACAATCACCCCGAGATCCGGTACCTGGGAAGCACCGGCATCTTTCGCAACCCTTCCAACTTCAAGGCGGTCAGCTTTTCCAAAACCATTATCTTACTCCTTAACGAAATAGGTTATAAAAAGTCAATGGGCGGCGATACCGCCACACCCGACCCCGATAAAGGCGACATCAGGTGGATCCCCGTCACACCCCCTACACGGGAAAGGATCGAGCTGGCCCTGGAAGGCATCATCAGCGACCACAAGACGTTGACCGGGGACACAAAAGCGGCCATCGTACTGGACGAAGAATCCGCAAAATACGTATTGAGCCTGTGGCACGAGTCCTATGGCGACCTGCAGAAATTCAGGCTGCACCTGGAAACCTGGTTCGACCGGACCATGGAGCAGGCCCTGGAATGGTATAAGCGAAAAATACAGACCATCCTGCTGTTCCTGGGCCTGATGCTGGCCTGGAGCTTTAATGCCGATACGTTTACCATTATCCACAAGCTGGCCAATGATAAGGATGCCCGGGAAAAGATGGTGACCCTGGCAGCGGCCTATAGCGAAAAGGCGAACCAGGCGGCCCCCGGGATCTCCGCCGCAAAAACAGACTCCATACTGGCGGTGCAGAAACACCTGCAGCAGGATATCAACAATGCCAACAGCCTGCTCGGGAGCGGCGGATGGCCTGCGGATTCCGTAAAAGTGATCCGGGACGCCGCTACCGGTGTGTCGTTCCAGCCACAGGTGGACCCGGAGGTGGTGCACGACATGCGGGGTTCATTTATTCAACGGGGAGACCATTACATTCATTTCCGCTCCCTCGGGGATAAGTGGGAATACTTCGTCCGGCTGTTGACGCTGCATTTTTTCGGCTTTCTTATTACCGCCATTGCCATTTCACTGGGCGCCCCCTTCTGGTTCGACCTGCTCAACAAACTCATGAAGTTCAGAACGGCCGTCAAGCAGCCGATCCACACCCCGAACTACAGTGGCGGCCTCCATAGCGATGATTATGTTTCACCTTTAAACAGGGTAGGGTAATGAAAGTGACGGTAAAAGACAAGTTCCTGAACGTTCGGTTCGGCAAACCGAGCGTGAACGCTCCCTGTTACCAGTACCTGGCCCCCGGCAGCGAAATAGAGGTGGACGGCAAATTATACAAGGGTGACAAATTCGGCGACAGCGAGATCAACACCTGGTTCAGGGACAAAGCCGGCAACTACTACTGGAGCGGAGGCGTCAGCAGCATCTTCTCCAACACGGAGGAATTAAAATCCAGCTTCCAGCCGCTGGTCGATTCGAAGTTTGACGGCACCCGTTTACAATCCCCGATCAATTACAATGCATTGCTGAATATCGACAATAGCATAAAGGCGAGAAAGGGACAGGGAGTGACCATCGCTATACTGGACCACCCGCTCAGCATGTCGATCGATTCCACTGCCACCATCATCCGGCCTTTTCACACCCAGGACTCCCTGTTTAATTATCATTCCAACTTTATTGCCGGGTTAATAGCCGGAACAAAAGCCCTGACGGGAGTCGCCAGCAATTGCAAACTCCTGGAACTTCCCATGTTTACGGCAGAAGCCCTTACGGACGAAGCAAACCTGGAAGCTTCTTTGAAGTTCATTCACGAACAGGATGAGCCCATGATCATCAACATAAGCCTGGGACTGCAAAGCAAATACAATGCGGCCATCCGGAATTTCCCGTCCAATAAAATAGTCGTTGCCTGCGCCGGGATAGACTATGAACTGACCCGGCCCATCACCCGGCACCCGGCTTCGCTACCGAATGTCATCACAGTAGGCGCCATTAATAAACGCCCCGGCCTGTTGCCCTCCCTGGACCCAAAAGTGGACTTTGTACTTCCCAATTTCGGTTTTATCTCCTACGGCGCATCGGATATGGAGTTTGTCAAAGAACAAGGCGACAGTTATTCGTGCGCTGTGGTTTCGGCAGTTATTGCACTGCTGATATCCTCGGGAAAAGCCGGTTACGAACTCACCTCCATCAAGAACGCATTAGCAGGTATTTCCGCTTCCTGGTCCAATGAATCCGCATTTAACACCTTTAATCTCATAAAAGCAAAAGAATGAAGACAATCAGGCTTTGCCTTTTCCTGTTGGCGTTGATCCACTGCGGGGCCTCTTATTCCCAAAACCCTTTTTACGACGCCCGGCAGTTGAAAACCGGCTTTAGAATAGGCGCCGGTAAACTTGCAGGCGACACCACACGCATCGTCCTTCCGGACGCTCCGGGGGTATTTCAATTGCTGAAAAGCTATGCTCCTTATAAAACCGACTCAAAAGACTCCATTGCCCAGGCGTTTGCAGACAATCCGTTTATCGTATTTGACCCGAACTTTACCCATGCGCAACTTGCAGGAGGAGGGCCCGGCCTTTTCGCTTCCATAAGCGGCCTGGATGTTACCAAAATTGCCAATGCCTTAGCCGACATCATGATCGAACGGTCAAAACAGGAACTGACCGTGGCCTTCTTCGACCGGTTTAAAAAATTTGCCACCCGGGACAACCCGGAATTCCAGATCCTTTTTCCCAAAACCACGGACAACCTGAACCGCCTGGCCACCTACGCTTACCCGCAAATGCTTCCCTCGCTGCGCACCAGCTTTTTCGAAGATATCAAACAGGTAACCTACCACCTGGACGATGTGCTGGAACTGCCCCGGTACCGGCACCTCCTGAACAACTTTCCCGAAATAAGGATCGCGGTACGATCCATTCGCCTCATGCAGGATATCGAAGACGGCACCGCAACGGCAGCCGATGTACTGAAGCGGTATGCCCTATTCGGGGAATGGCAGGAAGAAGGCAGCAGGGATTTTAAAAACATGGGCAGTGCCGTAAAGCTTGCCGCCCTGTTTTCCGAAAGCCTGCGTTACCAGGACACTACCAGGATCTGGGTATCGGCACGGGAAGCAAAGGAAGAATTACAGAACGAGGTATACGTACGGATCTTCATGGGACTGCTGTACCAGCAGATAAAAAAGGACAGCATCCGGTTTTATCCGGCAGGCAACGCCGGGCCGAAATACCTTGCAGACATCATAAAGGAACAAAAGAACAACCTGCTCCTATTTCAGAATAAGCTTTCCGAATTCGTCAACCTGTCGGAAAAGGTGCAAAACGCGTATAACGATCTGAAGCACAAAATGAGGGCAAACGTAAACCCCACCAGCGAGGAGGTATCCAACTATATCAGCATCTCCATAGACATTACGGATTACGGCTTCAGCGTCGCCAAAATATTTGACGAAGACATGGTAGCGGACCAATACATACAGGTGGTCAAAAAGGCCAATGCCTTATACAAGGACAGCTACAGCGAACAATACACCAAACTGGTAAATGACGCTATTGACCTGCTGAATGACGTGGCAGACCTGGCGAAGAACAGCAACAAGGCGGAAACGGTAGCGAAACCCGCCTATGCCTGGGACAAAATGAAGGCATTGAAAAAAATCGCCGACTTTACCGAAAAGGCCAAGCCTTATGGCTTGTTTATGGCCAATATGGTGGAGGCCGAAAATGAGCGCGGGGTAAAGGCCGCACTCGAAAACGTCATCCTCCCGGTTGGCAGCTCCTCTATAAAAAAATACGCAAGAGGCAACGTATCCGTCCAATCCTACCTGGGCGCCTTCCTAACCACCTCACAAAGAAAAACCGCTATAGAAGGCACGTGGTCGGACAAGTTCGGCGTGACGGCCCCTGTAGGCATTTCCTGGACACCCGGCTGCCTGAGCTGGGAGAAAGGGGGCGCGCTCAGCCTGTTTACCGCCCTTTTCGACATCGGCGCCATCGTGGACTACAAGCTGCAAAAAGAGCCCGACCCCACCAGCGCAAACCCCAATGCCACCGTCCTGGTCAAGGATTATAAAGTGGAACTGGGCCAGATCTTCTCGCCGGGCGCCTACGCGGTTTACGGCTTCGGGTGCAACCTGCCGCTGGCCCTCGGGTTCGGCGCACAATACGGCCCGGGCCTTTCCAAAATCGAATCGAATAACCCTACGGTCTTAAAAAATCCCTCCTGGCGATGGAATCTTTTCCTGGCCGTAGACCTGCCGCTCATTAACCTGACCCATAAACCCAAACGTTCGTAAATAAAAAAAGTCCCTTTATGAATAAAGGGACTGTCCTCTTAAAAAAAAGCACAAATAAAAGCAATCGTTCGCCTAATCTTCTACGCCTATATACACCTTTCCTTCCACCACTTTGATCGGGTAGGTCTTGATTTTGTATTCCTCTTCGCCCATGCATTCGCCGGAGATGAGGGAAAAAGCTTTTTTATGAAACGGGCAGGCTACTTTGGGCTCGCAGTTGTCGCCGGTGCTGCCGATCATGCCGCGGGAAAGCACCATTTGCTGCTTGTGGGGGCACAGGTTCTGGGTAGCGTACCATTCACCGCGGCGGGTGAAGTTGTAGACGGCTATTTGTTCGTCCTTGTATTTCACACAGGCACCACCGTTTTCGGGAACATCCGTTGCGTTACAGGCATAAAACCATTTTACCGATACTGCTAATTCCATAGAAATATTTTTATTTATGTTTTTTTTAAAAGTGTATTGTGAATCGTGAAAGGGTCAGTGGCGCAGCCAACTCGTGAACTATTCTTACCACTCCTTTGCCTTGATCTGTTCGCGCATCGCGTCGAACTGCACCGAGGGGTCCTTTTCTTCGGGAGCGTTGATGAAGTGGCTGAACCGCTTGCGCATTTCGGGGTTTTCCACCGCTTCTTTCCACTCGCATTTGTAGGTATCTACCAGCAGTTGCATTTCGGCTTCCAGCTGTTCGCCGATACCGAGGCTGTCGTTCACCACTACGTTTTTCAGGTAGGTGATGCCGCCCTCCATCTTGTTCAGCCAGGTGGCGGTACGGGTCAGCGGGTCGGCCGTGCGGATGTAGAACATCAGGAAGCGGTCGAGGTATTTGATACAGGTTTCCTTGTCGATATCGGAGGCGATCAGCAGGGCGTGCTGGGGCTTGGAGCCGCCGTTGCCGCACACATAGAGATTCCAGCCTTTTTCGGTGGCGATGATGCCAAAATCCTTGCCCTGGGCTTCGGCGCACTCGCGGATACAGCCGCTCACACCGCCTTTCAGCTTGTGGGGGGAACGTACGCCTTTGTAGCGCTCTTCCACTTCAATGGCAAAGGAAACGCTGTCCTGCAAGCCGAAGCGGCACCAGGTGCTGCCCACGCAGCTTTTCACGGTACGCAGCGACTTGCCGTAGGCGTGGCCGCTTTCGAAGCCGGCGGCGATCAGTTCACTCCAGATCAGGGGCAGGTCGTTCAGGTGCGCGCCGAACAGGTCGATGCGCTGGCCGCCGGTGATCTTGGTGTACAGGCCGTACTTCTGGGCAACCTGGCCAATGACGATCAGTTTTTCGGGGGTGAGCTCACCGCCGGGGATCCGGGGTACCACCGAGTAGGTACCACCCTTTTGGATGTTGGCCAGGAAGCGGTCGTTGCTGTCCTGGATGGTATCCTGCTTCAGGATCGGCTCGTTCCACAGGCTGGCCAGCAGGGAGGCTACGGCCGGCTTGCACACTTCGCAGCCGTCGCCCTTGCCGAAGGTGGTCAGCACCTCATCGTAGGTCTTTACTTTATTGAGTTTTACCAGGTCCAGCAGTTCCTGGCGGGAGTAATCGAAATGTTCGCAAATAACGTTCTTCACGTACAGGCCCTGTTCCTTCATGGTGCCGGCAATGAGGTCTTTCACCAGGGGCACACAGCCGCCGCAGCCGGTACCGGCCTTGCAGCATTTTTTGATGCCGTCCAGGGTGGTGATGCCCCCATCTTTTACAGCGGAGCAGATATCGCCTTTGGTCACGGCTTCACAAGAGCAGATCAGCGCGTCGTCGGGCAGGTTCATCACACCGGCGCCTTCGCTGGCCGCACCGCCGCGGCTGCCCAGGATCAGGTCCTCGGGATCGGCCGGCAGCACGATCTTGTTGTTCACCGTCTGCAGCAGGATGTTGTAGGCACCGGCATCGCCCACCAGCACGCCGCCCAGCAGGTACTTGCCGTCGTTGCTGATGTTGATGCGCTTGTAGATACCTTTATGTTTGTCTTCGAAAACGATGGTGCGGGCTTCGGGCTCGGAGATGAAGGGGTCGCCGAAGGAGGCCACGTCGGTGCCGATCAGCTTCAGCTTGGTGCTCATGTCGAAGCCCTTGAAGCACTTCTGGATGCCCATCAGGTAAGCAGCTACGATCTCGGCCATTTCATAACCGGGGGCCACCAGGCCGTAGATCATGTTCTGGGCCAGGGCGCATTCGCCGATGGCAAAGATATGGGGGTCGGAAGTTTGCAGTTGTTCGTTGACCAGGATGCCGCCCCGGTTGCCTACGTCGAGGCCGGCGGCTTTGGCCAGCTCGTCGCGGGGACGGATACCGGCGGAGATCACCAGCATATCGAGGGGCAGGAAGCTGTCGTCGGCAAATTTGAGGCCTTCCATTTTCTCGTCGCCGGTGATGGCGGAAGTGGCTTTATTGAGGTGCACCTCCATGCCGAGGGCTTTCAGCTTGGACACCAGCAGGTCGCTGCCGGCGCTGTCGATCTGGCGGGGCATGAGGCGGGGGGCAAATTCAACGACGTGGGTTTCGGGAACGCCCAGGTCGATCAGGGCCTTGGCGGCTTCCAGGCCCAGCAGGCCGCCACCCATAACGGCGCCCGTACGCGACTTGGCGGCATAGGCTTTTATCAGTTCCAGGTCTTCAATGGTGCGGTAGACAAACACGCCGTCTTTTTCCACGCCCGGGATCGGCGGCACGAAGGCCGAGGAGCCGGTGGCCAGCACCAGGTAGTCGTAGCGGATGGACAGGCCATGGAGGGAGTGGATGGTTTTGGTTTGCCGGTTGATTTCCTGAACGGGGTCGCCCAGGTGCAGGGTAATATCATTATCGCCGTACCATTGCAGAGCAGAAAGACTCAGATCGTCGGCGGATTTTCCGGCAAAATATTCGCTCAGGTGCACACGGTCGTATGCATGACGGGGTTCCTCGCCAAAAACCACGATGTTGAAGTCCTTGGATTTCGCCACCAGTTTTTCGCAAAACTTGTATCCCACCATTCCGTTGCCCACCACAACAATAGTCAGTTTTTCTGCAGCCATAGTCACTGTTTGATTTTTTAAGACATTTAGATTTCGAAACAAAATACATTTACGGAAGCAAAATATATTTCGTTTTTACCTTATTTGTTCCCTGTTTTCCTTTGAAAGATCGACAAACAAGTAGATTTGTTTGTATTATTGTCAAAATTAGGTGATAACTAGAAATTTTCGAAGCAAAACACCAGATTTTATTATATTAATCTATTTATAATATGAATGAAGACCTGAACAGCTCCCCAAAACCCGCGAAATTGTACGTTGTTGGCGCGGGACCGGGCGATCCGGAGCTGATTACCCTGAAGGCGTACCGTATTTTAAAACATGCAGATGTAATATTATATGACAATCTTGCCAACCAAGAACTTCTTTCCTACGCACCAGACCGCTGTGAAAAGATATATGTAGGGAAAATGCCATACGGAGCCTACACCCCCCAGGAAACCATTCACGAACTGATTCGCCAGAAGGCGCTGGAAAAAGGCACGGTGGTGCGCCTGAAGGGCGGCGACCCCTATATCTTCGGCCGCGGCTTCGAAGAAGTGCTCTACGCCCGCGAACACGGCATCGAAGCCTCCTACGTGCCGGGCATCACCAGCATGCAGGCCGCCGGGCTGGAAGACATCCCCCTTACCCACCGCAACGTTTGCGAAAGCATCTGGGTGGTGACCGGCACCAAGAAGGACGGCTCCCTTTCGGACGACCTGGCCCTGGCCATAAAGAGCAAGGCTACGGTCGTCATCTACATGGGCATGAAAAAGCTGAAGGAAATTTCAGAGACCTTTGTGCAGCAGGGTTGCGGCGAGCTGCCGGCCGCCATCATCCAGCACGCCTCGCTGCCCAAGCAGAAAATGGTCAGAGGCCGGGTACAGGACCTCCAGCAAATGGCCGCCGACCACCACCTGACCCACCCCTCCATTATTATTATAGGCCGGGTAGCGGGGATCGATCCCGGAAAGTAACCCACGCCCTTATAAGACCGGAAGTCCGAAAGAGGGGAAGTCCGGGCGTGCGAAAGAGGTTTGCCCCAAAGGCAAAATGCTTTTGGACGCCCGGACTTCCCCTCTTTCGGACTATCTTTGCGCCCGCACCTATTTATTTACCAAAGAAAGTTTTAACTTAGTAACAGTTGAGCCTGAAATACCTTCCTACGGATAACCCCACCGGGCATTTCCATTACCTGTAAGAACGCCGCGCTTTTCATACCCTACGAACGATTCGTTCCCTGCCAGTCAATTTTTTCATTGGTGCGGCCGGTTGCTTTTCCGCGAAAGCAGGTGGTGGCGCCTGACAAACTCATAGGCTTATGAAAAGATTTTTACTGCTGTTACTTTTTCCCGCTCTTTCCCTCCACGCCCAAAAGGCCTACAGGCCTGAATTCTCCATCGACGACCTCGTATCGTTTACGACCTATTCCACCAACAAATTCGACAACTACCTTTCCCGCAAAGGCTATAAGCCGAATGGCACCGACTCCCTGGCCAGCGTATCGGCCAACACCTACCGGAAGATCTCCAAGGACAGCACGATCGAAAAGATCATTGGCCTCAGCGGCGAAAACGAAGCCTCCTCGCTGCTCTACAAAACCACCTCGGTTGCCGAATTCAACCAGATGAAGGAAAGCATGAAGGACCTGGGCTTTGCCGCTCCCGAGGGCGAACCGCTGCCGCTTTACCAGAAAGCCAACATCACCGTACAACCGATCATCAGCCAGGAAGGCGACAAAACCAACTACAGCTTCCTGATCGAAAGAAAAGTGCTGCCCAAGGCGCGGGACATTGTATTTGCCGAGGACCTGCTGCAGCTCTCCTCCCACGAGATCCTGACGGCCGTCTTTGGTCCGCAAAACGTCCGGCGCGACGTCTTTTACTTTTCCGAGAAAGAGTTGAGCAGGTGCTCCGTGCTCTTTCCCAACACCAGTCTACAGGTGATCTTCCTCTGGAAGGACGAACCGAACCTCAAGAACATCGACTTCCTGATCATTGGCGGCAGCCTGAGGTCCCAGAGCTCGGCGACTTATTACAAGCCCATTGAGCTGAACAAATGGCAGTCGCGCATGGGCATTTATTCCGGCATGAGCCTAAAGGACTTGTACCTGGTGAACGGCCAGCACCTGAGCCTCTACGGCTTTGAAAGCGAGCAGGCCGGCCTCATCAGCAAAACCAGCAGTGGCAATATCGACTTCAAGACCATCGGCGCCCAACTGACCTGCCTCGACTGCAACGAAGACCGGTATTATACCAAAAACGGCCTGATCAACTCGCAGGACCTGCTGCGCGACAACCGCCGGATCTACATCAACACCCTGCTGATCTTCCCGCCCAAGGACAAAAAATCCAAAGAAAAAAAGAACTCCTAGCCCACCTTACGCAATAAATAATCATCGGAACAAATCGCCCTATTATAAAGAATCCAGCCAGGGAACCGGAAGCCCGGAGGGCTTCATTGTGAATAGCCCCGGGTGAAACCCGGGGTCAGCCGTAGTTCGTTACCCCCAACCCCGGGTGGGGTTGAATGTGTCCTGTTCGATTTACAACAATTTTCATCCTTGAAAGATTATCCGCAAAGTCTGCCTGATCCCGGACGGTCCGTTTGCTGCAGGTCCCACCATCAACCCCTTCAGGGTTGTCGTGATAAATCCAGGCCGTTCCCCGGCTTGCACCCGGGGCTATTCACAGTGAAGCCCTCCGGGCTTCCCTTTTACCACCACAGGCGCACGATCCCCAGAGAAATATTTCTTGGCAGCAACACCTAAAAAACAAAGGCGGCACCGGGGTGCCGCCTTTTATCAAACAAAGAATCCATTGACTTATTCTTTCACCAGCTTCACGATCCGGCGTTCGTTGCCCTGGATCACTTCTGCCAGGTACAGGCCCGGGCGGTAATGGCCACCCAGTTGCAGCGTCTGGTTCGGTGCCAGGCCGGCCTTGGCTTCCACCATACGGCCCGCCAAATCAAACACCCGAAGGGTGAGGGCGCTGTTGTCGCCGCCGCTGATGGCCAGGGTAAACCGGGTAGTGGAAGGATTCCGCACAGCACTGACCGTAAAGGCAGAGGATTGGGCTGCTTCTTCCGGCAGGCCGATGCGTGCAGCCGTGGGAACGCCTGCAGCAGGCTCTACCCCCCAGATCAGCTGGCCGTTGCGGTACAGGGTGATTTTCGCCTGCGCCGTGTAGGTGCTGTTGGCGGCATAGGAGTAGTCGTTCAGCTCATCGAGGGCCTTCCAGTTGCTGTGGTATACTTTGGAAAAGATCTCGCCGGAGTTGGCGCCCGCCTTCAGCTGGCCGGCGGAGGCCTCAAAGCTGTACTCGACGTAGCCGGTGGCATTCGTCAGCGGTGTCGCCAGGGCCACGTACCGGGCTTTTACATTGGCCGCGCCCATTTTGGCCCAGTCGATGTTGGTGACCACCGAAGAAGTGCTTTCGGTGGTGAACCAGTAGCGGGCGGTGAGCTCGCTGAACAGCACCGGAACGGTGTCATTGTTCACGATCTTCAGGTAGGGCCGCAGGTTGTTGTTGGCCGTGTTGCCGCCATCGCCGTCCTTATGCTGTACCTGCAGGCGCAGGGGCAGCACGGGTACCGAAAGGGTATTGCCGGTAGCAGTGGAGGTGGCCACGCAACCTTCGTTGCTGGTCAGCACCGCATGGATGCCGTCGCCGTTCGCCAGGGCATTGGTGGCAAAGGTGTCGCCGGTAGCATCCGGCACCACCACGCCATTTTTAAACCACTGGTACTGGGGCGCTGTTCCCCCGTTTTCCGGGGTAGCGGTAAAGGTTACCGTGGTTCCGGGGTGGATGGAGGCGGCAGAGGCCGTGATCCCCAGGGCAGGCGTCAGCAGGGGACTGCTGGCAACCGGGGCGAGCACGGTGGTGGCTCCGGGGCTGGCGATGGCGATATTGCCACCGTAAGCGCCGGCAGCAGGGGCATTCAGGCGTACACTGATGGAGGTGCCGGCCAGCGTGCCGTCGGTACCGTTCAGCACCAGCGGGCTGGCGTTGGTGAACCAGGAGGTTCCGCCATCGGCCGATACCTCGTAAGCGGCCGGAGGCGTGATGGTGACAGCACCATACAGGTTGGCACCGGAAGCCGCCAGGGTTTGCGCCGCAGAAGGCGTACCGGGCTTGGGACAAAAACCGTCCAGGGTACCGGCAGCCTGGACCACGGGGGCCGCAGCGTTGACCAGCTTCAGGATATCGGTTTGCGATAAGGCATAGTTGTACAGGCGTACGTCATCCAGCAGGTCGTGGTACGGCTTGTTTTCGGCGGAGTTCCCGATCAGCAGGGGCAGCTCCTTGCCGACGCCGGTGGCCGTACCGGAGAAGGAAGCGGAAGCCGCCTGTACCCCGTTGATGTACAACCGCAGCAGCTTGCTGGAGGTATCCGCTACCGCCGCGATATTGGTCCATGCGTTATTGAAAATATTGTAGGCGGTTGCTTTTTTGATGCTTACCGTTACGGAGGATTTCGCCACGGCATCGTCCACGGAAAAGACCAGGGCGCTGTCGCGCAGCTGGATGCCGTACCATTTGCCGCCCGGGTCGGTAAACTGGCCCTTCTGGATCAGGTAGCAATCCTTGGCGGGGGCCGCGGAATTGTAGTTGCTGCTGCCGCTGGTCAGCTTCACCCACATCGAAATGGTAAACGCGTTCTGGTTGAACAGCAGGTGCTCGGCATGGGGCACGCTGACGGCGCCGGTGGTAGCAGGATTTTTATACAGCAGGGCGTTTCCGAATTTACCGGCGGACCAGGTAGCTTCGGGCATAGCGGTGATGGTGCCGTTGCGGCGATAGCTGCTCAGGTCGGCAGCCACGGTGCCGGCGGTCTCATCCAGGCTCCAGTGTCCCACCAGGCCTTTGGGCGAAACGGCTTTGAACGACCATACCTCGCCGGCAGTGACGCCCAGCTCGTTCACGGCATCTACGCGCCAGTAGTAGGTGGTGCCTTTTTGCAGGCTGGCAAACGAATAGTTCGGAGCCGCCACCGGCACATCGGCAACAAAGCCCAGGTTGTTCTGGTCTGTTCCAAAGTAAACTTTATAACCGGTGGTTTTCAGCCCGCCCTTCCAGCTTACCGGCAGGGTTTCGGAATAACCTTCCAGGGCCGCGCCGTTGGGGATGCCGGGCGTAGCCGTCTGCATCGGCAGCGGGCTGGTATGGAACAGGTTCAGGATCTGTTCGTCACTGAGCGAATAGTTAAAAATCTTCAATTCGTCGAAGGAGCCTTTGTAGGGCGCCGGCTGGTTGGCCGAAGACAAAAACTCCAGCTCACCGATGTTCCCTATTACCAGGGCGCTGGCTTCACCGATGGAAACCGCCTTGGTGATTGCCTGCTCCTTTACGAAGGTACCGTTGAGGAACACCCGCAGCTTTTTGGTCGTGGTATCCCTTATCGCTACCACGTGCACCCAGTTGCCGGTAAAGAACGGCGTACCACTGGTCGCCAGTTCATCCTTGCCCTTGGCATCGTCGTCAATGGCAAAGCGGAGCTCACCGCTCTTGCACTCGATGTTGAAGCGGTTGCCGGTGGCACCGGTAGCTGCATTCTTGGTGATGGATCCCTTACATAGTATATAAGCGCTGTTCGTGCCGGTGGGCAGCAGGGCAGGCGCGGCTTTCATCCAGAAGGAAAGCGAGAAGGAACCTTTATCCAGGTACACCTGGTCCTGGTGCGGCACGCTCACCACGTACCGGTCGGTGCTGGCGGTGGCAAAGCTCAGGGCGTTCTTTACTTTACCCGGCACCCGGATGCTTTCGTCGTCCTCGTCCAGGCCCAGGATACCGTGGTTGGCGAAGGAAGAGGAGTCGAACACCTCGCGGCCTTCGGTTTCATCGAAACTCCAGTGGCCCACAAGGGCGGAAGGGAATGTTTTGGTGGTGCGGAACCACCAGACAGCTCCTTCGGAGGCGCCTTTGGCGTTCACCGCATCCACGCGCCAGTAATAGGTCTCATAATCCGACAGGCCGCTTACCTGGTAGGAAGGCGCCGCGGAGTAGGCCACGTCGGCCTTTTTGGTCAGGGCGGCGGGATCCGTTCCGAAGTATACGGCATAGGTAGTGGTATTGCTGCTGCCGGTCCACTTCAGGGTAATAGTACCACCTGCCAGCTCTGCGTACTGGAAGCCGTTGGCGGGCGTAGGCGTGGCCGCAGCGGAAGGAGCCGTGGGCAGCTGCGGTGTTTTTACGGAAACGGCCGTTGCATAGGCCGAAGCCTCCGTTCCGCTGACTGCCTTTATCCGGTAATAATAGGTGGTATTAGGGGTCAGCCCGGCATCGGAATACTGGGTAGCGCCGGCGGCGGGATGGTAGATGTCGGTATAGCTGAGGCCGTCAGCTGAACGTTCCAGCACGAAGAAGTCTTCGTTGTCCGAGTTATCCGTCCATTTCACCACTACGGTGCTGGCCGGGGCGGGGGTTTCCACGGAGGTGGCGCTCAGGTTCAGGGCCGTGGGCGGCTTCACGAAAACGGGCGGCGGCGTGGCGGTCAGGGAGTTGACATACACTTCGATATTCAGGTAGGCGGGCTGGGAGGCGCTGAAAGCAACCGCATCGGCCTTGTTGTTTTTGTTCAGGCCGTTGGCATCTTCCCAGGCGTCGGGCATACCGTCGCTGTCGGAATCCAGGGGAGCCGGGGCGCCGAATACGGAACCCAGGCCGCCGTTGGCCAGCGGCAGGTCGGTCTGGCGGTACACGTAGTGGCCCTTGGTACCTTTCGATTGCACCTCGTCGACCAGGAACAGGTCCACCTGGTCGCGGCGGGGATAGTTGGCCCCCACGTTATCGATAATATACTGGTAGGCCTGTGCGGCGGAGAGAGCGGGGTTGGCCGCCGGGTACGGGAAGGCCTGGGACTGGAAAGCGTCGCCGGAAATGCCGGGATAGCCTGTCGAATCAAAAGGCACCAGGGTACCGTTGAGCACCCCGTCGCGGTCGTTGTCGAAATAGTTGCCCGAGCCCCAGATGTTGAAGGTGCCGGTACCGCGGGAGAACGGCGTGGTCTTGCTGGGAGGCGTCAGCGGTCCGCCCACGAAGTAGTTGTTGATCACGTTCACTTCCGACACGCCCGAGGAGCCGCCCATGATGTAGGCGTCGCCGGACCAGCCGTAGTTCATATTCGCGTCGAGGCGGTTGCCGTTGCCCCAGTTGTACACCACGTTGTTCACAAACTCGTTCACCCCTTTTACTTTGGGGTTGCGGGTTTTGTTGCTGATATAGAGGTTTTTCAGCAGGCTCACCTTCCCGCCGTCGGGCGTCTGGATCAGGCCGCCGGCGGAGTGGTTGTCGCGGTGCAGGCCCTGGCCGATGATGGAGTTCTGGATCGTAATGTTGTCGGGAGCAGTGCCTTTGCTGTCCCAGTTGATGGAAAACACTTCGTCCATGCCCCAGGTAAAGGACATGTGGTCGAACACCATATCCGAACCGTTGGCCAGGCCGGAGGCGTCATTTCCCTGGTTGCTGGAACCGCTGATGTTGTTGGCTCCCAGGCGCACCCGCAGGTAACGGGCGATGGTGTTGGTAGCGCCGGTGAAGGTGACCCGTTTTCCGAAGAACACGATGCCGTCGCCCGGGGCGGTCTGGCCCGCGATGTAAATGTTGTTTTTGACCACCACGTCCGAGAGCAGGTTGACGATCCCGCCCACGGCAAACACCACGATGCGCCCGGGTTGGCTGACCGCATCGCGGAACGAGCCGGCACCGGCATCATTGAGGTTGGTCACTACATAAACGTCACGGGTAGCGGCGCCACGGGCGCCTTTGGCAAAGCGGCCGAATCCTTCGGCGCCGGGGAAGGCAAGGGTCTGCGCCTTTGCCTTTTCATGGGAAAAGAGCGAGAAGGCCAGGGCAGCACCTAACAGGAGGTTCCGCCTGCCTGGGGTAAAAATTCTCATGGCAAGTATAATTATAAATTATCGGCAATCGTTACAGGAATCCAATGTTAACGCATTGCAAAAGCGCAACTGTCCTGCCCCATCCCGACAAAAATCTAAAAACGGCTCACCATGAAGCACAGCCGAATATGTTTCCCACTGGTAACCAATCCTGTTCCCTGTCCGGGCAGCGGCAGTAAGCATGTTCCGGCAACACCGTTACACAGGAACGAAACGGCTCAAAAACAGGTGGCTGCACGCTGGAACCGATTCCAAAAAAATAAGGCTTCACCGGGGTGAAGCCTTTATACACGAACAGGAAAAGGTTCTTAATTCAACTTAATTGAAATAATAAAATTGTTTCCTTTGAAGGTATAGGCACCGTAGGTGCCACCTGTTTATAGAACATTCGAAGTAGAGTGCCAGGGCTCCATGGGAGCCCCCTGTGCAGCAGAGAGGCTTTCTTTACAGGAAGGGATCGCTCCTTTTTGCACAGGGCGCTCCTCCGGAGCGAGGATGCTCTATTGGCTCGTTACTATAAACAGGTGGCACCTACGGTGCCCATCCCCTGCAGATGAAACGATCTAATTATTTTAATTGCTACGCTTAATTCACTTTCACTTCCTTAAAATACTGCCCGAAGATGGCGGCCGCTTTCTGGAGCTGTTCGCGGGTGGGCGGCTCCACTCCTTTCAGCTTGTATTCCCAGCCGAGGGCTTCCCATTTATGCACCCCCAGCACATGGTAGGGCTGGATCTCGATCTTTTCGATGCTTTTATAGTCCTTAAAGTACTGGCCCAGGGCATGCAGGTATTCTTCCTGGTCCGACCAGCCGGGCACCAGCACGTAGCGGATCCACATGGGCTTGCCGGTATACTCGCGGTGCTCGGCCACTTTAAAGACGCTTTTGTTGCTCAGGCCTGTCAGCCGGTGGTGCCAGTCGTCGTCAAAATGCTTTACGTCCAGCAGCAGGTAGTCGGTCTCTTCCAGCAGCTCCTTCACTTCTTCGTTCAGCAGCCGGCCGTTGGAATCCAGGGCGGTGCTGATGCCTTCTTCGTGCAGGCGCCGGAAAAGCGTGATCAGCTTGGTGCGCTGCAGCGTGGGCTCGCCGCCCGACACGGTCACGCCACCCTTTCTTCCGAAATAGGGTTTGGCATTTTTGGCCATGCGTACGATCTCCTCGATTTCAATAAACCGGCCGCCCTTTACATCCCAGGTATCGGGGTTGGCGCAATAGAGGCAGCGAAACTGGCAACCCTGGGTAAACACCACCATCCGGATGCCCGGCCCATCGTGGGTACCAAAGGTTTCGAGGGAATGGATGCGCAGCTTATCCGGCGCATCTACGTTGAGGCTGATTACTTCCTGCTGCGCCAGCAATTCGTCTTGTAACATAAAACACGTTTTAACGTCAATGGACATTGGTCATTGGACCGACCTTATAAAACCTGGCAGGTTAAAAGAACCTGCCAGGCCTGGAAACGAACTCGTAAACCCGTAAACGTAGAAGCTTACATCCGTTCGTGGAACGTACGGGCGATCACTTCCATCTGGTGGGCTTTGGACAGGCGGATAAAGTTGACCGCGTAGCCCGAAACCCGGATGGTGAGCTGGGGATAGTTCTCGGGATGGTGGTAGGCATCCAGGAGGGTTTCCCGGTTCAGCACGTTCACGTTCAGGTGCTGGGCGTCCTTGCTGAAATAGCCGTCGAGCAGACCGATCAGGTTATCCACCTGGTCTTCCCGGGTGCTGCCCAAGGATTTTGGCACCATGGAGAAGGTGTTGGAAACACCGTCCTGCGCATAGGTATAATCGAGCTTGGCAACCGAGTTCAGCGAAGCGATGGCGCCCTTGGTGTCGCGGCCGTGCATCGGGTTGGCGCCCGGGGCGAAGGCCTCACCGGCCTTGCGGCCGTCGGGGGTGGCGCCGGTTTTCTTGCCGTACATCACGTTCGAAGTAATGGTCAGCAGCGATAGGGTCGGCACGGCGTTTTTGTAGGTTTTATGCGAAGCCAGCTCGTTGAAAAAGTAGCGGGCGATTTCCTGTGCGATGCTGTCCACCCGGTCGTCGTCGTTGCCGTACTGGGGATAGTCGCCTTCCACTTCGAAACCGGTGGTCAGGCCGTCCTCGTTGCGCACGGCTTTTACCTTGGCATACTTGATGGCGGAAAGCGAGTCGGCGATGATGCTGATGCCGGCGGCGCCGTAAGCGATGTCGATGCCGGGGTCGGTATCGAGGAAGGCAAACTGGGCTTTCTCGTAATAATACTTGTCGTGCATGTAGTGGATGATGTTCATCGACTTGGCATAGACGCGGGCCACTTCCTTCATGGCTTTTTTAAATTTCTCCAGCACGTCCTCGTACTGCAGCACCTCGCCTTCGATGGGCGCGACGCCCTTGATCAGGGGCACGCCGGAAAACTCTTCGCGGCCGGCGTTGAGGGCCAGCAGCAGGGTCTTGGGCAGGTTGGTGCGGGCGCCGAAGAACTGGATGCGTTTGCCGATCTCCTGGTACGACACGCAGCAGGCGATGCCGTAGTCATCGGAGCCGCGGTTGGGGCGCATCAGGTCGTCGTTCTCGTATTGGATGGAGGAGGTATCGATGGATACCTGGGCGCAGAACTCCTTAAAGCCCTGGGGCAGCTGGCCGGACCACAGCACGGTCAGGTTCGGTTCGGGAGAAGGGCCGAGGTTGTACAGGGTTTGCAAAAAGCGGAAGGAGGTCTTGGTCACCTTGGTGCGGCCGTCGTCGAACTGTCCGCCGATGGCTTCGGTCACCCAGGTGGGGTCGCCGCCGAAGATTTCGTCGTACGCGGCGGGGCGCAGGTGGCGTACCAGGCGCAGCTTCATCACGAACTGGTCGATCAGCTCCTGGGCCTCCACTTCGGTCAGCCGTCCTTCCGCCAGGTCTTTTTCAATAAAAATATCCAGGAAGGTAGAGACGTTGCCCAGCGACATGGCGGCGCCGTCCTGTTCTTTGACGGCGGCCAGGTAGGCCATGTACACCCACTGAACGGCCTCGGTGGCGTTCCGGGCGGGGCGCGCCAGGTCCAGGCCGTAAGCGGCTCCCAGTTCCTTGATGGCTTTCAGGGCGCCCAGCTGGTCGAAGACTTCTTCGCGCAGGCGGATCAGGTGCTCGGTCAGCTCGCCTTCGATGGCGGCCTTGTCGGCTTCCTTGGCCTGGATCAGGCGGTCGACGCCGTAGAGGGCCAGGCGGCGGTAGTCGCCAATAATCCGGCCACGGGCATAGTTATCGGGCAGCCCGGTCAGGATGCCTTTGGAGCGGAATTTCAGGATCTCGGCATCATAGGCCGAAAACACGGCGCTGTTATGGTCTTTGGCATATTTGAAGACTTCTTTCACTTTGTCGGCCACCTTGCCGCCTTTTTCCTCTACGGCCCCTTCCACCACGCGGATGCCGCCAAAGGGCTTCATGGCTCTTTTCAGGAGCTCGTCGGTCTGCAGGCCCACGATCACTTCCAGCTCTTTTTTGATGTAGCCGGGACCGTGGCTGGTGATGGTGGAAATGGTTTCGGTATCTATGGCGCGGCAACCGTTGCGTTCCCGCTCTTCTTTCATGGCTGCCAGGCAGATCTGCCAAAGCTCCTTGGTGTTTGCGGTGGCGGCAGCCAGGAAGGACGCATCACCGTTATAGGGAGAGACATTCCTTCTGACAAAGTCTTTTACGTCAATCTGTTCGTTCCAGGTTCCCTTCTCAAACGATACGATGACATCTTCTAAACTTACCATAATCTTATGCATTTAATTTTGAATAGCTGTTGCTTGTTCTCCAGGGCTGCTTCCGGTGGAAAGCTGTTCGCCTTTCCTTTTCGGCGCCCCGGTAATTGACAGAGCAAACCTACTATGCGCCCGGAAGCTTAAAGGTGATGCAGGTCATAAGAAAGAGTGACTTTTAGATAGGAAATACCCTGTTACCCACCATCCTGCCCAGGTAAGAATCGCAACCGAAAATCAAAACGAAACCGGTCAAGGCTGCTGCCAGCCTCCTCTTAAGCCTGACAATTAACCCGCACTAATTTAGTTATTATTTATATATAACAAAACCACATGCTTTCCAGGCCCGGCAGGCAGGGCAAAAAAATGCCGGCCACGAGGCCGGCAACGGGAATCCTATACAAGCAAATTTTTTACAAATAGATCTGGAACTGCATCACCCACTCCCCTGCCCGCTTAAATACCTTGTTGTGGTTATAGAGGGGGCGGCTGCTGTACTGGAGCGTCAGCTTGGAATGGTGGCCGTCGAGGAAGAAGTTGGAGCCGATATCATAAAAATGACCCACCTGGTCCAGGGCCTCCAGTTCCTTGAGGGTGTAGGCGGCCACGGGCTGCACCCGTACTTTCTTGCTGATGCTCTTCGGCAGCAGGAAGCCGGCCTGGGTGTACCAGATCTTGCCGGTACCCAGTGACATGCGGGCATTGCCGAGGCCCTCCTGGGCTTTTACCCCTTTGAAGGCGGTATCGGGCAGGCCGGTATTCATCACCCCGGTGGCACGCAGGTAGCGGGGACCGAAATCATAATCATACAGCACGCTGTACGCTGTCAGGGCCATGTTCTTTTCTTTGGGACCCACGGGCAGGTCGGCAAAGACGTCGGCGGACAGCAGGCTGATATCGTGCTTTTTCAGCACATTGTCGACCGTCAGGCTCTGGGTCCCGTTCTTCACATGGTAAAAGCCCGCGCCGATATTGAACACTTTCCTGGTACCCACGTACGAACCCACGCGGAAAGGCAACTGGTCGGCCTCCTGCTCCAGGAATTCGTAGTCGGCATAACCGCTCAGGGCCGCCCGGGCATTGCCGTTGTTGTCGACGGCCGCACCACCGGCCACGGGCACCGTGTTGGTGGCAAAGGGTTTGTTGACATGGAAGCGGTAGTGCAGCTTGCCCGTTTTTCCCTTGGCATACAGGCCGAACTGCCGGGTAAACTGGTCGGAAACCTCCAGGGTAGGCCAGTTGAACACGGGTGCATCCACCATCAGGTAGTTTACGGTGCTGGCCGATGTCAGCCGCGAAAGGCCGTTCCAGTAGTGCAGTCCCGCCCCTACGAACAGGTTGGTGTTATTGGCTTTGCCGGTCGCCGGGTTGACCGCCGGCACCACGGCATATTCGTTCCACACGTCGTGGAAAAAGATACTGGGTTTCTTTCCCGCACCATTGGCGCCGGTGCCCTCCGTACCGATAGAGCCGCCATTGATAAAAGTCTGGTTGTTCACGCCTATGTGCGCCAGGATGAGGTAGCGGGGCGAGATCTGGGCATAGACCAGGCCGCGGATCCGGCGGGCGCCGATATCCAGGGTGTGGTCGGCAGGCTCGTCGCCCACCAGGGTGCCGGGATTGTTTTTCACGCTGCGCGCCCATATCTGGTTCCAGATCATAAATCGTACGTACTTACTCCCCTCGGCATTGAGGTTGACTTTAAGACCCGAGCCGTAATCGGCCGAACCCTGTGCCCCTGCCAGCAGGGAACCGAACAAACCAAAGACGAGGCCGCAGGCCGCTGAAAAAAAACGCATAACCAAAAGCAGTTGTTTTTAGGAACGTTAGGAACAGGACGCCCGCAACGGGGCGCTTTCATGGGGCAGGCAAACGAAAATAAAGGCGGCGCAAAGGTAGGCCGCCCGGTTCACTCCATAGAAATACGTAGGCAGGAAAGTCGAAAGAGCCGGTGTATTCCTTGTTCTTTTCGGCGATCAGTTGAACCGCTGCTCCAGGAGGCCGTTTTTCTTCAGGTCCGGAACCACTGTCGGCTGCCCGGCAGGCGTACCGCCTTTTCCGAACATATACCAGTAGGGCAGCGCTACCAACAAGGCCCCGCCCACGATATTGCCCAGGGTGGCCGGCACCAGGTTGACCACCAGGAAGTCGTACAGGCTGATGGGCGATCCCAGCAGCATCGACAGCGGGATAAAGAACATATTGGCAATGCTGTGCTCGAATCCAAAGGTCACAAAGCACATCACGGGAAACCAGAGCAGCAGCGCCTTGCTGCCGGCGCTTTTGGCCGCATAGGCCAGCCAAACGGCCATACATACCAGCCAGTTGGCCCCTACACCTTTAACGAAAGTGGTCCAGAAGGAATGGGAGGTCTTCAGCTCGCCAATCCTGCGGGCCGCCGTCAGCCAGGGGTCGGCGGCCAGGATATGGGTTTCATACCCGAACAGCCAGGCAACCAGCAGGGCGCCGACGAAATTGCCGAGGTACACCAGGATCCAGATCCGGGCCACCCGCATCCAGGAAACGCCCTTGTTCAGCGCGCCGAACGGCATGACGGCGCAGTCGCTGGTAAACAGCTGGGCCCCGCCGACCACCACCATGATCAGCCCCAGGGGGAAGAGGGCGCCAAACAGCAGTTTGTTCAGGCCGGGGTTGGCGGCCGCCACTCCCGGCATACCGCCGGTCACCACCAGGGCCAGCAGGCCGCCCAGCGCAATAAAAGCGCCCCCCAGCAGGGAGTAGATCAGCAAACGCGGCGTGGTATAGGAATCTTTTTGTTGGGCGCTTTTATTAAAATGCGCCGCTATTTCGGAAGGAGCATAATAACTCATGGTGCTGCAGTTGAAAGGTCAGGAGGCAAAGAACGGTCAGTGCCGCAGCAAACCAGGTGACGAAGATCAATGAATGGAGTGATTCGAGGAGTGGAAAGAGGCGGAAAGTATGAGGGATTGGTTAATTGGTTAATTGGTTAATTGGGAAATTGGGAATTTGGTGGAACCTTCGGCTCCATCGTCGCCGCCTTTAGGCCCTAATATCCCAATTAACCAATTAACCAATTCCTATTTCGCATGTGAATTTACAAATACAATTGAACCATACGCCGCCAGTACCTCGGGCGATGGGCTTCTTCTTCCCAGACGTGCATGGCGTGGAGCACTTTCTTTTCGCGCAGCGACTGGCTCAGGCTCCGGTTGCTGTCGAAGAAGGCGTCCTCCTTGCCGATGGCGAAAACGATGTCCATTTTCTTCAGCGCGTCCAGGGCGCGCGGATCGGTCAGGTGGGGAACGAACTGGTTGGGCATGTTGGAAAAAATGGCCTCGTCGCGGTAGCCGTCAAACAGGTCGCGGAAGTTATCCAGGGCCACCGTCAGGTCGTAGCGGCCGCTCATGCCCACGGCCTTGCGAAACAGTTGCGGATGCTTGAAGGCAATGTTCACGGCATGGTAGGCGCCCAGGCTGCAGCCCGCAGAAATCAGGTAGTCGTTGCTGTTTTTCTTCCGGATCAGCGGCAGCACTTCGTTGATAATGTACTGCTCGTACTGCATATGCCGGTTGATTCGCTGGCCGGGATGGGTATGGGCCGAATAAAAGCTTTCGGCATCGATGCTGTCCACACAGTACACCTGCAACAGCCCCTTTTCGATCTTGCCCCGCAGGGCCTCGATGATCTTCCAGTTCTCATAATCGTAGAAACGGGCCGTACGGGTAGGGAAAAATACAACGGGTACACCCGCATTGCCAAAAACCAGGAGCTCCATATCCCGCCCCAGGCTCGGACTATACCATTTATGATATTCTCTGTTCACAGTTGTAGAATGGTAAATTGAAGGTGCAAGTTAAATCAGCAGACTATAGAATAAATGAATATTGACCGAACAATATCTCTTTCCACAGGGCATAGCCCTCGGCACTGAGGTGCAGCCCGTCCGCCCCGAAAAACTTATGGATCGGCAAACCGTTCTTATCCGTCATTGCATCATAGGTGTTAATAAAATACAGGTTATCCTTTTTCCGGGCTACGTCCGCTTCAATGATCTTGTTGGTAAACCGGATGCGGTCGATGATGTGCCAGCGACTGAAGGAGGGCTTGATGGAAATAAAGCCGATGGGGATATTCCCGAACTTTTCCCGCACCTGCGCCACCAGCTGGCGGAAGGAGATGAACACCTCTTCGGGGTGCCGCCCGTCGCCCAGGTCGTTATCGCCGGCATAGATGATCAGGGACTTCGCCTTTTCCAGCGGGGCCATGATGCGGTCGAAATACCAGACGCAGGCCGCCAGGGTAGAGCCGCCAAAACCCAGGTTCAGCGGCTTATATTCCCGAAAATCCTTGTACAGGCTGTCCCATTGCCGGATCGACGAGCTGCCGTAAAAAATCACTTCGGGTACGTAGGCACACCGGCCCGACTCCTTTTCCACCCGCTTAACTTCCTCTTCGTACCAAAACATAGAAAAACTATAATAAATTCTGTTCAAAAAATAATGTCTGCTTACCGCTCCCCTGCCGGCTGGTGCAGCTTGGTAACGGCCACCCGCTGGGCCGAATAAATGCCGGCATGCCCGCTGAAATAATAGGCGGTAAAGCAGGCCACCGCATAATACAGCACGTTGCCGGAACCAAAAAGTTCCACCCCCATGAGCGTACAGGCCAGGGGGGTGTTGGTTGCGCCCGAAAATACAGCAATAAAGCCAAGGCCGGCAAATAAATCAACCGGGGCGCCGGCCAGCCCCGCCAGGGTATTGCCCAGGGTAGCGCCGATAAAGAACAGGGGGGTCACCTCCCCGCCCTTGAAGCCCGTATGGAGGGTCAGGGCGGTCAGCAGCAGTTTCCACAGCCAGCTCCAGGTGTCGGCTCCCCCTTCCTGGAAAGCCGACAGGATGCTGACGCCGCCCCGCGGGTGAGTCACCCCCAACCCCAGGTAATCGAAGGTACCCAGGGCATAGCTGATCCCCAGCACCAGGGCGGCGCCCGCCAGCGGCGGCAGCCACGGATAGGGAAGGTAGCGGGCCGAGGCGTCCCTGATGCGGTGCGACAGGGCGGCAAACAGGTAGCCTGCCAGCCCGAAAGCCACTCCTGCGGCCGCCACCTGGGCCAGCAACAGCAGGTCGAACGACACCAGGGGAAGCGCCTGCCCCTGGTGGCTAAACGCAATGCTGTACTTGGTATGGTGAATGCCCAGGGCCGAACAGGTGCCGTCGGCTGCCAGGGCAGCGATCAGGCAGGGCACCAGGGCTTCATAACGGATGCGGCCGATGGCCAGCACTTCCAGGGCAAAGACCGTTCCGGCCAGGGGGGTGCCGAACACGGCGCCGAAGCCGGCCGACATGCCGCAGAGCAGCAGGATGCGCTTGTCCGCCTGCTTCAGCCGGTACCAGCGCGCAAACAGGGCCGCCAGGGAGCCGCCCATCTGGACGGCCGTGCCCTCGCGGCCGGCCGAGCCGCCGAACAAATGCGTCAGCACGGTGGACACCAGCACCAGCGGCGCCATCCGGGCCGGCACGCCGCCCCCGGGTTTATGGATCTCCTCCAGGATCAGGTTGTTGCCGGCGGCGGCATTTTTTCCCCACTGCCGGTACCCCCACACAATCAGCAGGCCGGCCAGCGGCAGCAACCCCACCAGCCACAGGTGGTTCCAGCGGGTCACGGTCGCCCAGTCGAGCAGCCACAGGAACAGGGCCACGAAGGCGCCCACCGCCACCGCCACCGGCAGCACCAGCAGCGTCCAGTACAGCAGGTGGCGGGCCACCTGCACCTGTTCAAAGGATTGGAAAAACTTTTTCATCCGCCTCAGCATATTGGCCGGCAAGATAGGATGAAGGACGCAAAGGGCTAAAGGGACAAAAGGGCCGCCGAAAAAGATTATTAACGATTTGTTTGCGGCGCCCGCCTGCATGATGGGCTACTTTTAACCATGATCAAAATGCTCACCACTCTTCTTCTTTTGCTCTCCTTCCAGGGTTATGCCCAGAATTTTGTGACCAAAGACATCAAATCGTTCGGGGCCAGGGGCGATGGCAAAACAAACGACCATGCCGCCTTTGAAAAGGCCGCCGCTTTTTTTAACAGCAGGGGCGGAAATGGCCGGCTGGTCATCTCCAGGGGCACCTACCTTATCGGCAAACAGGACTTCACCCAGGGAGCCGAAGGAAAGCCGGCCTACCTGGGTTACGATGCCCTGTTGCTGACCGGCGTGCGCAACCTGATCATCGAAGGAAAGGACAAAGCCCGGGTGGTATACGCCGACAGCCTGCGCTTCGGCGCCTTTAACCCCCAGACCGGCCAGAAATTCAGCAACTCCAAATACTTTACCAAGTACGCCTGGGCCGCCACCATCGGCCACTTCATCAACCTGCGGGATTGCCGGGAGGTGGAAATCAAAAACCTGGAACTGGACGGCAACCTCCAGGGTACGATCCGGGGCGGCGTTTATGGCGACAAGGGCATCCAGTTGCCGCATACCGCCCTGTTCATCTGGAACAGCAAAAAGGTCACCGTCTCCGGCATCAACGCCCACCACTTTGCCCTTGACGGCATCAGCGTCGGCAACAAGGAAACCAATACCAAGGACGAAATAAAGATCCTGAACTCTGTCTTTGAATACAACGGCCGGCAGGGACTTTCCTGGATCGGCGGCAACGACCTGCTGGTAAAAGACAGCAAATTCAACCATACCGGACAGGCCGGGTTCTTTTCGCCCCCCGGAGCAGGGGTGGACATTGAAGCGGAAAGGGGGCCGATCACCAACGGCCGGTTTGAAAACTGTGAATTCATCAACAACAGAGGCGTAGGAATGGTGGCCGACAATGGGCCGAGCCGCAACTGTACGTTCAAAAAATGCACGTTCTGGGGAACAAAAACCTGGTCCATCTGGGTAAACAGGCCTGCGTTCACCTTTACCGACTGCAAGATCTACGGATCGTTCGTGCATGGCTACAAAGCTGAAACGGATGCTGATGCCACCCGCTTTATAGGCTGCCACTTCGAGGACAAGCCTTATGAGGGGAAATTGCCCTATGGAAATTTCCTGGTGGAATCGAACGGCCGGAAAAGAGTGTCGTTCCGGGATTGCAGCTTTGTTTCCAATACAAAGAAGCTGGTATGGATCCAGGCCAGTGCCGCCTGGGCTCCTGAAGAAAAATACCAGTTCGACAACTGCAGGTTTAGCATCAACAACGACAGCCTGCCCCGCAGGGACTTTGTGGCCGTCGTACGGGGCATGCGGTACAAAAACTGCACCTTCAACTTTACCAAACCCGAAGCAAAGCAAAAAAAGTACTACCTGAATTCCTGTTGCGAAAACTACAATGTGGATGAGGGAGGGAATAAGGTGGTGTATGCCGACCCTGCCAACGCCGGCAAGCCATAAGAAGCTAAACGAACAGCCGCATACGAAAAAGGCCTTCCGGCAACACATGCAGGAAGGCCTTTTTCGTATGAAAAAAGATGATTATTCTTTCGCTTACTTTACCTCTTTTCTGTAATCCCGGGGACGACACGGCACCTGAAGCTTCAAAAAGGCGATCCCCATAAATAGTTAGTTTCGGTTGCGATTGTTCGGGCAAAGGTAGTAAGGGCAACAGGTCCGTTCCAATACCTAATATTGGGTAATTTTCCCGCCTTCCGGGTAAAGGGGTCCCGCAGGCAAGTTCCTACCTTTATGCAAAAACATGCGCCTCCTCCTCCCCTGCCTCCTGCTTTGCGCCTGCTCCGGCCCCCGGATGGTACAGACGGACCTGTACTTCGGCCAACTGAAACCCGGAGGCGGAAAAGTGAGCGAACAGGAATGGAATGCTTTTGCCGAACGCCACATCGGAGCCGTGTTCGCCAACGGCAGCACCGTCACCGCGGCCATGGGCAACTGGTATGATACGGCCCTACACCGCCTGGTACGCGAACCCTCCTATATCGTTACTTCGGTCAACCGGATGACGCCGCGGCTGAACCGGCAGATCGACAGCCTGCGCGGGCACTATAAAACGCTGTTCCGCCAGCAATCGGTGTTGCGGGTGGACCGGAAGGCCACCGTGAAATTATTCTAAGGGCATAAAAAAAGCAGGGCCTTATCTTCCGATAAGACCCTGCCGACCATAAGTCCAACATTCACATAAAAACTATCGTCCGGCTTTTTTATCCATTTTGTTGCCGATGATCAAACCGCCACCGGCGCCTACTACGCCACCGATCACGGCACCTACGGCCCGGTTCTTTTTGTTGATGATGGCCCCGGCGGCTGCACCGGCAGCACCACCGATCACGGCGCCTTTAGCCTTGTTGCTCCAGCCTTTCTTTTCTTCGGCCTGCGCAGTATTCGAAGATTCGTCGTTCATGGCTACTTCCTCATGTGCAGGAGTGGCGGGGGTTTCCGCAACCGGGGGTGTGGCAGGTACAGGGGCAGCCACCGGCTCGCTTTCCACCGGCCTGCTTACAGGTGCCTGGTAGGATCTTTTTACTTTTTTCACAGGAGCCTTGGCTACTGCATAATGAACGGCCGGTTTGCTTTCTTTAACGGCTTCCTCTGCCTGTTGTTCTTTCCACTCCTTGTACTGTGCGAGGCCGGCGGTATCGGCAGCCGCTGCGGGAGCGGGTTGCACAGCCGGTGCGGCGGTTACAGGAGCTACATTATTCGGTGTGGTCGTGCAAGCGGTCATTACTGCTGCTACACTCATGATGGTAAAAAACTTCTTCATACGCCTGGTTTTATTTTTTTTGTTTTTTTAATGATGGTACCGGGGTGCCGGTGTTCTGAATACTGAGACGGGGTGATAAAGAAGAAGTTTGACGGGAGTTTGTTAAAGTAAATGAAAAGGATTTTATGGGCTCAGGCATTTAAACCATTCACGGTTTCGGCCAGCTCCTCCGGTTGCAGCACCCGGTTCACCACCCCGCTTTCAATAGCCTTGCGGGGCATGTAGGCCATCTCCGCGGTGTCGGGGTCCTGCGCCAGGCTCAGGCCGCCCGCCGCCCGCACGGCCCGCAGCCCGTCGGTGCCGTCCTCATTGGCGCCCGACAGGAGCAGGCCGACCAGCGAAGGGCCGTAAACTTCCGCCGCCGAGGCAAACGTCCGGTCGATGGAAGGCCGGCAGTAATGCACTTTTGGGGAATGGTCCAGCGTCAGCCGCCGGTCCTGTTCCACCAGCAGGTGGTCATCCGCCGGCGCCAGGTAGATGGTGCCCGGCAGGATCGGCTCGTTCTGGCGGGCCTCCTTTACCGGCAACGGCGTTTTGGAAGCCAGCAGCTCCGCCAGCTGCGAATCGGCACTGGGCATCCGGTGCACCACGATCAGGATCGAAAGCGACAGGCCGGCGTCCAGGCGGGGCAGCAGGTCGAAGAGCACGTTCAGGCTTCCCGCCGAACCGCCGATGACCAGCAGGCTGTAGTTTATATTCAGGATATCTTTCTCCATATTTTCTGGCCCGATGAAAATTCCTTGTACCGGGAAGCAAGGGAACTGAAGCGCAGGGTTTCCCGCGCCCCCAGCGCTAAAAAGCCCAGCACCTCCAGGCTCCTGTCAAAGGTATCCAGAACTTTCGCCTGGAGCTGCTGGTCGAAATAAATCAGCACATTACGGCAGAGGATCAGCTGGAACTCGTGAAAGGAACGGTCGGAAACCAGGTTGTGCGTGGCAAAGATCATTTTGTGGCGCAGCGATTCGTCGAACTTCGCCACGTTGTACTTGGCCGAATAGTAGGCCGAAAAATCCTGGCGACCGCCGGCACGTAAATAGTTGGCGGAATACAGCCGCATCTGCTGCAGGGGAAACACGCCGGTCATGGCTTTCTGCACCACGGCGGGATTCAGGTCGGTGGCATACAGCAGCGACTTGTGCAGCAGCCCGGCCTCCTTGAGCAAAATAGCCAGGGAAAAAACTTCCTCCCCCGTGGCGCAGCCGGCATGCCATACCCGTATCAGCGGAAGCCCCGACAGCGCCGGCAGCACCTGCGTACGCAGGAACTGGTAAAAGGGAGGATCCCGGAACATTTCGGTTACATTGACCGTTACCTCCTCCACGAACCGCTTGAGGTAGTAAGGATCGTTTTGCAGCACGTACCGGAATTCCGCAAAAGAGCGGAACCGGTCCAGGGCCACCAGCCGCTGGATACGCCGTTGCAGCGAAGCCAGCGAATAGTTGCGAAAGTCGTATCCATACTTTTCGAACAGGTCGTGCTGCAAGAGCGCCACCTCCTCCTCCGTGATGATGATTTCCATGTGCGCTTAATGATGATCAAATCCCTTATCGTACAGCCACACCCGCAGCAGCGACAGCAACTGGTCGGTATCGACGGGCTTGGTAATGAAATCCGATGCGCCGGCCTCCATGCACTTTTCGCGGTCCTCCGCCATGGCCCGGGCCGTAACGGCAATGACCGGCAGGTGGGCGAAGGCGGGCGCCAGCCGTATCCGCCGGATGGCTTCATATCCATCCATTACCGGCATCATCAGGTCCATCAGCACGGCATCCACATCGGGCGCCGCCTCCAGCTGCCGCAGGGCCTCGGCCCCGTCCATAGCCGACAGCACGGTCATCTGCTGCGCCTCCAGGGCCTTGGTCAGCGAAAAGATGTTGCGCACGTCGTCATCGACGATCAGGACTTTCTTATGGGCCAATACCTCGCCAAACAGTGCCGGACCCGGGCCCGCCCCCGCCGTTGCCCCCTCGCCGTCCTGCACCAGGTGCAGGAACAGCGACACCTCGTCAAGGATGCGCTGGTAGGATTGGGCGGTTTTGATCACGATCGTATCGGCATACTGGCGAATGGCGGCCTCGTCGGCCTTGCCCGGCTGTTTGCCGGTGAACCAGATCACCGGCAGGTGCTCCAGCCCCGATTCCCTGCGGATGGCCTCCAGCACGGGGAAGCTGCTGCGGTCCGTCAGGTCCAGGTCCAGGATCACGCAGTCCACCCCATCCTGCTGCAGGGCTTCCAGGCATTCATGCCGGTTGCCGCAAATAGCGGCATGTACCCCGTAGGGCTCCAGGAAGTAGGCCAGCGCCCTGGCATGGCGGGCGTGCTCTTCCACGATCAGCACCTTTTTGCTGCCTCTTTCCCGGGCCTGCTCGATGCGGTCAAAGATCTCCTTCATCCGGTCCAGCGCCATGGGCTTGTTGATAAAGTCCACGGCGCCCTTGTACAGGCTTTCCTTTTTGGCTTCTTCCGACGACATGATGTGCACGGGAATATGGCGGGTGGCGGGATCTTTCTTCAGTTCCTCCATCACTTCCCAGCCGTCCTTGACCGGCAGGCGCAGGTCGAGCAGGATGCCCACGGGCTGGTAGCGGCCGGCTAGCGCCAGCCCTTCGTCGCCCCGGACGGCCACCAGGCCTTTGAAGCCCTGGGAGCGGGTAAAGTCCAGCAGGGCCCGGGCAAACGGCACATCATCCTCCACAATCAGGATGACCTTGTCGCCGGGATCGATGGCCTCGCGGTCGTCCGGAAGCGGGGGCGGGATGGAAGGCACCACCAGGCGGGGCACTGCCGCCGCCGGGGTAGCTTCCTCCGCGCCCGCCGGGGCCGCTGCCGGTTGGGCCGTTGGGGCCGGCGCTTCCGCCCGGCCCGCCCCTACCGGCACGGTCACCGTGAATTCGCTGCCTTCGCCCGGCACGCTGCGCACCGTGATTTCCCCTTCCAGCAGCCGGGTCAGCTCGCGGCTGATGGACAGGCCCAGGCCGGTGCCGCCGTATTCCCGCCTGGTGGAACCGTCGGCCTGCTGGAAGGCTTCGAAGATGAGCTGCTGCTTTTCCTTCGGGATGCCGATGCCGGTATCTTTTACCGAAAACGACAGGTAGGAAGGCCGGTTGGGCACCGGGCCAATCTGCAGGTGCACGTACCCGTGCGCCGTGAACTTCAGGGCGTTGGCGATCAGGTTGCGGAGCACCTGCTCCAGCCGTGTTTTATCGGTAACGATGCGTGCCGGCACACCGGCGGCTTCGTGAATGCTGAATTCGATCTTTTTTTCGCGGGCCACGGGTCCGAACAGGGCCTTCAGGTCGGCGGTAATATCTTCCAGGGCCACCGGCCGGTACTCCAGCTCCATCTTGCCGGCCTCGATCTTCGAGAGGTCCAGGATCTCGTCGATCAGCTCCAGCAGGCCCTTGCCGGAGCTCTGGATCACCAAGGCATATTCCACCTGTTCGCCCGTGAGGTTGCGTTCGCCGTTCTCGGCCAGCAGCCGGGAGAGCAGCAGGATGGAGTTGAGCGGTGTGCGCAGCTCGTGCGACATGTTGGCCAAAAATTCCGATTTGTAGCGGGCGCTCTGTTCCAGCTCCTCGGCCTTTTTACGGACCTCGCGGTTGCGTTCCCGGATGACGCGGTTGCGTTCTTCCAGCTGGCCGGACCGCTCCTCCAGCTCGCTGTTGGCCTGCATCAGCTCTTCCTGCTGCACCTTGAGTTCCTCTTCCGATGCCTGGAGGCGGTTGGTTTGTTCTTCCAGCTCGGCGTTAATGCTTTCCAGCTCGGCCTGCTGGCGGCGCAGCTCTTCGGCCTGCTCGCCGGTCTGGCGCAGCAGCTCCTGCAGCCTGGCCCGGTTCCGGGCCGTCCGCACCACTACGGCAATGCGGGGCCGCACCTGCTCGATCAGTGCCAGGGCCTCCTCGTCGAATTCGTGCAGCGCGCCGATCTCCAGCACCCCTTCCACCTCATCGTTGTGTACCAGCGGCACCACCAGCAATTGCTTGGGAGGGGTGCTTCCCGAGCCGGTGCGGATCTTTAAAAACCCATCGGGCATGCCGGCCAGCCGCACCACCTGCTTGTGCTTGAGCGCCTGCCCCAGCACCGTTTCGCCCAGCGGCACCTGGTCGGGCACCTCGTTGAAATCGGACACGGCATAGCCGGCGCTGAAGTGCAGCACATTGTCGTGGTTGATATAGAACAGGGCCACCTGCGCGTCCAGGTACTGGGCCAGTGCATGCAGGCAGTCGTCGGCCAGGGGCAGCAGGCCTTTTTCGCCCTGCAGGCATTTATTCACCTGCTCCACCCCGCCCAGGATCCAGAGCTTTTTCTCGTTGTCCGCCTTGTACTGCCGCAGGCGGTGCTTCATCCGCACGATGGCGTTTCCCAGTAAATCTTCCTCGCCCCGGGGCTTTACGGTAACCGAAAAATCGCCCTTACCGATGTTATCGGCCGCCTCGGTGAGCCCGCGGTTGTTCTGGTCGATCAGCAGGAACGACCGGGCCAGGCTGCCGATGGCATCATTGGACGCAATGTGGAGGTCGATGCCGGTAGCCCCCGAGGCGATCCGGCCCGCCGCCTCTTTCAGCTGGCTCAGCTGCCCGGTAATGCTGCGGATGGTAAAGGCGATGATGGCGACCACCAGGGCAATCAGGGCCGCCAGGACGATCACGGTATAGGTTTGCCTGGTTCGTTCCTGGTCGTAGATGTCCTTGATCTTTTCCTCCGCATTTTTTACCAGCCCCTGCTGCAGCTCGTTCAGCCGCAGAACGGCATTCAGGGAAACGTACCACCAGCGTTCCGGCTCGGAGCCGGGTGCCAGCCGGCCCTCGCGGATGGCTGTTTCCAGGTAGCCGATCACGGGCAGGAGGGCGGTATGGCGCAGGCGGCGCTCCAGCTCCGCCACCGATTCCGGGGTGGAGCGGAGCCTGAACTCGGCCTCGTACGACCGGAACAGGTCGTATGCTTCCTTCAGGTCGGTGATGAATTGGGGAGAAGTTTCCTGCTTATAGAGGGCATTATAGACATTCAGCCGCATCAGGCCCAGGTACGCCGACATCTGGGAGAGCAGCCGCTGGCCGGCCAGCTCCCTTTCTACCGGGTGCAGGTAACCGATATTCCCGGCCGAGAGGTTGTTGAGCGAGGCCAGCCGGAGCATGACGTTGGTATAGTAGTTCATGACCTCGTTGGGCGGCAGGCTGGCTTCGTCGATGTGCAGGCGCAGGCTGTCGATCCGGTAGAGCAGCGTGTATTTTTCCATGCCCCGCAACGCCGTGCCGGTATGGGTGGCCAGCGTGCTCCAGGCGGCATCGGTGGCGGTACGCTGCAGGTTCAGCTCGGCCCGCCACTGCCGTTTTACCAGGAAGCCATAGCTGTAGCGCCTTTCTTTCTGCAGCTCGTCCACCAGCCGGGTGATATACCCGCACTGCCGGATGCTGTGCAGGTAGCCATCCAGGATCTTTATTTTTGCCCGCTCCTCCTTATACACCTGGAAGGAGAGGAACACCAGGAACAGCAGGGGAAAAAAGCCGATCAAAATCAGTTTTACCGGGAGGGGTATGTATCGGAAAAGCCTGTTCATGCAGGATCGGGGTTTGGAAGTAAAAGGGCAATAAGTAACGGGCAATAAGCAATGGGCAATGTACCCTGGTTTCTACTACCATTCTCAGGCCGGGCATTCCTTGTCCCCATTTTCCGCTGCGGCCGCCTGCTGGCTGATGGGCAGGATCACGATAAAGGAAGCACCCGCTCCCGGTTCGCCCCGGGCGGTAATAAAGCCATGGTGCTTATCGATGATCTTCCGGGCCACGGCCAGCCCGATGCCGGTGCCCTCGTATTCCTCGCGGGTGTTGAGCCGCTGGAACAGGGTAAAGATCTTTTCGGCATATTGCTGGTCGAAGCCGATGCCGTTATCGGAAACCACCAGGCGGTTGTAGCAGCCGGTGGGGGAAGGCTCCGCCCCGGGGCCGGCCTCGCTTACCCGGTCGGCGGTAATGTGGATGACCGGCGGGAGGCCGGGCTTTGAAAACTTCAGCGCATTGCTGATGATATTTTGAAACACCTGCCGGATCAGCCCCGGGACGATTTCGGCCCCCGGCAGCGGGTCCATAGTGATGATGGCGCCCTTTTCATGGATGCTGATCTCCAGGTCGGCCAGCACCTCGCGGAGCAGCTCGCCCAGGTCCGTCATTTCGTACACGTAGGATTCCGACAGGCGGGCGAAGTCGAGCAGGTCGTTGATCAACTGGCTCATGCGCTCCGAGGAACGGTGGATGCGCTCCAGGAAGAGACTGAGCTTTTCGGGCTCCACGGACCGGTCCTTGATGATGCTGATAAAGGTCTGGATCTTGCGCAGGGGCTCCTTCAGGTCGTGCGAGGCCACGTAGGCGAAGTGCTGCAGGTCGATGTTGCTGGCCTCGAGGTCCTTGTTGACCTTTACCAGCTGGTGGGTACGGTCCTGCACTTTCTGCTCCAGGATCTCGTTGAGCCGTACCTGCTGGTGGATGTTGGTAAAGGTGCCTACCCAGCGGGTGATGGTGCCGTCGGGCCGGACCGGCATCGCCCGCAGCAGGTGGTGGTAGTACTCGCCGGTGCGGAGCTCCCGGATCTGTACTTCCAGCTCGAGGGGCTCGCCGGTGGTCACCGCCTCGTTCCACTTGCGGAGGAGGGGCTCCTCGCCGGGCGGAGTTTCGGGAAACAGGTCCTTGCCGGGGGAAAAATGAAACCAGTACTGGTTGACGTATTCGATGGTACCGCCGGCCGTGGCGGTAAAGGCGATCTGGGGAACGGATTCGATGATGGACTGCAGCTCGCGGACGTTTTCGCGCAGCGCCCTTTCGGCCGACTTCCGCACTTCTATTTCCTCCTGCAGGGCGGCCTGCACCCGCTTCAATTCGTGGGTCTGCTGGTACAGCCGGTTAAAGGTTTTCACTTTCAACAGGAGGATATCGGGATCCACCGGCTTGGTCACGTAGTCGATGGCGCCGGAAGCATAGCCTTTGGCAATAAACTTTTTGTCGGTATTCACCGCCGAAAGAAAGATGATCGGCGTATCCCTGGTCTTGCTGAAACCGCTGATGGCCTCGGCTACTTCAAAGCCATCCATCACCGGCATCTGCACATCCAGGATGATGAGGGCATAGGTGGACTTCAGCACTTTTTTCAGCGCTTCCTCGCCGGACAAAGCGGTATCCACCTCAAACTGATTTCTTTCAAGGATACTTTTCAGCGAAAAGAGGTTTTCCGGCTTATCGTCAACGATCAGGATCATATACGGTACTGTTAAAATTGTCCCGGGAACGTACAGACCCGGCTGAGAACTAGGACACCTTAACGTTTTCGATCTCCCCGGTACCGGCCCCGGCCAACGGCCGCAAACGGGTCCTGAAGGAGATCCCTGCCTATTCGTGGCAGGGTACGGAAGGACAAAGAAACATAACTAAAAAAAAAGTACAAAAAGCCGTTCCAAAAATCCTTTTCCAAAAACGGGGATCGTTTTCAACAGACACATATTATAACAATACGCCAACCTAAAATATTTACGACAAGCTCATCAAACAATTGCTTAAATTTGCCCAATTGCCTTGTATAGCAATTTTTTATATAAATAACTTATTACTCTTATTCCAAGCTTATGACAGAGGGCTACAAAACCGTTTCCGCTTCCGAAACGACGCTGACCGAACTGATGATCCCTTCGTACTCCAATTTCGGGGGAAAGATCCATGGCGGGGTGATCCTGTCGCTGATGGACAAGGTGGCGTATGTGTGTGCCGCCAAGCATGCCGACGCCTATTGCGTGACCGCTTCGATCGATACGGTGGATTTCCTGGCCCCGGTGGAAGTGGGCGAGATCGTTTCACTGCTGGCCTCGGTAAATTACGTGGGCAATTCTTCGATCGTGATCGGCATCAAGGTCATTACCGAGAATGTGAAGACCCACCTGGCCAAACATACCAACACCAGCTATTTTACCATGGTGGCCATGGAAGGCAACAAGCCGGTGCAGGTACCCGGCCTCATCCTGCAAAACCGCACCGAGGTGCGCCGCTTCTACGAAGCCCTGCGCCGCAAGGAACTCAAGAAAAATTATAAGAAGGAAGAAGCCGAGCTGAAGGTGACCGGCGCCAACGGCGAGATCTTCGACATCCTGAAAGGCGAACGCTGCCTCATCACCGAGGATGTGGCCCGCCAGGACATCCTGTCCCGCTAAGCTTCGCCTGTGCCCCAAAAAAAAAAGACGCTGCCACCGCAGCGTCTTTTTTTTTGACCTATTTTATCAGCCGGGCCCGGCTGGCCAGCAGGCTGGTGCCGAATCCCAGCAGGGCGATCACCGCAAAGGAGTAGCGCAGGCTGGCCAGCTCGGCGATGTAGCCGATCAGGGGCGGCCCGATAAGGAAGCCCAGGAAACTGATGCTGGAGATCGTAGCCAGTGCCAGGCCGGGTGCAATGAAGGTAGCCTTGCCGGCAGCGCTGTAGACCGTGGGGATCACGGTAGACACCCCAAAGCCCACCATCAGGAAGCCTACGGTCACCGGTACCAGCGAAGGCAGGGCCACCGACAGGCCAAGGCCGGCGGCGATCAGCACCCCGCTGGCCCGGACCAGCTGCTTCTGGCCGAAGCGGCGCACCAGGCGGTCGCCCAGGAAGCGGCCGGTAGCCATGGTGCACATAAAGGCCGTATAGCCCAGGGTCACCAGCGCTGCCGGCGCCTGCACCACTTTTTGAAAATACACGCCGCTCCAGTCGAACATGGCGCCTTCGGTGGCCATGCAGCAAAAACCGATTACGCCCAGTTGCAGCAGCCGTTTGTCGGGCAACGAAAACAGGGGGCGCCGGGCGCCTTTTCCTGCCGCTTCGGTGCCGGGGATGAGGTGGCGGTGGGCAAAAAAGACCAGGAGGCCGACCAGGCCGACGATGATCCCGAAGTGGGCCACGGGCGTCAGGTGCTGCGCCACCAGCAGGGTACCCAGGAAGGCACCGGTAAAGCCCGCCAGGCTCCAACTGCCGTGAAAGGACCCCATAACGGGGCGCTTCAGCTGGGTTTCGGCCAGCACGCCCTGCGTGTTCACGGAAATATTGGCCAGGTTGCCGCAGATGCCGAACAGGTAGAGGGCCAGTACCAGTTGCCACACCTGGGAGGCCATGCCGATGTTGATCAGCGCCGCCGAATACAGCAGGATCGCCAGCAGCACCATCTTCTTGCTGCCGAAGCGGGTGACCAGGCGGCCGGAGACCGGCATGGCGGTCAGCTGCCCGGCCGGCAGGGCCATGAGGATGCTGCCCAAGCCCCCCTCGCTCAGCTGGAGCATGCTTTTGATATCGGGGATACGGCTGGCCCAGGAAGCGAAGCACAGGCCCTGGGCAAAAAAGAACGCCATCACGGCCAGCTGCAGCTTCCTGTTCCGGACGGATGGCCCGGCCGGCACGGCCATAGCGCCTGCCTGCAGGCGCACTACCTGCTCCTGCCCGTCCTTTACGGATACTTGGTTCATGTATAAGGAATTGGTTATGTGAATAAAAGACGGCCCGTAGCCGGGCCGCAATAGTTGCAGCAAAATTAGAATGCAAGGTTCGCCCCTTCCAAGAATACGCCCGGGAATTCACGCAAACCTTTGCGCTGGCGCAGGAAAGCAAACCCGTAAATTATTTGCGCAGCGACGACTCCCGGATCACGAGTTGGGGTTGCAACAGGGTGATTTCATGGCTGACCGGTGCTTCGTCATTGATCTGCTGCAGGCAGTACTGGGCAGCCAGGCGGCCCATTTCCACGATGGGGCTGTGCACGCTGGTCAGGGAAGGATGGGAATAAGAGGCGTATACTTCATCATCAAAGCCTACCACCGCCAGGTCTTCCGGCACCCCTCTGCCCCGTTGACGGGCCACGAACAGGCAGCCCAGGGCGATCTCGTCATTGGCGGCAAAGATGCCGTCGAGGGGCGGCGCCGCATCGAAAAACTGTTCGATCCGCCCGATGCCTTCGCGCAGCTTAAAGCCCGTTTCCCGCACCAGCGCCGGGTCGAAGGGCAGGCCGTAGGCGGCCAGGGCCCGCCGGTAGCCCTTCAGGCGGTTCTGTGCGTTCAGCACATTGGCGGGACCGGCCAGGTGGGCGATGCGGCGGCATCCGCCCCGCACCAGGTGCTGCACCGCCTGGAAGGCGCCGTTCTCGTCGTCCACCATCACCCGGCTGCAGTTCAGCCCGGCCAGGCCGCGGTCGAGGTTGACAAAGGGGATCCGGTTCTTGAAAGCCGGCTCCAGGTGGTGGGGTGTGGCCGTTTCCTTGGAGGGCGAATATACCAGGCCGTCCACCCGGGCGGACAGGAGGAATTTGAGGTTCTGCTTTTCCTTGTCGAGGCGCTCGCCCGACTGCAGGATGATCATGTCGAGCCCGGAGGGGTCAAACACTTCCTTGAGGCCTTTGATGAGTTCGGAAGAAAAATAGGAAGTAACCTCGGGCAGCAGGATGCCCACCGTATTGGTTTTATGGTGCAGCAGCTTCAGGGCGTTGGCGTTTTTCTGAAAGCCCACCTTGCGGGCGTATTCCAGCACCCGCTTCTTGGTGGCGGCGCTGATGGAATAATGGTCGTTCAACGCCCGGGAAATGGTAGAGGGCGACAGCTGCAGCGCCTTTGCCAGGTCGGTGGTAGAGATAAATTTTGCCATGTGCACGGTTGTTGGAAACAGGAGCGGCGGCCCCCTTCAAAGCCCGGCCGCAACGCCTCTTTTTTTCTAAAGAATTTTACCTTCTCATGCAGCATACCCTATTCCATAATTGTCAAATAATTAATAGAGCACGTTCTTCTTTTTAGCCACAATTTAGCCCAATAGCTGATCAACAACTTTTCCGGATAACTCTTATACAGCCGCTACCATAGCTGCTACGGACCATACATTCCAAAGGAGAACAACCATACCAATTTGCTGCCTGGATACGGAGGACCCGAGCTCCTGGACTGGAGGGTCCGGGGAGCCTGTTGCCAGGCCCCATGCTTCGCGCTTCACAGCCATTCGATAACATTTAAAATTAAGAGTTATGAAACAAGAACAAACTTCCTTTTTCAGCAACCTTTTCGGTGCCAAAAGGGCTTATAACCCGGAAACAGAAAAATCAGCCCCGGTGGTGATCTCTTCCTACTCACAACCACATGTGCTGCGGCAAAAGATGAACGAAGAAAAACTGACCCACGGCGAAACCGTAACCGCCAACTTATCGCCGGTGCGCCTGGAAAACGAACAAGGCAAGATGGTGATGTATTTCTGCCCGATGAAATCCATCGAGGTACTGGAAACACTGGAAGGCGGCGATGGCGGCAACATTCCTGCCCAGGCTATCGTGGAGGGTCTGACCTTTCCTGAAAATTTCAAACCCGGCTTATACACCCTGAGAAACGTGGTGCTTTCGTCCAACGGCTCCATCCAGGTAAAAGCCACGGAAAAAACCGTTTGGGAAAGTTCATCACTGGAGGTATTCTGACAAAATGCCTTCGCGTAGTTTAGCATTCACCTGTCGGATCGATTCGCAAGAATAGGGGCTTCGGTTATACAGCAACGGTACGGGCCCCTATTTTTATTTCTTTGGGGCAAAGAGGTTATAGCCGATATGCAGGCCGGTAAAATGAAAGGCCTTGTTGCGCCAGATGCCGGCAGCAGCGCCCTCGGCTTCGTGGGCGCTTTGGTACCGCACGCCTACATCGAGGCGCCCGTGGTCGTAGCCTCCACCCACGGCCCAGAAAAAGGCGCCCACCGACGGCCGGGCAAAATCGCCGCCCAGGTCGACCTTCCCGCCCAGCTCGCCGTAACCGGCCTGGGGCTCCACGTACACCCGCCCCACATTTTTCTTATACCCCACCAGCACCGGCACCAGCCGGGTCACCGTTTGCACATGCCCCTCCCGCGAGGAGAACCGCGACAGCCCGGTCATCAGCGTCAGCTGTGCCGCCCGGCCGGCTCCATACGCGCCTTTTACCTGCACCCCCCAGCCGATCTTGTCCTGCCGCCCCGGCAGGCCCGTTTCCGCCAGCAGCTTCAACTGGTTGTTTCCCTTCTGGGCATACAGCGCCGGAACGGCCAGCAGCATACCCATGCAAAAAGACAGCAGCTTTTTCATAAACGAAATTTAACCAAATGTAGGCAGAACGGTAAAAAAACAAGGATGCCGGGACCAGTCCCGGCATCCTATACGATCATGAACATATTTTCTAATCACTGCAGGAATGGGTTGCCCCTGTTCCCCCAGGCACTAAGCTCTTTGCTCGGCTTCCAGTTGCTCTTCCACTTCAGCAGACTTCACGGTCTTGATAATCCGTGCAGCTACTTTGTACGGATCGGCGGCGCTGTTGGGACGACGGTCTTCCAGCCAGCCTTTCCAGCCTCTTTCCACGGTTCCGATGGGAATACGGATCGAAGCGCCACGGTCAGATACACCGTATTTGAAGTCGGTGATGGCGGCAGTCTCGTGCTTGCCGGTCAGACGCAGGTGGTTGTCGGGGCCGTAAACTTCGATGTGCTCGGTCACCACGGGGCGGAAAGCTTCACAGATCTTTTCGTACGTTTCTTTGCTGCCGCAGGTTCTCAGGACAGTGTTGGAGAAGTTGGCGTGCATGCCGCTGCCGTTCCAATCCAGGGTGCCCAGGGGCTTGCAATGCCAGTTCACGGTTACTCCGTATTTTTCACCGATTCTTTCCAGCAGGTAGCGGGCAATCCAGATCTGGTCGCCGGCTTCTTTGGCGCCTTTGGAGAAGATCTGGAATTCCCACTGGCCGGCAGCTACTTCGGCGTTGATGCCTTCCACGTTCAGACCAGCTTCCAGGCATACGTCCAGGTGCTCTTCCACCATGTCGCGGCCAAAGGCGTTCTGGGCGCCTACGGAGCAGTAGTAAGGACCCTGGGGACGGGGGTAGCCGCCTTCGGGGAAGCCCAGGGGCTTGTCGGTAGCGGGGTTCCACAGGAAATATTCTTGTTCAAAGCCAAACCAGAAGTCATTATCATCATCTTCGATCATTGCACGGCCGTTGGTTTCGTGGGGGGTGCCGTTGGGGTTCAGCACTTCGCACATTACCAGGTAACCATTCTTACGCTGCGGGTCTTTCACAATGTACACGGGCTTCAGCAGGCAGTCAGAAGAACCGCCCAGGGCTTGCTCGGTAGAAGAACCGTCGAAGCACCACATGGCGCAGTCTTCCAGCTTGCCGGAGAAGTTTCTTTCAATTTTGGTTTTGCTGCGCAGGCTTTGCATAGGCTGATAGCCATCCAGCCAGATGTACTCTAATTTGGCGATTGACATATTAATATTGACTTTTATTTTTAGTAAAAAATATGGGCAGCAATCCGGAAAGGAGGGAACGCACTTCAAACATTAAAACCAGCGCTCATGTAATAACCCTCACTTTAGCAAAAATGAAAAGGTATTGACTCTGTCCGTTATTCCCCAAACCGGGGAGGAAGGACAATACCTTTTCGGTATCGTTACGATTTCAATGGGGCAAAATTGGGGCATTTTCCAATAAAAGAAAAATTTTTATTTTTTTAATATTGAAAGAAGAAAAAATGGCCACGCTTTTTTACCAGAGAAGGTTATTTGAGGAAAGTCTATGAAGGGCTTTTCTAAAAAATATACAGGAAAGAAGAACAGGAATATTCATTAAATAAAATAAGCATACAATTAGAAAAAGCCGCAATAAAGGATCAGAAAGCCGAATAGATTTCTCCACCCTTGGACTTCTTTCAAAACAGCTATTCCAAAGCTGGTGACAACCTGTAGAGCTGTCATTATAAACGCAGTGAGGAATCTCCTCGGGACACGAAAAGCCTATTGCAGGTAAAGTAAACCCTCCTTCAAATAGAAGCGTTCCTTTGTTATCGAGGAGATGCCTCACTTCGTTCGGCATGACAGTTTCACAGGTGGCCGCCAGAATTATTACTGTTGCAAAAGCTACTTCATCTTCCGCCAGATCTTTTCTTTGGGTTCCAGTTGTACGTATTTGGGCGCCACGGTGGAAAACCGCAGGCTTTCCTTGGCGCCCAGCACCAAAAAGCCCAGCTTCTCCAGGCTGTCGTCGAACAGGGTCAGCACCCGGTCCTGCAGCTCCTTGTTGAAGTAGATCAGCACGTTGCGGCACAGGATCAGCTGGAACTCGTTGAACGAACGGTCGGACACCAGGTTGTGCGTGGACACCACCATCCGCCGCCGCAGGCCTTCATCGAACTTCGCCCACTGGTACTTGGTGGTGTAATAGGAAGAAAACTCGCCCTTGCCGCCCGACAAAATGTAGTTCTCGGAATACTGCTTCATCTGGCTTAATGGGAACACGCCGTTGCGGATGCTCTCCAGCACCGACGGATTGAGGTCCGTGGCGTAGAGCAGCGACTTGTGCAGCAGGTTCGCCTCCTGCAGCAGGATGGCCATGGAGTACACCTCCTCCCCCGAGGAGCAGCCCGCATGCCATACCCGGATGAAGGGATGGGTGGCCAGCACCGGCAAGATCTTTTCCCTCAGGGTTTTGAACACCTGCGGATCGCGGAACATTTCCGTGACGTTGACCGTCAGCTCCTGCACCACGTGGGGCAGGTAGGCCGGATCGTTCTTCAACCGGGAAAACAGCTCGGCAAAGCCGGGCAGCCGGTCGATGATCAGCAGGCGGTTCACCCTTCTTTTCAGGGAGGCCCGGGCGTAGTTGGAAAAATCGTACCCATACGCCTGGTGCAGCTCGGCCAGCAACAGCTCCAGCTCCTCGTCCTTTACCATGTGTTCGACACTATGCATATCCTTCAACTCCTGTTTCTTTATTTGCTGGCGGCAGGCCGCCTGTTAACTGTACAACCATACCCTTAGCAGCGAGATCAGCTGGTCCACGTCCACCGGCTTGGTGATGTAATCCGACGCGCCGGCATTGATGCATTTCTCGCGGTCGCCGGTCATGGCCTTGGCCGTTACGGCAATGATGGGCAGGTCGCGGTAGCCCGGGTTCTCGCGGATGCGCCGGGTAGCCTCGTAGCCGTCCAGCTCGGGCATCATCATGTCCATCAGCACCAGGTTCACCTGCGGGTTCTCCTCCAGCAGCTTCAGCGCATGCTGCCCGTCGATGGCGGAAACCACCTCCACGCCATAAGGCTCCAGCGACTTGGTCAGCGAAAAGATGTTCCGCACGTCGTCGTCGGCCACCAGCACGGTCTTGCCCTGCAGCACTTCGCCCAGGTCGCCCAGCTTTTTGTAGCGGGTGGTTTTGGCGCCCGTCTGGTGCTCCTCCACCAGGTGCAGGAAAAGCGACACCTCGTCGAGGATGCGCTGGTAGGAATGGGCGGTCTTCACCACGATGGAATCGGCGTATTGCTTGATGCGCAGCTCCTCGGCCGGCGAAAGGTTCTTGCCGGTAAAAATGATCACGGGCAGGTGCTCGTAACCCGGCGTCCGCTTCACTTCCTCCAGCACCTCGTACGACAGGTGGGCGGGAATGCCCATGTCGAGGATGACGCAATCCACGCCGCTGCGGTCCAGGGACCGGATGCCCTCGCCCACGGATTTCTCGATTTCGGCGCTTACCTGGTGGTTTTCCAGGAAATACGCCAGCGCCTGCGCATGCTGCAGGTTCTCCTCTACGATCAGCACCTTCTTGGGATGACGGCTCAGGACCTCCTCGATCTTACGGAACATTTCGTCCATCTGCCCGGGAGAGGCCGGCTTGTTCAGAAAATCCACCGCTCCCTTCGACAGGCATTTCGTTTTCATCTCGTGCACCGACATCATATGCACCGGTATCGGCCGGGTGGCCTTGTCGCTTTTGAGGGCTTCCATCACCTCCCAGCCGCTTTTGACGGGCAGCTGCAGGTCCAGCAGGATGCCTGCAGGCAAAAACCGGCGGGCCAGCTCGATGCCTTCATCGCCCCGAACAGCTACCAGGCCCTTATAGCCCTTGCCGCGGGTATATTCGAGCAGCGCCTGGGCAAAGGCCGTATCGTCCTCGATGACCAGGATCACCCGGTCGCCGTTGGTAATATTGTCGCGGTCATCGGGCACGGGGGCCGGGATCTGCCCGGCGAGGAATTGCCCGTCGGCAGCAGGCACTGCCAGCGGCACCTCGGGCAGGGGTGCGGCGGCCTTGGGCGCCTGCAGCGGCAGCACCAGGGTAAATTCGCTGCCCCTGCCTTCCTCGCTGGCCAGGTAGATCTCGCCACCCAGCAGGCGGGCCAGCTGCCGGCTGATGGACAGGCCCAGGCCGGTGCCGCCGTACTGGCGGCGGGTGGAGCCGTCGGCCTGCTGGAAGGCCTCGAAAATGCTTTGCTGCTTTTCCCTGGGGATGCCGATGCCCGTATCCTTCACGGTAAAGGCGATGCCCTGTTCCCGGGCCGCAATGTGCAGGACCACGGAACCCTGGCGGGTGAATTTGAGGGCGTTGGAAATCAGGTTGCGCAGGATCTGTTCCACCTTCATCCGGTCGGTCTGGAGCAGGCCCGGCGCCCCGGCGGCCTTTTCCACGGAAAAGACCACGCCTTTTTCCATGGCCAGTGGCAGGAAGAGCCCGCGCAGGTCGGCGGCCAGGGTGTCGACCGGCACCTCGCCGGCTTCCACCTCCATCTTGCCCGCTTCGATCCGCGACAGGTCGAGGATCTCGTCGATCAGCAGCAGCAGGCCCCGGCCGGACTTCTGGATCACCTGGGCATACTCCACCTGGCCTTCCGAGAGGTTGCCTTCATGGTTTTCGGACAGCAGCCGCGACAACAGCAGTACGGAATTCAGCGGCGTGCGCAGCTCGTGCGACATATTGGCCAAAAATTCCGACTTGTACTTGCTGCTCAGCCGCAGTTCTTCGGACTGCCGCTGGATCTCGAGGTTGCGCTCCAGCACCAGCCCCGTTTTTTCCTCCAGCATCCGGCTGCGCTCCACCAGCTCCTGGTTGGCCTGCAGCAGCTCTTCCTGCTGCACCTTTAATTCCTCTTCCGAGGCCTGCAGCTTTTCGGCCTGGGCCTCCAGCTCCGCGTTACTGTTTTCCAGCTCGCTGTGCTGGGCCTGCAGCTCCTCGGCCTGGGCCTGGGTTTCCTCCAGCAGCTCCTGCACGCGCCGGCGGTCCTGGGCGGTATTGAGGGCAATGCCCGTATTGAACGAAACGGTTTTCAGAAACGTCCGGACCGTGGCCGAATAGCCGTTGAGGCTGGCCAGCTCGATGACCCCTTTCACGGCCCGGTTGAACAGCACGGGGATAGCGATAATGGAATGGGGACGTACGTCGCCGGCGGCAAAGCTGACCACGAAATCCCTGTCCGACAGGCCGCTCACTTCCATCATCCTGCCCGAGGCGGCGCACTGGCCGGCCAGCCCCTCGCCGATCTGCAGCCGTTGCTTGCGGACGCCGGCGGGCAGCCCGTAGCTGCCCACCAGCTGCAGCTGTTCTTCATCGTTCTGTACGTAAAAGGCGCCCGCCAGGCTGCCCGAATACCCGGTAATGAAATCCAAAATATTCTGGGCCAGGGTGGGCACGTCCTTGTCGCCGATCATTTCGTCGTTGAGGGTGGCGGCGCCGGTCTGCAGCCATTCTTTTTCCGACAGGGAAGCAAAGGAATAGTCCAGCGATTCGGCCATTTTATTCAGCGAGCCGGCCATGGTGCCCAGCAGGTCGTTGTGCTCCACGTTCACCCGGGTCTTGTAGTCGCCGGAGGAGATCTTTTCGGCTATTCCCTGGATTACGTCGATGCGGCGCGATACCTCCCGGTCTTTCAGCTCCAGCTGTTTTTGAAGGGCCAGGCGGGCTTTAAAGTCACGGTTCACCCGCAGGAAGGACACGACGGTCACCAGCACCGACAGCAGGGCCGCCACGATAATAAAGGCAGGGGTGGCGGCTGCAAACCGGTTCATGCTTTCGGTACGGGCGGTCAGCAGGGCTTGCTCGCGTTGCTGCATCTGCTTTACCAGGGAGGCCAGCCGCTGCATCGTGCTGCGGCCCTTTTCCAGGTCTTCCGTGCTCAGCTTGCCGGTGCGCAGCTTGTGGTCGATAACGCTTTGGAGGATGACAAAGCGCTCGTCCACCAGGCCTTTCATGGTTTCGATATCCCGTTGCTGGCGCAGGTTGTCGGTGGTCAGCGCCACCAGGTCGCGTTGGGTTTCGCGGGCCCGGTTGTAGGCGCCCCGGTAAGGGGCGAGGAATTTTTCATCGCCGGTGAGCAGGTAGCCCCGCTGGCCGGTTTCGCCCTCCCGCACCGATGCCAGCACGGCATCGAGCTGTTTAATGACTTCGTTGGTATGGTTGACCATGGTGGCATGATACAGCAGGTTGCGGATGCTGATATAAGAGGCCACCGCGCTGATGACCAGTAAAAAAAGAGACAGGCCGTAACCTGCCAGCAGGTTGCGTTTAAATACGTTCATGTACGGTTATTTAAAGGGTACAGGGCAAATGAAATTTCGGATTTGGGATGTCGGATGTCGGATCCCCTTGATCGTTGTAGGAGTCTTTCTTCTTTGAAGGGTTCCTCTCGCCTGAGGCGAGACGAAATCCGAAATCCGAAATCTATTGAATGGCTGGTTGGCAGACGGGGGTTTGGCGCAGCGGCAGCCGGATGACAAAGGTGGCGCCCTCGCCTTCCTTGCTGCTGGCGGTTACCGAGCCGTTGTGCTTTTCCACGATCTTCTTCACGATGGCCAGGCCGATGCCCGTGCCTTCGTATTCCGAGCCGCGGTGGAGCCGCTGGAAGATGGTAAAGATTTTTTTCAGGTAGAGCTCATTGAAGCCGATGCCGTGGTCGCGGATGCACACCTGGACAAAGCTTTCGCCCGGCTCCTCGCCCGGCATGTGCTCTTCCACCCGTTCGCTCCAGATGCGAATAACGGGGGCGGCATCCTTTTTGGCGAACTTCAGGGCATTGCTGATCAGGTTTTGGAACACCTGGCGGATCTGCCCGGGCACGATTTCGGCGGCCGGCAGCGGCTCGATCAGCAGGGTGGCGTTTTTTTCCCGCACCGACAGCTCCAGGTCGGCCAGGGTTTCGTTCAGCACCTCGTCGAGGGGCGTATGGCGGAAGGAGGATTGGATGGACAGCTTCGAATAGTTCAGCAGGTCGTTGATCAGGCTGCGCATCCGTTCGGAGGAGGCGATGATCTTGGTCATGTAGGCCTCTGCTTCGGGGGCCTGGTCCAGGTACCGGTCGCGTACCAGGTTGCAGAAGGTGATGATCTTGCGCAGCGGCTCCTGCAGGTCGTGGGTGGCCAGGGAGGCAAACTGCTGCAGTTCGGCGTTGCGGATCTCCAGCTCGCGGTTGGTTTGCACCAGGTCGCGGGTGCGCTCCTCCACCTTTTCCTCCAGCTGCAGGTTGGCGTTCTCCACGGCCCTTTGGGCGGCTTTGCGGTTTTCGACTTCTTCCTTCAGCGCCTCCTGGGCCTTTTTGAGCGCCCGGGTCTGCTCGGACAGGCGGTAAAAGGTCTTTACCTTCAGCAGCAGCAGGTCGGCGTCGAAGGGTTTGGTCACGTAGTCCACGCCGCCGGACTCATAGCCTTTGGAAATAAAGCGCTTGTCGATGTTCACCGCCGACAGGAAGATGATGGGGATGTGGCGGGTTTTGCTGTAGCCCATAATGGTCTCGGCCACCTCGTAACCATCCATGCCCGGCATCTGCACATCGAGGATGATGAGGGCATAGTCGTAGATCAGGATCTTTTTCAGGGCCTCTTCGCCGGACGATGCGGTATCCACCGTATAGGCGTGCAAACGGAGCAGGGTTTTTAAAGAAAACAGGTTTTCTTCCTTGTCGTCAACAATCAGAATCATATGGTTAAGGGTATGCTGATTCTCCTTGGACGGTACGGTATCCCGGGATCAATAGGGTTTCAAGGTAAAAATTATCTGGTCTGCTTTCCGGTCAGCAGGCGATAAAGGTATCGGCCGTCTTACTCAGGGAGCGCAGCGTACCGGGCAGGTCGCCGGGCAGGGTCCCGCTGAAGGAGGCGAGTATGTCGCGCAGCCCCTTCATGCTGGAAGGCTTGGTAATAAAGCACAGGGCGCCGGTCAGCAGCGCTTCCTCGATGTCCTTGGCCTGCGAGGAAGTGGTGTACATGATCACGGGGATTTCCTGTAACCGGGATTCGCTTTTCAGTTGCTTTAAACATTCCATTCCGTTGAGCCGCGGCATGTTCAGGTCCAGGAACACCAGGTCGGGCAACACTTCGGCCGCCCGCAGCAGCTCCAGGGCCTCCTCCCCGTCCTTGGCCCATTGCAAACAGGCTGCAGGCGCCACTTCCAGGAGCACTTCTTCAAATATCGACGCATCGTCGGCATCGTCGTCCACCAGGTAAAACAGTACTGATCGTTTCATAGTTAAGGCGACAAAAGTAATTAATGACAAACTGGATACGGAAATAAATATTTCTAATGTTTTTACTTACTGGGCAAGCTGCGGGCAATTTTAATCAGATTTTAATGTGACGCCCCCGGCCAGGACCGTACCCTGGAAGCCTTTTGGGGGCGGCCGGGTCGCCGGCGCCGACCATCCGTACGCCGATTCGTTGATCTATTACGGTTAGGGATTGCAGGCTGGAGGGGAAATTACGGCAATCCTGCAAAAGAGGGAGCAGAGGGAAAAGCTCAATTTTAAGATGGTCAGGCCGGGAACCTTTTAGAGCAGCCACCATAAGCCGGGTGACAACCCGTAAGACTGTCATGCCGAACGCAGTGAGGCATGACAGTCTTACGGGTTGTCATCAGCTTTAAAAGTGTCCCGTCCGGCTGCTTTATCTGGAAATGCGGAACCAGTCGAAATCGGCATAGCTGCCGGTGCGCACGTCGGGGCGGCTGGTACAGAAAAGTCCCAGCTTGGCCCCTACCCATTTATCGGGTTTGGCCGTAAAGGGCTTTCCCAGCGGGCGGAAGGTCTGGCCGTCCTCGCTGTAACTGAACCGGCAGGTGGCGTCCGGCGCTTTGACCTCCACCCGCAAATAAACGGTGCTGCCGCCAATAGGCTGCGCCGCCAGCACTTCCTCTTCCCCCCCGTTCAGGGCATCGGAGCAGGTTATTTGGGACACGCTAAAACCTTTTTCATTTTTCGAAACGGAGAGGTAGGCATAATCGTTCCCCATGACCAGCAGGCCGGCCTTCTTGCTTTCCCACACGTCCCACTCGATATTCAGTTTCACCTTGGTGGTAGCGGTAAAAGAGGGGGCCGGGAATTTTTGCAACAGCAGGTTGGGTACGGGCCACAGGTTGACCGCCTCTTTGGGCAGCGGGAAGGCGAAGAGCCGCAAAAAGCCTTTCTCCCGCAGCAGGGCGCTCCAGGTTACTTTGGGGTTGGCCTGCCACTGCCACTGCAGCCCCAGGGTATCGGAATTGAATTCGTCGCTTTCCTGGGGCGTAGCCACCGGGTAGGGTCTCCCCACCCGCGGCTTTTGGTGCGTCCGCACCGGCTCGCCTTTGCCGTCGCCGTCCTTGTCCGTTCCCATCACGGGCCAGCCGTCCTTCCAGGTTACGGGCTGCAGGTGCAGCACGCGGCCGTAGGCGCCCAGGTCCTGGAAATGTAAAAACCAGGGCTCGCCCCCGGGCGTTTCCACGTAGGCGCCCTGGTGGGGACCGTTGATGTTGGTGCTTCCCTGGTCCATGACGATCCTGTCCTCATAGGGACCGTAAATGTTTTGGGACCGCAGCACCAGCTGCCAGCCCGTTGCCACGCCGCCGGCGGGCGCCATGATATAGTAGTAGCCGTCGCGTTGATACAGCTTGGGCCCTTCGGTAGTGTGGTGGAAGTCGTGGCCGGAAAAAACGTTCTTTCCCTCGTCGAGCAGCCGCGCGCCGTCGGGGCTCATTTGGTAAACGGTGAGCAGGCTGTTCACTCCCGCCCTGCTGGCCGCCCAGGCATGCACCAAGTAGGCCTTGCCGTCGGCATCCCAGAGCGGGCAGGGATCGATCAGGCCACGGCCCCCTTTTACCAGTACCGGCTCTTCCCATTTGCCCGCCGGGTTTTTAGTCTTCACCCGGTAGATGCCGTGATCAGGGTCGCCCCAGAAAATATAGTACGTGCCCTTATGGTAGCGGAGGGCCGGCGCCCAGACGCCGTAGCCGTGGCGGGGCACGTCAAAAAAATCGGAAGGCACCTGCTTTTGAAGGGCATAGTTGAGGATGCGCCAGTTCACCAGGTCCCTGGAATGCAGGATGGGCAGCCCCGGCATGCAATGGAAGCTGGAGGCCGTCATGAAATAATCGTCGCCCACCCGGATGATATCGGGATCGGAATAATCGGCGTACAGGACGGGGTTGGTGTAGGTACCGTTGCCCTGATCGGCCACCCATGCCTGCGACCGGTTGGGAGCGGCGGGCATTTCGAGGTTCGCGGCAACCGCCTTCCCGTTTATGGAAAACTGGTCGAAGAATACCGTAGTGGGGTTCGGCATGCCGGAGGCTACGGCCAGGCCGGCGCGCAGGCTTTTCCCCAAAAAGGCGGTCACGCTGCCAGCCGGCGTCCAGGTGCGGCCGTCGTAGGAGGTGAAGGCGGAAACGTCCTTACCCTTCCGCTGCAGGCGCAGCCAGAAATAGCCTGTCAGGCGGCCGAAGGTAACGGCGGGTTCGGCCAGCCCCGGGCCGGTGAAGGCCGCGGCGGCCGGTGCCCCGGGCTTCCGGCGCGCCAGCAGGCGCACGTGCCAGTCGGGCGCTTCCACCTGGCCGGTCTTTCCGGGATACAGCAGCAGCGACACGAAGGGGGCGCTGTCACTCCCGCCCTCGCGCAGCATCAGTCCCATCCGCGAAAACTGCGAGCCGGGCTGTGGCACGAAGCGAACGGTCAGGGTGCCATCGCCGACCAGCGGAAGCCCGGTAAAGTGAAAGCCGTCGCGGGTGCTGTCCACGCCCCCGCCGCTGCCGGTAAGGGTCCACTGCCGGCCGTCGAACTGCGTATGGCCGGCGGTTACCGACCCGATATCCTGCTGCTGCCAGTGCTGGGGCAGGCCGGCGCATTGGGTGGCTTCCACAGCGTTGCCGCTTTCGCCGCCGGCGTTGGCCGCCGCAACGGTATAGTAATACACTACGCCCCGCTTCACGCCCTTGTCGGTGAAATGGGAAGCGGACAGGTCGCGGGCCACCGTGGTATACGGACCGCCGCTATGGGTGGCTCTTTTCACGGTATAACGGGCGGCTGTAGCCGAAGCGATCCAGGAGAGTCGAATTTCTTTGGGCGAACCTGTGGCGATCAGCCCGCCGGGAGTAGGGGGGATAGAAATAATTTTTTGATCGTCAACAGGGCGGGTAAAGAACAGGGTGCCGTAGCCGGGGTGGTCGGCGCCGGGGCGGCCGGGGCCTTCGGGCCGGAGCTTTTCCGCTGCCTGCTGCGTATATGGAGCCGACAGCCCCTTCCGTTTTACGTAATGGTTATACACCTGCTCGTACACGGCCCGCAGGGGACCCCGGTCCTGGCGGGCAATAGTTTTATGGTGGTACTTGCCGGTGCGGTCCAGGGTTTCCACGAAAGGCACCTCGCTCCCGAGGTTGAATTTGGCGACGTATTCGAATCCTTTCAGCAGGCGGTTGTCGGCATAGCCATAAAGGTCGAGGCCCTGCTTCCAGGCGATCTCCGAGCACTCGGCCAGCATGCCGATACCCAACTGGGTATGGCCCTGGTCGCGGCCGCTTTCCTGGATCTGCCCGTCTTCGTTGAGGATGTAGTGGGTCAGCCGGCCGTTGCCGTGCCCGTTCACGTAATAGCGGAGGGCCCGCTCAAATATGTCGCGGTCGTTGCAGAACACCCCGATGGCCATCACCGTTTTGATGGCGGCGGCATCCCAGTTGCCGTTGGCAAAGGGCGCAAAGTTTTGGAGCACCGGGTAGATCACTTCCTTAAAATGCTTTTCCGTTTGTTGCACCTCCGCTTCAGGCCAGCCGGCACCGGTATGGCGCAGGAGTTCGGCGGCATTCACCATCTTAAACGGCCCGAGGCCGGCCATCAGCACCGCATCGCGGCCGGTGATGCTTTTGAGGGTGGCGGACCAGGCGTTCACGATCTCCCGTGCTTTGTCGGCATAGCGCCGGTCGCCGGTGATCGCCCACAGCAGCGCATTCTGGTGGGCGGCATTGGCGTCGCTGTCGTAGGTGCCCTGCCCCACCGTGGGGTTGCGGCCGACCATTTCCAGCGGGCCCTGCATCTTGTAGGTGTACTGGGAAGCGGGGTTTTGCAAAAACAGCTCGTAGCCGGCAAAAATGGGTTGCGCTTTGGCCGCCACGGCGGCCTTCATGCGCTCCAGGTCGTCACGGCCGTGCAGGATGCCGGGATGCGTAAAGGCCTGGGCCAGCAGCTCCTGGGAAAGCGCCAGCAAAAGGATGCTGATAAAAAAACGGATCGTTTTCATCTCTGGTTGATAAAAGTCTTTTTAAACGATTCAAGGGGCCAAAGACCCTACTGGATTTGCCAGTACACTACGTAGCGCTCCCGGTGGATGTCGTACAGGGGTTTGAACGTTATTCCCTCTTTTGTTTGGAACGTGAGCTTTTCACCGGCCACGGGGCCCAGGATGGTTTGGGGCTTTTTCACATCCCCTTTCAATGACGTTTGAAGGCCTTGGGGCACATGGTACTCGTAGGTGTAATAATCGTTGTACAGGTTCGGATTGGAATGGGGGGCGGGCGCCTCCATACCTTGGGTGCCCATCTTCCCGGCCAGTACCACCGGCCCGTAGGCAAAGGCCACGACGTTCGGATTGTCGTTGGCGGGAACCGCCCGCAGGGTCATGGGATAGGTCACCTCCACGCGGTCGCCTGTTTTCCAGGTACGCGTCAGCGTGATATAGCTGCCCGGCTTTGCTTTCACCGGGACGCTTTTGCCATTTACCTTCACGGTAGCGCCGGCCACCGCCCAGGAAGGATACCGGATGTGCAGCGCCGTGGCAACGGGCTTGGCCGCCTCGATCGTGAACCTCGTGCTGCCCTCTTCGGGAAAGCTGGTTTCCTGGCGCAGCCGGATGCCTTTATCCTTCCAGTCCAGTTCGGAGGGAATGAACAGGTTCACGTACAGCCCGCCGGCGCTGTGGTAATAAATCGCTTCGCCGTACTTGGCGTGGTTCTCAAAGCCGCTGCCGACGCAGCACCAGAACGAGCTGTCCGGGGTGCTGTATACTTTATGGGCGCCGGGCAGCATCGGCAGGAAATAGGCGACCATGCCGGTGGCCGGGTCCTGCTGGCCCAGGATATGGTTGTACAGGGCTTTTTCATAAAAATCGGCATACTTCACGTCGGCGGTCTGCGCAAACAGGTGCCGCGTCAGCTTGAGCATGTTGTAGGTATTGCAGGTCTCGCCCGTATAGCCGGTCAGGTGTTCGGACAGGTGGTCGGGGGCGAAAAATTTTTCCTTATCGGAATTGCTGCCGGTGGCGAAGGAGTGGTGGCCGGTAACCGTTTGCCAGAAAAAGGCGGCCAGGGCCCCGCCGTCGCCTTTGCCTTCGAGCTCGTAGTCGCGGGTCACACCCAGCAGCTTGGGGATGTAGGTATTGGCGTGTTTCTTTTCCAGGATATCCCTGCCTTCCTTCAGCGGGTCCAGCATTTCATTGTGGTAGAAGAAGCGGGCCACCCACTGGTAGTCCTTGTTGCCGGTAAGAGCATAGAGGTTGTAAAAGGATTCGTTGATGCCGCCGAATTCGTTGCGCAGCATGCGGGCCCGCTGCTCCTGCGTTACGGGTTGCAGCTTTTTGTAGGCCCAGGAACCCATGCGGGAAGCCACGTCCAGCGCTTCCTTGTTGCCGGTGTACAGGTACTGGTCCATCAGTCCCGACAGGATTTTGTGCAGGGTGTACCAGGGCGCCCATACCTTTTGGCCGGCCAGGTTGCGGTTAATGAGTTCCTGGGGAAATGCGCCCAGGTAGCCGTCCTGGTTCAGGGCCTTTTGCACTTCGGCCAGGCCGGCGACCAGGCTGTCGCCTTTGCGCTTGTATTGATCGTCGCCGGTGGAGGCATACATCAGGGCCAGGCCGGAGAGGAGGTGGCCGGTGGTATGGCCGCGGAGCTCGCAGTCCAGGGCTTCCCAGCCCGCCAGTTTTTTCACGGTAAAATAGCCGCCTTCGTTGCCGGCATATACGCCGGCGGTGGTGCGGAAGGAATGCAGCAGGCGGGCGGTCTCCAGCGATTGCAGCCACTTTTGCTCCCGCTGCATGTTTTGCAGAAAGCGGCTGTCCAGCAGGCGCACGTCCGACAGGTCGAAGGCGGACACTTCCGGGCGGAGTTGGTCGTTCACGACAAATTTACCCACGTGTTGCCCGGGGTAGTGCGACTGGGCCTGCCCCACCGTGCCGGCAGCCAGCAAACCCGCCAGCAGAAAAGGCCGTAAAAGGGTTCGGAACCCTGGGAAAGACTGCTCGCCCCTGCCAACGGCTGTGCAGGGTTTCGAACCCTGTGCTTTCGGGCGTCCGGGGAAGTCAGGCAAAACCTTAGCGGATAGAAAATTCATTTTCATACGTCGTTTATCGTTGTATCCCATCACAGAAACACAAATATACACCTAAATCGATTTAGCTTATACAGGCCTTTACAGATTTATTTCCCCGGCACGGTGGCGCGGAACAGCTCGGAAGCGGCGCCGGCCGTAACGGTGTACGGGGTGCCGGCTGCCAGGAACAGGGAAGCCCCCCGGCCCAGCGGCCGCTGCGCGCTGCCGGCCTGCACCGACAGGCTGCCCCACAGCGCCAGCAGGATCTCAGAACTACCGGCCTGCAGCTGCAGCTCCTCTCCTGCCGCCAGGCGGTACTGCCGCAATTCAAATTCGGCGGCCTCGGTTTGAAAACAGGTTTCCCTTTCGGTTCCGGCAGCCGACCCCAGCACGCTGGGAAGGGTGGCTTCAAAGCGGGTGTGTTTTAGCAGTTCCGGTACGTCGATGTGCTTGTCGGTCAGCCCTGCCCGCAGCACGTTGTCGGAATTGGCCATGATCTCCACGTTCTGCCCTTCCAGGTAGGCATGGGGCATGCCCGCGGGCTGGTAAATGCCTTCGCCCCGGCGCAGGTGCAGGAGGTTGAAAAAGTAAATGGAAAAAATGCCGCGGTCATACTGCCCTTTTTGGCAAAAGGTTTCCACCGCCCGGGCCGCCCAGAAGTCGGCGCTGCTCTTGGGCAGGACGCCCCGGGCGTAGAGCGGCCGGATGCGCGCCACCAGGGGCGACAGCATGCGGTCCACTTCGGATGGTTCCAGCAGCATCACTTTTTCATACAGGCCCCGGTAGCTCCCGTTTTGAAATGCTTCCGCCAGGCATTGGAATTCCGGCACTTCCGAAAGGGTTTGCAGCAGGGCGGTTTCCGCCTTAAATCCGTGGAGCAGCCAGAAGTCGCCCAGGGCTACCATCAGTTCGGGCTTGTGGTTCCTGTCCTTGTAGTTGCGGTGGGGCGCCGAAACCGGGATGCCGGCTTTGTCTTCGTCCGCAAACGCCGCAGCGGCGGCCGCTTTGGAGGGATGCACCTGGATGGACAGCATCTGGCGCACATCCAGCACTTTTAGCAAAAACGGAAGGGCGCCAAAGGTCCGGGCCACGTCCTGCCCGAGCACTTCTTCCGGGTTCAAGGAAATGAACCGGTCCAGCGACAGGCGGACGTCGCCCGCCTGCACAAAGCCGGGATAATTGGGATGGGCGCCCAGCCAATATTCGGCACTGGGTTGCCGGCCATTTTCCTCTTTACCGAGCAATTGCGGGATAAACGTAAAGCCGCCCCAGTTATAGGGCTGCACCTGCCCTTCCAACGGAAATATTTTTTGTTGCATGCTGTGTTGTTCTTGTGAATAATGGTCTGAATGGGTTTATTGGATCAGGACGATGGCGGTTTGTACAAAGGAGCCTATGGCTACCCGTACCAGGTACATGCCTTTGGGCAGGCTTTGCAGCCTGAACTCCCGCTGGTACACCTCCCCGCTCTTGCCTTCGCTGACGCTTTGCACCGGCAAGCCGCTGCTGTTGAAAATGCTGGTGGTCACCGTGCCGGTTTGCTCGCTGTTCAGCCGCACCTTGAAGTTGCCCCCGTTGGGGTTCGGGAATATTTTGAGGATCTCCAGCGAGCTGTTGACGCTGCCACCCCCGTTGCTGTTGGAAAAAAGGGCCGTGGCGCTTTCGGCAGAGAGGTTGCCGGCCGCATCGGCTGCAATGACGGTATACGCATACACCAGGCTGCCGGCAGGCACTTCGGTGACATAGCTGGTGGCGTTCACCGGCTGTTCGTTGAGTTGCTGCCCGTTAAGGAATACATAGTAACCCGCTACGCCGATATCGTCGGAGGAAGCCTGCCACATCAGTCCCACCTTGCCGTCGGCGGTTTTGGTGGTGGTCAGCGCCTGGGGCTGGGCGGGGGCTTTCTTATCCTTTACGGTTAACGTTTGCACTACTGCCGGTGCCGCTTCGTACTGCTTATTTCCTTCCTGCGCCGCCGTAAGGACAGTAGTGCCCAGGCCGTTGATCCGCACCTGGCCGTTCACGATCTCGGCGACTTCCGGATGGGAGGAGGTGTAGGTTACCGGCAGGCCGGAAGAAGCGGTGGCGCCGGCATCGAAGTCGGCCCCGCCATAGGCTTGCTCCTCCAGGGGGCCAAAGCTGATGACCTGTTCGATCTTGCTGACGGTCAGGCTGCGGGTCACCGGTTCGGCGGCCACATAACCGGCGTCGCCGGGCTGGCTGGCGGTGATGGCGGTGGTGCCGGCACCGACAAGATGCAACCGGCCGTCCACCACGGTGGCCACCTCGCTATTGGAGGAAGTGTAGGTAACTGCCAGTCCCGAAGTGGCGGTAGCCGGGGAAAAGTCCGCATCGCCCACCTTCTTCTCCTGCGGCAGCGGGAACAGGATGTCCTGGTAACGGGGTGCCACGAACTGCTGCAGCTCCTCCACCGTCTTTACGGTTTTTACCCAGTCTGCCTGGTAGCTGGTCTCCCCTGAAGTAATGTCCGCTACTTTCAGCTGGAAGAGGGTCAGGGAGGTAGGCGCGGTCAGCAGCGTGCCGGAAGCTCCAAAGCCGGTCCGGGAAAGGTCGTAATAGTATATATCGTCGCCCACCTTGCCCGTCCATTGGTTGCTGCCGTTGCCCAGGGCGCCCAGGTTGGAATCAAACGTCAGCCTGGCGGTGGGGGGCCGTTTCATCTTGACCGCCAGGATGGGATAGTTGCCGGGGTACAGCAGGGCGCCGGCCGTGCGCCTGATGTCGCCGCGGAAGGAGCCGTTGGCCTGCGGGGCCAGGGCTACCTGCAGCTGGCCATTGGCCGCAGCAGCCGTGGCGCCGGTAGTGGCAGTTGCCCAGCCGTCGGTAGTAGTGGTAAAGTTATCGTCGACCAGGCCGGCTTTCGGGTCATAGGCCAGCACCTCGTTCAGGCTGCGGAAAGTTTTCACCCAGTCCACGGTATAGGAGGTCTGCCCTGTGGCCGGCACGTCGGCCATCTTGAACTGGAAGGTGGTCAGGTTCGTTTGCGCCGTGGTGGACAGGAAGCTGGGGGCGGCGCCGAAACCCCTGGTCAGGTCGTAATAGTAAATGTCGTCGCCCACCTTGCCGGTCCATTTGTTGGCCCCGTTGCCGAAGGCGCCGAGGTTGGTATCGAAGGTCATGTTCACGACCGGCGGCTTTTTGATCCTGATGGCCAGGATGGGATAATTGCCCGCGTGCACCACGGCGCCGGCGCTGCGTTTGAAGTCGCCGCGGTAGGTGCCGTTGGTTTGTTGCTTCATGCTGATGGTGAGCTCCTGCGCCCCGGTGGTGGCGGTGGCGCCGGAAGTGGCGGCCACCCAGCCGTCGGCAACACCGTTGAAGTTATCATTCACCAGGCCGGCGGTGGTGTTGCTACCCCCGCTGAAGGTATAGTCGCTTGCTGCGTTCAGGTAAAAGAACAGCGAGCCGTAGCCCGGGTTGTCGGCGCCAAAGGGGGCGCCTTCGGGGTTGAGCACGGTACCCAGGGCCTCCAGGGTGTAGGGCATGGATTTGCTCTTGCGAAAAACGTAGTGGTTGTAGCCGATCTCGAATACGGCGCGGAACTGCCCGCGGCCCACGGCGGAAATCGCTTCCGGCGTATAGTCCTGGTAATTCTTTTCGCAAAAGTCGTAGCTGGTCTGGTAGGGCACGTCGTAGCCCAGGTTGTATTTGGCGGTATACTCGTAGCCCCGCAGGATGGCGTTGTTGTGGGCCGAATAGAGGTCGTGACCCTGTTTGAGGGCCATTTCGGCCAGTTCGGCCATTGAGCCGATCGCCAGCATGCTGTGGGGCTGGTCGCGGTTGCTTTCCTGCAGCTGGCCGGCATCGGTGAGTACGTAGTTTTTGATGCTGCCGTTGCCCTCGCCGTAGTAAAAATAGTTCACTACTTTGTTGTACATGGCGTTGTCGTTACTGAAGACGGCAATGGCCATCAGGGCCTTCATGCAGATAATATCCCAGTTGCCGTGGCCGCAGGGGCGGAAGTACTGGAGGGTGGGATAAAACACGTTTCGGAGCATGTCCTGGCACTGCTGCACTTTTTCGGGTGCCCATAAAGGATAGGTATAGCGCATCAGCTCCGCCGCGTTGGCCAGGATAAAGCCGTACAGGCCGTTCAGCTCTTCGTCTGCCCCCTGGATGCCCACGGTGTAGGCCGAATAAGCGTCAATGATCTCCACGGCCTTCTGGGCATGGGCTTCGTTGCCGGTGATGTTCCATAGCAGGGCGTTGTAGTAGGCGGCCAGGAAGTCCGCTTCCACGCCGTTTTTGACGGCGCCGCCCGAGGCGGTACCCGTGGGGGTCTGCACGGTCAGCGACGCATCGCGGGTGAGGTATTTAAAGGGTCCGGCCTTGACGTAGGAAGCGGAAGAGCGCGCAGAGGCCAGCAACAGCTGGTAGCTTTTCCAGGGGCGGCTCACCTGGCGGGTCACCAGGTCCTTTATACGGGCCAGGTCGGCGGTGGTGTGCAGCAGGCCGGGATGGGTAAAGGCACCGGTGTATTCGAAGACCGGGTCGGCGGTGCCCGAAGGATTCAGGAAGGTCCGCAATTCATCTACCGAACGGAAGGTTTGTACCCAGTCCACTTCATAGGAATAATCCTGGGCGGTCCGCTCGGTGGAGGAGAAATCGATGTCGGCGATCTTGAACTGGAAGGTGGAGAGCGTGGTGGGCTGGGTAGTGGAGAGCGTAGTGGTACCCAGCTTGCCTGTGGAGAGGTCCCAGTAGTACACGTTGCCGCCGGTGGTCACGATCTTGGTGGCGTTGTTGTTGGCATTGTTGTACGAGCCGAGGTTGGTGTCGAAAAACCAGTTGCAGCGGGGCGGCTTGTTGATCCTGATGGCGACGATGGGATACGTGCCGGCATGGAGGGTGGCGCCGCCGGTTTTCTGGAGGTCGCCGCGGTATTTTCCATTCGCCTGCAGGGCGGCGGTGATCACCAGGCGGTTGTTCACCAGCTGGGCCGAGGCCCCGGCAGTAGAAGTTTTCCAGTTATTCAGGTTGCCGGTGGAAAAGTCGTCCTGGAGGGCGCCCTCCTGGGCAAAGGCGCCGGAAGGGAACAATAAAATGGCTAAAAGGGAAGCCACCAGGCCCCATCGGGGTTTTGACAAAAAGTAGGGGTTCACGGTCCGGAGGAGCCGGAACGGGGCAAAGCAAACGTTCGTCATTGTTGTAGCGTATTTAAGCGTGGTAAATGGCAGCGGCAGCGATGTGCAACCGTTAATCGATTTAGCAGATAGCGCCGAAAACAAAAGTAAGCGAAAAACTAAATCGGTTTAGCAAATTAGGGAAAGTATTTTTGGCGGGGGAGAGGTTTTACGCCCGCCTGCGCCCTACGGCGCAACCGTTATGGTAAACTCCTTTTTCTCCTCCCTGCTTTCCTCAATGGTGGCATTGCGCAGGATAAAGACCGCTTTATACGTGCCGGCTTTAGCATATCTCCAAACAAACTGCTCCGGTACGGTGCCGGTCAGGGCCAGGTTCTTGACGGTCACTACGCCCAGGGCGTTGGCACCGCCGCGGGCAGCGTCCAGGGAGGCGGCACGGGTAAGGTCGAAGGGGCGGGAGATGGCCCAGTCCTCATCTACCGGGTAAGCGGCGTTCAGGCCCACGTGCGTCAGCGTAGTGCCGGACACCCAGGTGGCCGAATCCCCGGCTGCGTTGACGGGAGTAAGGACCGCATCGGCATTGGCGGCGGCATGCGTGTACACCGTGCTGTCGGGGAAGCGGGTGCGGAACTGGAAGGCGGAGACGGTCCACTGCCGCTGCTTCAGCGCCGCGTCGGACGTCACGTATTTGAACGCAACATACAGGGGCTTGCCGGCGACCTTCAGGTCGTCCAGCTTTATGACGGGCGACGCCACCGTGCTGGTGCCGGTGGCTAGGGTGGCCCGGCCGGTGATATCGGTCCAGGTGGCCCGGGCCACCCCTTCGGCCGTATACACGCCGCTGAAGTCGGAAGAGACCAGCACCGAGAGGTTGCGGCCGGTGGTAATGCCGGTACCCGCGGCGCTCACCGCCGTACTGAACTGGAGCTCCGGCACGCCGTCGGTACGGGTAAAGCTGTCGCGGCGCTCGTAGTCCCGCCCCGGCTCGCCGGAGTAAAAGCTGATGTAATCGGCATAACCCGAAAAGCGGAACCGGGCGGTGTCGCCGGCTTTCAGGCTGGCGTTCTCCAGGGTAATGTCCAGGTCGGGTGCGTCTACCTGCATTTTTTTACAGGCAGTCTGCAGCAGGCAGAGCCCGAACAAACCAAAAAATAGCTTTTTCATATTAATCGCAGAAAAGGAGTTGAAAGAATGGGGTTGTTGTTAATAACCGTTGTTTTGCTTGGCCAGGCGGTTGTTCAGGATCTCCGAAAGCGGGATGGGCAGGAACATGCTGCGGGCCGACACGTTGGCGCCGTCATGGGAAGCCGTCGTGCGGTCGCCCGCATTGCTGACCGGCGGGATCACCTGCGTGTTGTCGGAGAACCGCTGCGCGGAGCCGTTCACCGCCAGGTCGGACCGGCTTTTCACGGTCGCCTCCAGCACATTCCAGCGCTTCAGGTCCGCCCGGCGGAGGGCCTCCCCCGCCAGCTCGCGCAGGCGCTCGTCCTGCAGGAATTTCCGGAAAGCTTCCCTGGACAGGCCGAGGGGCACATCGGCAGTAGCGGGATCTACCGGCGTCAATTCGGCCGTGGCGGTAGCGCCGGTGCCCAGGCCGGTGAGGATCACCGCCGGCACGCTGTTGTAAAAACCTACCGAGGAGGTAACGTTGATGGCCGTGACCTTGCCGCCCGAAACGGTGGCGGTGGCCAGCGCGGCATCATAGCCTTCGCCGGGCCCCGTCAAACTAGGCGCGATGGTCACCCGGGGCGCGGCGGTATAGCCCGAACCGCCATTGGTCACGGTCACCCCCGTCACGCGGTTGCCCTTGCCCCAGGCGCGGCGGCGCACTTCGTTAACGGCCGCATAGGCGATATCGGTAGGTCCGTTCACTTCGTTCTCGGCCTCGGCCAGCATCAGCAGCACGTCGGCATAGCGCAGCAGCGGGAAGTTCTGGGGCAGGTTGTTGTTGTCGCGGGGCACCACCACTTCGTACTGCCGGCGCCATTTGCCGCTGAAGCGCATCCACCACGAGTTCCAGGCCACCGGCTCGATGGTGGGCACGGTTTCCTGCGAGGAGGTGGACGGCACGCCGCCCAGGGTGTAGGGCGCCACGTTCCAGTCGCGGCGCAGGTCGGGGGTCAGGTCCTGCTTTCTGGCCGCATCATAGGTGGACCCGTAGGTCCGGTACAACACCGCCGTGGTACGGGTGGTGCTGGTGATCCGGCCCCATTTGTTGATTCCCACCGATACGCCCACGTTATTGGACATCTGCTCGCGCAGGGCGGTATTGGCGGCATCGGTCTTGAAGCCCACCTCCCACATGCTTTCGCGGTTCACGTTGTCGTAGGCATCGGCGGAATGGTTGATAAAAACCTGGCGGTAGTCGGGGTGAAGGCTGTGTTCGCCCGAAGCCTTGACCTTCTTCGCCCAGTCCAGGGCCTCGGCATACCGCTTCGTGTCGTTGACGGGGTTGCCGGCGGCAAACAGGCAGACCCTTGCCAGCATGCCCTGCACCGTGGTGTAGGTTACCCGCTCGTTATAGGCCAGGGTACTGGCCTTTTGCGCCGCCAGCAGGCCTTCGGCCTCGGTCATTTCCCTGATCACGAAATCGTATACCTCTTTCGAGGGCGTAAAGGCAATTTGGGCATCTCCCTGGGTTTTGGTGGAGGTGGTCTTCAGGGGCACGTCGCCGAACCACTGGGTGGCGGTAAAGAGGTAATAGGCGCGTAAAAACTTTGCTTCGCCCAGCACGCGGGCTTTTTTATCGGCGGAAAGGGAAGCCCGGTCCAGGTTTTCCAGCAGGGTGTTGGCCCGGTCGAGGCCGCGGTAAATGGCCTGCCAGAAGCCCGTGATGCTGGCATCGCTGGAGGAGGCGCTGTAATGGGCCGGGTAGGGCGAACCGATGCTGGCCGTATTGTAGGATTCGTCGGTGCCTTCGGATATATTCGCACGGAACTGGTTGTTGTACCAGTTGCCGTCGTTGAGCACATCGTACACCGAGGCGAGGTAGGAATTCACCTGCGTCTCGGTCTGGAAATAATTGCCGGGGACCGAGAAATCGGAAGGCTCGGCCTCGAGGATCTTTTTGCAGGAAGCGCCTCCGGCCAGCAGGGCCAGGAGCGTTAGTGCCAGTAGCTTATTTTTCATGCGGAGTCGTCGTTTGGATTAAAAGGAAAGGTTGAGACCGAACGTATAGGTCAGGGCCCGGGGGTAAGCCGAGAAATCATAGCCTGCCGTGAGGCCGGTACCCCTGGTATTCACCTCGGGATCCATGCCGGTGTACTTCGTCCAGGTATACAGGTTCTGGGCGCCGGCATAAGCGCGGAGCGATTTGATGCCGGTGCGCTTCAGCAGGTGTGCGTCGACGTTATACCCCAGCTGCACGGTCTTCAGGCGCAGGAAGGAGGCGTCCTCCACTACCCTGCTGCTGGTGACGCGGGTGCCGTTGGCGTACTGGCTGTTGATGGCAAAGGCCCGGTAGTACTTGTTGCCGGGGTTGTCAAACGTCCAGCGGTCATTGTAGGAGGCGAACTGGTTGGCCGTATTGGTGGCGCCCAGGGGCGTGCCGCCCTCGAAATGCACGCGGTTGGCATTGTACACCTCGTTGCCGTACGACCACTGGAAAAACACGTTGAGGTCGAAATTTTTGTAGGTAAAATTGTTGGTAAAGCCGCCGATGTGCACCGGGTTGGGATCACCGATGATGGTGATGTCGTCGTCGTTCACCAGTCCGTCGCCGTTGATATCGGCGTATTTCGGGTCACCGGGCTTCTGGTTGGCGCGGGTCACGTTGGCGCTGCCGCCGGCATGGGGCACGTTGTCTTTTAACTGGTACACGCCGTTAGGCAGGAGGTCGAAGTCTTCGAGCTGGTAGTTGCCCACGTACACAAAACCATACATCTGGGAGATGGGCCGGCCGATCTTGGCGATATAGCCCGGCACGTTGGCCAGGGCGTTGCCCTGCCCGCCCACAATGGAGATGATGCGGTCGTCGGATCCGTTCAGCGCCAGCACCTTGTTGCGGTTAAAGGAGATATTGAAGTTGGTGCTCCAACTGTAGTCCCGCTGTTTCACATTCACGGTATTGAGGGTCAGCTCCAGGCCTTTGTTCTCGGTCTTGCCCACGTTGGCGGTGATGGTGGTGTAGCCCGAACCCGGCGCCAGGGGCGTGCTCAGGAGCAGGTCGTAGGTGCGCTTGCGGTACACGTCGGCCTCGAACAGGATGCGGTCTTTCAAAAAGCCCAGTTCCAGTCCCATATCGACCTGGCCGGTGCTTTCCCATTTCAGGTCCGCGTTGCCCAGCCGCTCGATGGCAAAGGCCTGGGTAAGCGCATTGCCAAAAGAGTAATACGCGTTGCGGTTGTTGTAAAAGGTGATCTGCGAAAGGTAGTCGAACGGCCCGATCCGGTTGTTGCCGGTAACGCCGTAAGATGCACGGACCTTGGCGCTGGAAATGGCCTTGATGTTTTTAATAAACCGTTCTTCGCCCAGCTTCCAGGCAACGGCGCCCGAAGGGAAATAGCCGTACTGGTTGCCGCTGTTGGGGTCGAACTTGGAGGAGCCGTCGGCACGCAGCGAGGCGGTGAACAGGTACTTTTGAAACAGGTTGTAGTTGACACGGGCGGCAAAGGACTGCAGGCCGAATTCCGACTCCGTGGAGGTGGTGGTGGCGATCTGCCCTTCGTCGAGGCCGGCGATGCCGAGGCTTTCGTTGGGCACCTTGATGGCGGAAAAGCCCGTGGCCCTCGTGCGGTTGTACTGCAAGGAGTAGATGCCCAGCAGGGTCAGCTCGTGGTCGCGGTTAAAGCGCCTGGTATAGGTCAGGGTGTTTTCGTTGACGAAGTCGTTGACCTCGGGGGTGAGGACGCTGCCGTTCACGCCGTTGTTCTGGCCCTGGCTGGTCAGCGGGCTGCCGCCGCGGGTTTTGGTATTGTTAAACACCTCGTTGCGGCCCCTGGAAAGGTTGGCGCCTCCGGTAGTTCGGAACTTCAAGTTGCGGGTAATGTCCCACTCGGCATAAAGGTTGGCCACGAAGGTGTTGTTCTTCCGTTTGTTGTACTCGTTGAGGGCCGAGAACAGGGGGTTCACCCTTGGGTCGCCGGGAACGGCATCGGGGTCGGCCAGCTCGTTGAGCAGGTCGGCGTCCAGGCTGTCCCTGCCCGTTACGGGGCGGTACGACCAGACATTTTGAAGCAGGTTGAAGGCGATGTCGTTGCCGCCGATGGCCGAGGTCTGGTTGCGCGGCTGGGTGCCGTCTGCCAGGCTGTAAGTATAGTTGGCATTGAGGCCTACTTTGAAATTGCGGCGCACCTGCTGGTCGAGGGTGAAGCGGCCCTGGGCCCGTTTGAAGCCGCTGGCCACCACCACACCCTTCTGGTCGGTGTAGGAGCCGGACAGGGTGTAGCGGGTTTGCGTGTTGCCGCCGGAAAGCGACAGGTAATGGTTGGAAAAGGGGCCGTTGCGGAACAGCTGGTCCTGGAAGTCCACCCCCTGAACGTTGCGGTAGTCTTCGAGGCTTTTGCCGCCGCGGGTAAGGTAGGTGGCCGTGTTGAGCGAAGGGTTGATCTCCAGCTGCAGGCGCACGAAATCGTAGGGGTTCATCAGCTCCATGCGGCGGGTCACTTTGGAAAAACCCTGGTAGCCGTTGTAGGTCACCACGGGGGCGCCCGCCTTTCCTCTTTTGGTGGTAATGACGATGACGCCGTTGGCGCCCCGGGCGCCGTAGATGGCGGTGGCGGAGGCGTCCTTCAGCACGTTGATGCTTTCGATCTCGGCCGGGTTCAGCACGTTGTTGTCGGGGCTTTCGATGGGAAAGCCGTCGATCACGTAGAGCGGCGAGTTGTTGCCGGTAACGGAGTTGTTGCCGCGGATAACGATGTTGAAGGCTTCGCCGGGCTGGCCGTCGGTGGAGCTTACCTGCACGCCCGCCACGCGGCCCGCCAGGGCCTGTTCGAAGGAGGTCACCGGCGCCTTTTGAAGGTCGGCCATGTTCACTTTGGCCACCGAGCCGGTAGCGTCGGTTTTGCGCACGGTACCATAGCCGATCACCACCACATCGCCCAGGGAGGCGACGTCTTCCTGCAGCACCACCAGCAAAGGAGCGGTACCGGTCACGGGTACTTCTTTTTTGGAAAAGCCCACGGAAGAAAACACCAGCACGGGCTGTGGCAGCGCTTCGGGGACGTTCAGCGAAAAGCGACCGCTTTTGTCGCTGAGCACCAGGGTGGCCGTATTTTTCAGGGCCACGCTCACCCCTTCCAGGGCGGCGCCTTTACTATCCTTTACTTCGCCGCTGATGGCCCGCAGCTGCGCCAGGGCGGCAGGGACGACGAACAGGAACAGCAGCAGGAACAACAGCCCGGCTTTCAGGAGCGGCGCCGTGCGGGCGAACTTGTTAAAAACTAAATTCTGACACATAAGCAATAGACATTAGACAATGGGCAATAGGCAATGATGAAAAAATAGAATGCGATCCGGACATTACTGTACCGAAGAAGGCAGCTTTTTCAGGGCCTTCACCTGGGCGGCAGTAGCGGGCAGCAGGTGCAGGGCCGCGCCCCCGCTGGCTTTCAGCGACAGCGACAGCACGTCTTTGGCCTCCACCAGGTAGCGGCGCACGGCCACCTTGGTTTTGGTGGGCACGCTGTTATCATCCACGTACAGGTGGGCCACAAACTTTTTGCCCTTTTCCAAAAAGCCCAGGGGCACCTTCAGCTGGCGGGCCCCGGTATTGGTGAGGGCGCCCACGAACCATTCTTCGCCGCTGCGGCGGGCGGTGACGATGTGCCCGCCGATGGCGCCGCTCAGCACGCGGGTCTCGTCCCAGACGGTTTTTACCTTATCGAAAAATTCCACTTCCGGTTCGCCGCCGTAGTTGGACGGCTTGTCGTACCAGTAGAGAAATTGCAGGGGGCTGTAATTCACCACCGACAGGGCCAGTTGGTGGGCATGGGTATTTTGGATGCGGCTGTTGTAGTAGCAAACGGTATAGTCGCCGGCGCCGGCAATATAGCGGGTAAAGGGCAGGGTGGTGTTGTGGGCGGCGTCGGGCATTTCCTCGTTGCCGCGGACCCCTTCCTGGGTCATCAGGTTGGGCCAGGTGCGGCTGACGCCCGTTGGCCGGTACTCGTCGTGGATGTCCACCATCAGCTCGTTTTCCGCCGCCTTGCGTACCGCCTCGTGCAGCCAGGTGCTCCAGTGCTGCGAGCCGATCTGCACAAAGCCGAATTTGAGGCCTTTCAGGCCCCATTTCCGGTAGAGGGGGAACAGCGAATCCGCCTGGCGGTACAAGGCACGCTGGTTCACGTACAGCATGATGCCCACGTTTTTGGAAGCGCCGTATTTGATCAGCTGTTGCAGGTCGAGGTCGCGGCCCTCCGCTACTTTGGAGGCATCGGAAGCCACCTTCATTTCGGGACCGTACCAGCCGGCATCGAGGTGCACATACTGGAGGTTGCGGGCGGCGGCAAAGTCTACGGCTGCCAGCGCTTCTTTGGAGGTCAGGCCCGAACGGAACACTTTTCCCGGTTTGATCCAGGAGGTATTTCCCTGCAGGCGGCTGGCGGGGTTGAGGTTGAGAATAAGGTAATTATTTTCCAGCAGGCGGCCCGGTTGTTCGGCGGCCATCAGCACGCGCCAGGGGGTGGCGTAGGGCGTGATCACGTCCACGCTGCCGTAGAGGGACGCCACGAGGGTATTTGGTTTTTGGAGGCGGAACTTCGTGCGGGCATAATCCACCATCATGGCCTCGGCCAGGCAAACGGTCAGGCCGCCGGGAAGCTCCAGGGTCAGGGGACGTTCGCACTCGTCGGTCCAGCCCTCCAGGGGCCGCTTCTGGTAGGGGCCCTGGGCCCAGCGCTCGTACCAGGCCTGGGTGCCGGCAGGCAGGGTAAAAGCCGTTTGCTCGCCGGTGATGTGCATGAAGAGGCCGTTGCTGTTTTCGGGAAAGCGGTAGCGGAAGGCCACGCCTTCGTTGTAGGCCCGCACCACCAGCTGCAGCTGGTAGCTGCGGCGCTTGTCGTAGATGGTACCCGAATGCCCTTCGGTGGGCGCATCGCCGCTGCCGTATTTCTGGAAATCCAGTACCAGTTCGTTGTAGTGGTCGGGGATGGAGCTGCGTTCGCCGTAAAGCGGTCTCCAGGTTTCGTTCTGCGATGAACGGGAGGCTTTTTGAAAATCCAGGTTCTCGCACCACAGGCGGCTGGAATCGTTGGGGATCGCCAGGGCCGACTCGAACAGGCCGTTTTCCACCTGCACGCCCAGTTCGGATTCCAGCACTACCGGCCGTCCCTTGTAGGAAAGGGTGTAGTACATCTGCTTTTTACCATCGGCCAGGGATTTTTGGTAAAAGGCAAAAAGGTAATTGCTGTCGGGAGAGGCCAGGTCCTGGCGGGTGGGGGCAAGGACTTGTTGCGCCCGGGCGGAAAGGCTGCCGGTGAGGAGGAGCAGCAGGCATGCATACCGCAGGAGCGAAAGGGTAGGCCGGGAAAAGAGGGTCATTATGCGAACAGGGATTTTTAGATGGAGAAATGGCCGCTGTGGAAACAGCGGCCTTCAACTATTGCTTGCTTGTATCGAAATGTTTTTGGGTAAAGGATAACGGTAAACCGTTTTCCGCCGGCGGCAGGGTGTATTTTTTGGAAGTGTCGGGTAACATGGCAATCGTTTTAGGAGGTGATCGTTTCGGTTTTACGGAGCAGCGCTTGTGACAGCGGCCTTATTGGTTAATCGATTTAGCAAAGATCGGAAAAAGTCCTCTACATTTCCAAAACTTTTTTGTGTGGCGTAAAACCTCTCCCCTAATCCCTAATAAAAAAGGTCTGTTCCAGGGGTGCGGCGGTTTGCACCTTGCCGGCTTTTCCGTATTGCCAGGCCACGACGGTGACCTTGATGGGGAAGCGACTGCGCGGCGGGATTTTCGTCAACACCAGCCGGCCGTTGCGCACCTCCGCGGGTCCCTGCTGCACGTAATAAGAAACCGGCAGGCCGGAAGTGGATAGGGCGTTTAAGGCAAGGGAGGCAGTACCCTTTTTGATCGCATCGATGGGCGGAAAGGTAATCCGCTGCTCCTCCCCTCCGGTATTTTTTTGGGGAATGCGCAGGTTGGCCTGCTGCACGGCGCTTTTGTAGCGCCGGTCGCCGGGATGGCTGGCCAGCAGCCAGACGTCGCCGGTGCGCTTGGGATTGTTCAGGCCCATGCGGTAAAAGGAAACACGGCAGGTAGTATCATTTACCTGTTCCACGGGGCCGCAGATACGCGTTATGCTTATTTTCCCTTTGCCGGGATGGAGAAAGGAATCCGGAAAGGCGACCGCTACAGAAAACGTCACGCCATCTTCCTGCGGTTGCCATTGGAGGTGCATTTGGGCATGGGAAGGGGAGCGGGGAACGGTTTTGCCCTGCTGCACCCATACCAGGGATTGGGGCCGCTTTCCCCGGTTGCGGGCATAATGGCGCTCCGTGGCCCGGGCCATTTCTTCATCGAAACACCAGAAGGCTTCCCTGCGGTTGCCCCTGTAGCGGTGGTAAGGCGCCGCCTTTGCCTGCAGGGCGCTGTCGCCCCGCCAGCGGTCGATCAGCCAGCCGTTACGGGGATCGACGGCTTGCAGCCGGGGCGGCTGGCCGGGTATAACGGCTTTGGGTAACCGAAATTTTGCGGCCTTGCGGAGGAACAGGGCGAGGTAAGCCACCAGCTCGTCGGAATAATCAAAATGCCCGCGGCCGGCATCGGCCAGCAGGGCGATGGGGGCGGCCCCATACTGTTCCTGAAAATCCAGGGCGGGCTGCAGCCGCTTTTCGCCCCATTCGTATTCGCCCATGACCATCAGCCCGGGCACGCCTTCCATATTGCGGTCGCCCCAGGCGGGGTTGGGCCGGCCGCTGCCGGTAAGGGTGGTCAGGGGAGCATCGCCTTTCAGGGAGATCACCGCCAGGGTACGCCCGGGGTTCCAGGCCGCGAAATTCCAGGGATAGGACGCCAGGGCCGAATGGCCGATGGGCACAACGGGGGCCCACTCCAGCTCGGAATAACCCGATTCCACGGTCAGCGCCTGTAACAGGGCCGCAAAGCGGCCGCCCGCTCCCCGGGTAAAGTCGAAGGTGAGGTCGAAATAGGGACTGACCCAGATCTCGGCAAAGCCCAGGCGGGCGAGCTCGCGGCGGAAGGCGGGATGCTCCAGGATGCCTTCCTCGAGCATGTTGTGCTGGCCCACCACTACGCCCCGCACCTGCCGGCAGGCGGGCGGGATCCACAGGAAGGCCCGGGGCCGTTCACCGGTCTCATTCGATACGGCGCCCTCCACCGGCACCATCCACTGCCACTCCTGGCAGGAGGCCGAACGGCAAAACAGGCAGCAAAGGAAAAAGAACAAAAAGGGTTTATGCATGTCGGTTGAAATTAGGGGAAAGAAAACAGCCGGAGGGCGGACCCACCGGCTGTTGCAAAAGGAATCGAAAGAAAAGAGGCGGAAGGACAAAACCGTCCCGGAATCCTGAAGTTGGCCCGTTACCAGCCGGGGTTCTGGTCCTTTGAGGGTTCCCATCCCATGAGCGTGATCTGCTGGGTGGGAATGGGCAGCAGGTAGTGTTTCTGCTCCCACTTCCGGCCCTGTTCCAGGGTATAAATGTTGTTCTTCACCTGGTTGCTGATGGCGGTCCAGCGGGTTTCCCAGCGGGATCCTTTCCAGGTAATGCCCTGGAGGTCCATCGGCATTTCCACTTCCGCTGTTTTCCAGCGTTTCAGGTCGTCCAGGCGGAAACCTTCGTAATACAGCTCCACGGTCCGTTCGCGGCGCAGTTCTTTGCGAAGGTCCAGCCCGTTGGCGGCCACAAAAGCATTGGTCAGCTTCGGCATGTTCTTGTTCACACGCTGGCGCACCTTGTTGAGGGATTTGTCCAGGTCCGCGTCGCTGATAGCCCCGTCCCGCTCGAACCTGGCTTCGGCATAGGTCAGCAGCACTTCCGAAAAACGGATCACCGGGTAGTCGTACGACTCTTCCTGGTCGGCCACCAGCCGCTCCGCCGCCCATTTCTGGTTGGCATAGCCGGTGCCGGAAGCCGCGTTGTGACGGCCCCTGGAGTGCGCAATATCGGCGGCATCGCCGGCCCAGCTCACCCGGCTGCTGACGGCTTTGTTGTCCCAGTAATAGTTGGAGTCGATCATCAGGGTGTACCTCATGCGGTTGTCCCGTTTCTCGTATTCCGACCGGGTGGTGGCATAGCCTTTATGGGCGGAATCGGGATTGCCGAAACCCGATTTGGGATGGTCGATGGGCAGGCCGTTCTGCATCAGATACATATCGGCCAGCTTGCGCGTCGGCCAGTTGACGGCGGCATTGTTGGTCACCGTTTGGGTAATGTTGAACCGTACCTGGCGGGAGGCCTGGTCATAGCGGTTGGCCAGGATGTACTCCTTGTTGGTGGACTTGTTCAGGCCGGCCGGGTTGGACTTGGCGTCTTCCAGGATGAAGAGGTATTTCTGGGCCGAGTCGCCCAGGGCGGCCGGGGCGTAGAGCGCATACTGGTTGGAGGCGATCACGGAGTCGCTGGCGGCGATGGCCTTGTCCAGCAGGCCGTTGTAGCGGGCGGCGGCACCGCTGCGCGCCTTCTGCCAGGTACCTTCGTACAGGGCCACCCGGGCCAGGAAGGATTGGGCGGCGCCCTTGCTCACGCGGCCTTTCTGGGCGGCGGGCAGGGCACTTTCCAGGGCCAGTACCGGAATAGCTGCTTCCAGGTCCTGGATGATAAAATCCACCACCGCATCGCGGCCGCTGCGCGAAAGCGACAGCTCGGGGGAAGTGGTATTGAGCGGTTTGGTGAGGATGGGCACGCCGCCAAACTGCTGCAGCAGGTCGAAGTACACATAGGCCCGGAAGAATTTGGCTTCCGCCACGTACTGGGCGATCTCGGCCGGCCGGGCATAGGTGGCCGCTTTTTCCAGCAGGTAGTTCACGGAGCGGATCCGGGAAAAGCCGGTTTTCCAGTTGCCGTCCGAAGCGGTGATGGCATTGACGCCGCTGCTGAACACGTTCTTGCTGCTGCCGGTGAGCAGGTCGCTGCGCAGTTCGGAATGCGGACCATCCTGGAGCACGTCGGTAAAGCTGCGTTCGAAGGTCAGGAACTCGTTGGCGGCCAGCCGGAACTGGTCGGCGGTTTTCCAGTAATCCGCATCGGAGATTTCCTGGATCGGTTTCATGTCGGTGATCTTGTTGCAGCCGGCCTGTACAAAGGCCAGGGCCGCGGCAAGGAGAGGCAGGTATTTGAAGGTTGTCTTTTTCATGTGCACGCGCATTTTAATCGTTGCGTTGAGGGGTACATTAGAAGGTTACGTTGACGCCGAAGGTCATGTTGCGGTAGAAGGGAAAACGCTGGCTGAAAGTGGCCACACCGTTGTTGTTGTTGTCGCCGCTGTTGGAAACGCCGCGGGGCGATTCGGGGTCCCAGCCGTCGCGGATGTTGCTGGCTTCCCACAGGTCATTACCGGAGAAGTATACCCGCACTTTCTGAAGCTTTGCCCGTTGCGCCAGTGTTTTGGGCAATGTATATCCCAGCACCACGTTCTTCAGGCGCAGGTACGCACCGTTTTCCATCAGCCAGTCGGAAGGGTAATAGTTGTAGTTGTTGATCGTGCCCGTGGTGGAGATCCGGGGATAATAAGCGTCGGTGCGGGAAGGCGTCCACCACTGGTTTTCGAAAGCGGCGTTCTGCGCCTGGTAGATCACCTGTGCCGGCATCCGCCAGTTGCCCAGTCGCTGCAGGCCTCTTTTGCCCACGCCCTGGAAGATAAAGCCGAAGTCGAATCCTTTGTACTCCGCGCCGCCGGTAAAGGAGTAGGTAAAGCGGGGATCGTCGGTGCCCAGGAAGACGGCGTCTTCGGGGAAGGAGATCTTGCCGTCACCGTTCCTGTCCACATACCTATTGTCGCCCAGCTGCAGGCCATTGGTCACGCCGGTGCCCAGGGGCAGTACGTTGGAGTTGGTGGCCAGCTTTTTATACTCATCCAGTTCTTTCTGCGTCTGGATGCGGCCGCCGTACTCCAGGCCGAAATAAGAGTTCATGGGATAACCTTCCACCGTGGAGTTGAACCCGAGGTCGGTCGTCGAATAGTTGATCAGCTTTTGGCCGCCGTAATCCACCAGCTTGTTCTGGTTGTCGGAAATATTGCCGCCGATGCGGTAGGTAACGGCGCCGATCTTATCGCGCCAGTTCAGCGAGGCTTCCCATCCCCAGGATCTCAGCTCGCCGTTGTTACCTCTGGGAGCGGTAGTGCCCAAGATATCGGGATACGTCCGGGGCAGCAACATATTGATGTTGCGCTTGATATAGTAGTCGGCGGTACCGGACAGGCGGCTGTTCAGCAGGCTGAAGTCCAGGCCGGCATTGGAGGTTTGCACGGTTTCCCAAGTGCGGTCAGGAGCCGCCAGGGTACCCGGAACCACCCGTACCACCGGGGCCGTTCCCACAATAGGGAAGGGATTGGAGGAAGCGCCGGTAGCGTATTTCAGGTCCAGGAACTGGATATAGTCGTAATCGCTGATGCCGTTCTGGTTGGCCACTTTCCCCCAGGAGGCGCGCAGCTTCAGGTCGTTGAGGAAGGTGACATCCTTCATGAATTCCTCCTGCAGCACCCGCCAGCCGGCGGAAAACCCGTAGAACAGTTTCCAGCGGTCGGCCGGGGCGAACTTGGAGCTGCCGTCGTAGCGGGCGTTGGCTTCCAGCAGGTATTTTCCTTTATAGGCATAGTTCAGGCGGCCGAAATAAGCGGCCAGGGCGTTGTGACTTTGGGCTTCCACCACCGTTTTGGAGGTATTGTCGCCAAAGCTGTTGCCCAGGGAAGAAGGCACATCGTTCAGCACATCCCAGGTTCTGGCGAAAAAGCGGTTCCACTCGAATCGCTCATATTGGGCGCCGGCCATGGCTTTTACGTCGTGGTCGCCAAATGCTTTTCCCCAATCGAGGTAACCGTTCAGGCTGTAGTACCCTTCCTTGCGGGCGCCGCGCTGGTAGTAGCTGCGCGAGCCGGTCGGCGCCAGGTTGGCGATGTTAGTGGTACCGCTGTAGTCGTAAAACGGAATAATGTTCTCGCGGGTGCGGTAGTCGGTATTGTTGAAATAATAGCCGGCGCTGCCCACGGCCTTCAGGTGCTTCCTCACGTTGTAGGTGAGGTTGAAGTTGGTGGTCAGGCGGGTATTGTATTCCTTGTTGTCGCCTCCCGATTCGGCGATGGCGTTGGGAGCCGCATTGCCGATGCCGGTGCCCCAAAGGTAGGGCTTGCCATCGATGGTGGCGGTAGGCAGGCCGGGCTGCACACCGTTGTTCAGGACGGCGCCGATGCCGGTGGGCTGGATGATATCGGTCTTTTCCAGCGACACATTGCTTTCCAGCTTCAGCTTAGGAGAAAACTGGTAGTCATGCGCCAGGCGTACGTTGTAGCGGCGGTTGGTGTTGTTGCCCCATTTGAGCAGGCTGCCGTCGTTGAGATAGCCCAGCGAAATGCGGTAGCCCTGCTTCTCTGTGCGGGAGGAAACGCTCAGCTGGTGCTCGGTGGAGGTGGTGTTGCCCCAGAGCACATCCTGCATGGTGCCGGGAAAGAACATAAAATCCTTTACGTCGGCAAAGCCCACGAAGCCCAGGGAATCGTACTGCTTTTTGTTCATCCAGTTCCAGCCGTGCTCCTTGGCATAGATGGCGGCGCTGGCCAGGCTGTACCAGAGGTCGGCGGCGCCGTAGCCGTCGGCGGCGCGGGCTTCTTTGATCATGGGACCCCAGCCCGAAACGTCCACCAGGTTAGGCTGCAGGCCGAGCACTTTGCGGGAAACCGAACCGTTGTAATCCACGTTCACCTTACCGGCTTTGGCCCTTTTGGTGGTAATCAGCACCACGCCCCCGGAAGCCCGGGAGCCGTAAATGGAAGCGGCGGCGTCCTTCAGGAAGGAGATATTGTCGATGTCATTGGGGTTCATAGAGTTCAGGGCGCTGGTGTTGGGCACCGGAACGCCGTCCACGATGATCAGGGGGTCGGAGCCGTTAACGGAGGTTTGTCCCCGCATCTGAAAGTTCCAGCCCTCGCGGCCCGGCTGGGCCGAGGTACGGGTAACGGTGACGCCGGCCACCTGGCCCTGCAGGGCGGCCAGCGGGCTGGCCACGGGTCCGCGGTCCTGGAAGGTTTTGGAGTTGACCGAGGCCACGGCGCCGGTAAGGGAGCCTTTCTTCTGGGTGCCGTAGCCCACCACCACCACGTCCTGCATGGCGGCGGCTTCGGATGCCAGGGAAATGGCCAGGGTATTTTTATTGCCCACGGCCTGTTCCTGCGGGGCAAAGCCCACGGAGCTGAACCGGAGCACGGTTTTGGAGGAGGGCACTTTGATGGTGTAGGTACCGTCGGCGGCAGTGGCGACGGCGATGGCCGAGCCTTTCACCGTTACGGTAACCCCGGGAATGGGTTCGCCGTTGGCGCCTTTGACGACACCGGTAACGGTATGGAAGCCTTCCTGTGCGGAAGCGGCGTCGCTGAAACACAGCAGGGCACCCAGGAATAGGGCCGGTACGCCCCGGCGCAAGAATCGTTGAGCGGGCGCTTTTCCGGGGATAAAGCCACCAGCTTTGTTTTTCTGTTTTGACATATCAGGTTGTTGAGGAAGAAGAAGGGGTTATGAATTTCCTCCGGCGGAAGGGGCCGGGAAGGATTAGATCTTGATCAATTTTTTCTGGATACAGCCCTGCGGCAGGAAGGGCGGGCCCTCAGGCGCCCCGGGCAGAAGGAAGCGTTAAGCGTTTCATGTGTGCAAGCGTTTAGAAGTTTTCAATCGTTATCAGCGGCAGGTTTTTCGCTAAATCGATTTATCATTTAATCGATTTAGCAATATTAGCACAAAAGCGGCATTCGCACCAAATTTTCCGCCCTCTTTTTAAAAAGAAACCGCCCGGGAGGACCCGGGCGGCAAACAACGTAACGGACTTACCAGTGAATGGTCACCGGCTGGCCCTCCCGGACCGCCTGCTCCCGTAGAAAATCCCTGAAACCGGGCAACCGGGCAAAGCGCTGGTCGGTCCGCTCCCACCCCGCATAATAGCGATAGGTGCAGGGCGCGCCTTCCCGGATATCCTGGGCCGCCAGCCAGGAAGTGAGCACTTCCGAGCCCGCCGCCGGGGCCGATCCGGCAAAGGCAAAGCCTCTTCGAGGCATTAATATTGCCATCCCCAAAAAATCCTTGTTTTCCGACTGCCGGCCGTGGCTAAAAACTACCTGCGACGATCCCGCAGGAAAACATTGAAACACGTTGTCATAAAAATCGGCGATGCCCGTGACCAGCTTCGTGCCGGCAGGCGCGCCCTTCACCGTAACCTTGCTTTCATAGAAGTACTGGCCGCCCCAGATGCGGATCTCCTCTGCCACCTGCACCGGTTTGCCTCCTACCTCCCAGTCATACGTCATGCGAAAACGGGCCCGCACCGGACCGTCGGCCAGCGCTTCATACACCGTTCGTTTGACGTTTTGCCCGCCCAGGCGGATGAGGGTGTCGGTGCCATCCCCTCGGGGCACCTGCAGGGCCAGGGCGCCGGCGCCCAGCGATTTCACCACGTGCAGGATGTCCATGCCCCAGTCGTGCAGCTCGTGGTAGGAAGGCTGCGCCTTCGTGCCCACGCTGTCCAGGACCATGCGGGCCGTGGTCTTGCCGTAGATGTCTTTGTTGTTGCGGACATCGAGATAAAGACGAAAAGCCACCTTGTCGTTTTCCCAGGCGGGTCCTTCGGTGAGGTAGTCGGGCAGCGGGTTTTTGGAAAAATCCGTCGCCGGCCGCCGCAGGGGCATTTCCTCGCGGGCAATGGCCGGCCCCCAGCTGTCATCCGCGGCCTTCTTTTTCAACCGCACATGGGCGCGGACCGCCCCTTCGGCTCCTTTATCCGCAACCGCCAGCTTAAAGACGGCCGCCTCTTTCGGCCCGAAGGAATGGAGGAACAAGGCTTCATCCCAGCGCCGGTCGCCGGTCACATCGTCCAGCTGCACCACCACCGGTTTCCCCGCTGCGGTCACGGTCAAAAATTTGCCTTCGGGAACAGCGCCCAATTTCTTTTCGATGTCCTTTCGTTTCAGGACCACCAGTTCGTCCGTGCATTCGCTGTTCAGCGGGTTCCGCACCCTAAACGAAGCGGTTTTCTGCGCCCCTGCCGTTTGGGCCAGCAGGCCTGCAATAAGCAAGCCTCCTCCCAGCCTCCCCCGGTGGGGGAGGAGCTGGGGCGCCCTCCGCCATTGAGGGCACAGATACTTATTACAATAGGATAATAATTTTAATACTAAAATGTGCAGCTTCTTCATATAGCTTTTCTGATAATTACCTGTGCTAATTCTCTGCGGAGTGCGCCCCCACTCCTCCCCCACCGGGGGAGGCCGGGAGGGAGCTGTAAATGCTTTTGCCTGCTTTCAGTTTTTTCAACCGCAACAGCGCTTCCATGTAGTAGTAATCGGCATAGATGATGGAGGCGTCGATCTCCCCTCCTGCCGGCTTGTGGCCGGTGGAATGCAGCAGCAGCGCCGGGTTGGCCGACCCGCTCCGGTATGGATCCGAAGAGAGGACTTCCAGCATCTTTTCAGCCTTAGCCCGGTAGTGCGCCGCCTTGGCTTTGTCCTTGACAAAGGTGGAAAGCTCCAGCAGGCCCGAGGCCACCACGCAGGCCGTCGAAGCGTCTTTCGGGGCATTGGGAATAGCGGGGTCGTTAAAGTCCCAGTAGGGGATGCCGTCCTGCGGCAGCCGCTCCAGGTACACGTCCGTCACCTTTTGGGCGAAGTCCAGGAATTCAGGCTTTTTGCTTTCGCGGTAGCACATGGTATAACCGTAGATGGCCCACGACTGGCCCCTTGCCCACAGGCTGCTGTCGGAATAACCCTGGTGGGTGATGCCTTTTACCTTTTTGCCGGTGGCGGTATCGTACACCACCACGTGGTACGAAGTGTAGTCGGGGCGGAAGTGGTTCTTCATGGTGGTAGTCGCATGCTTTACCGCTATATCAAAGAGCCGAGGGCTTCCGCCGTTTTTCGATGCCCAGAACAGCAGCTCCAGGTTGATCATGTTGTCCATGATGGTGTTGTGGCGCAACGGGTAATCGGTGCCCGGAACGGGCCGGGGCCAGGAAAGGATGGTGCCCACTTTCGGGTTGTACAGGGTGGCCAGCGTGTCGGCGGCCGCCCGGAGCACGCGGCGGTAGTAGGGGTCCCTGGTCAGGCGGTAGCCGTTGCCAAAGGAACAGAGCATCTGGAAGCCCAGGTCGTGGTCGGTGGCCTGCCGGTAGGCCAGGGGCGTGAGGGCGGCGGTAAAGCCGTCGGCTTTCTCCAGCCAGCGGCGGTCCCTGGTGTATTCGTAGGTGTACCAGAGCAGACCGGGCCAGAAGCCGCTGCACCAGTCGTCGATGGGCACCTGGCGCCACTCCTGTTTTCCATTGGCTATGCTGCGGGGCAGCAGGTTATACGCCTTCGCGATGCGGGTGGTTCTGGCCACCTGCCCCACGCTGTAATCCAGCGCCTTGTTCACGTCAAAGGCGCTTTTAAAAGCGGCCAGGCCGCCCAGCAGGGCAAAGGTTACGGCTCCGGCTAAAATATATTTCTTCATAAATTGCGGAATAGTCAATAGTCAATAGTCAATAGTCAACAGGCAGTGGCCCTTATTTCCTCACCTTATACAGCCTCGCACCGAACATAAAGATGATGGCGTAGCAAAGGATGGGCAGGTAGTAGGCATGGGCGATGTCCTTGTCGGCAATCAGGCCCATGAAGTAGGGGAAGACGGCTCCGCCCACAACACCCATCACGATAAAGGAAGAACCCTGCTGCGTTTTGGGCCCCAGGTTCTTTAAGCCCAGGGAGAAGATGGTGGGGAACATGATGCTGAAGAAAAAGTTGATCATCAGCAGGGCGATAAAGGAGGTCCAGCCCAGGCTTTGCGCCACCACCAGGCAACAGATGATGCTGCCGAGGGCAAAGGTCGCCAGCAGCTTGTTGGGGGCGATAAACCGCATCAGCGCCGTACCCACGAAGCGGCCCACCATCATCATCACCATAAAGAGCATCATGTAGCGGCTGGCCTGCTGGTCGGTAAAACCCATTTTCTCCACGCCGAAGTTGATGAAGAACGCCCAGGTGCCGGCCTGCGCCGCCACGTTGAAGAACTGGGTGATGGCCGCCCACACGAAGTGGCGGTGCTGGAACAGCTTTCTTGGGTGTTTGAGGTCTTCCACATCGGAGGGAACGGCATAGGCGTCGGCCTCGGCCTCCACGATGGCATGGGGATCCTGCAGCTTCGGCACCTTTACAAAGCTGAAGGCAAGGGCAATAGCGGCGATCACCGAGCCGATGACGATGTAGAGGGTTTTTACCGAAGCCAGTCCTTCACTGCCCGCAGCTTCGCCGGCGCCAAAGAGCACTTCGGCACCGATAAAGGGGCCGATGATGGCACCCAGGCCGTTGAACGACTGGGCAAAGTTGATGCGCTGGTCGGAGGTGCGCTGGTCGCCCAGGGACGCCACGAAGGGGTGGGCAACGGTTTCCAGGGTGGCCAGGCCGCAGGCCAGCACGAACAGGGCCAGGCGGAAGAAGGTAAAGGATTCGGCATTGGCGGCCGGCACGAACAGGAAGGCCCCGGCGGCGTAGAGCAGCAGTCCCAGCAGCACGCCGTTCTTGTAGCCGAACTTTTTCATAAACAGGCCGGCCGGGATACCCATGACGGCATAGGCGGTAAAGATGGAGAACTGTACCAGGGTGGAGTCGGCCTTGGACACGTTGAGCACGTTCTGGAAGTGCTTGTTCAGCACGTCGCCCATGGAGATGGCCAGTCCCCACAGCAGGAACAGGGAGGTGACGAACACCAGGGTAACGAGGAATTTCTTTTCAGTAAAGCGGGCTTTTGGGGGCGCCGCGGAGGGAGCAATCGTTTGTTGTTTTTCCAATAAAAGGGACATGGTCGTTTGTTTGGTTGTTTACAATATCGGGTAACCAGGAAATTCGAAAATCCGGAACAATGGGGGCATTTTCAAAACCTTTCGTCCAGCGGGGCCGGAGCAACGGCAAAAAGGTTAGAGCAGGGAAGACGCCACAAAGGAGGCCTTCTTATCCAGCTCGTTCAGGGCAAAGGCATAGGCCCCCAGCATAATGGCCTTGCTGGCGCCCAGCCGCGACAGGATCACGCCGGTGCGCTTGGCCCCGTCATAATCCACCAGGCGGTTAGTGCCGTGCACCTGGATCCGGGTAGTCGATCCTTTCAGGAAGGCTTCCAGGCCGCTTTCCTCTTCGAGGTTGTACACCCGGGCGGGAATGCGGGGCAGCACCGTGCCGTCCATCATGGCGATGGTGCCGTTCAACTGGGCCATCAGGGAAGGCATGAAGTACTTGTGGGCGCCGGCCAGGCCGCCGCCGATCACGATCAGGCCGTCGAGCATGGCAATGATGTTGGCAATGGCGTCGCCGGCGATCTCGCCCAGTTCGGCAAACGACTGGCGGGCCGCTTCCCGGTTGCCGGGGCGGGTGCCTTCGGCGATGTCGAAGATCTCTTTGGGTGTCAGGTTGGTGGGGTCGTCCGACAGGCGGGCATAGACGCGTTTCACCGCCCGGATGCTCACGCTTTCCTCCACGATGTAGTCGGGATATTTGTGGTTGCGGCTCGGAAAGATCTCGGCCCCGCAGGAGTTATCGCCGATCAGCAGCTCGCCGCCGATGACCACGCCCGCGCCAAAGCCGGTGCCCAGGGTCAGGGCCAGCAGGTTGCGGAAGCGTTTGGCGCTGCCGGCAGCTTCCAGCTGTTTGTTCATCGCGGGTAAAACACCCGCCAGTGCCTCGCCGTAGGCAAAGAGGTCGCCGTCGTTGTTGATAAAGACCGGAAGGCCGAAGGCTTCTTCCAGAAAAGGGCCCAGGGCCACGCCCCCGCGGAAGGCGGGCAGGTTGGGCAGCTGGCCGCCGATGATGCCGCCGGGGTAGTCGGCGGGACCGGGAAAGGCAAAGGAGATGGCCACCGGCGGCTCTTCCAGCCGCTCCATGATGGCGGTGAATCCCTGGACAAAGATCTCCAGGCATTTTTCCAGGTCTTCGGCATAGCAGGGCAGGCAAAGGGGTTCGGTCACCGGCTCGTTGCCCCGGATGGCGGAGAACACAAAGTTGGTTCCCCCGGCATCCAGCGTCAGCACCGTCCGTTTATCGTACTTGAAGGTCATAAAGTAAAATGAGTTGGTTTATCGTTTTAGCAAATGTTCCGGATAAAGCCGTTGGGATAAAGGCGCTCCGCCCCTGCCAACGGCTACGGTTTTGTGATGGTTTGTTCTGGTTGCTCAATTCAGAATTTTGATGTAGGGCAGGGCGGGCAGCTCAAACGACAGCACCGCCTTCCCGTTCCGGGTTCCTTTTTTGCCTGTAAGGGAAAGCTGTTTGCCTTCGGCAGTCAGCCGGATAACGGTCTTTTTGCCCAAAGCTTCCGCCGGAAGGGTCAGCGTTACCGGCCGGCTGGCCGCAACAAAGATCCCTTCGGCCGTCCGGTCCAGGGTGGCCGCTACGCTGCCCGCTTTGGCGGCAAGCGCATACCCGCCTGATGCCAGTTTTTCGCCGTTGCCGAGGAACAGGTACCCCTTCCCGTCCTTTTCTTCATGGATGACGGCATAGGTGCCGGTAAAGGCCTTATCGCCGTACACCGCTCCTCCCCTGCCGTCGCCGGAGAAAATATACTGGCGGTCGCCCCGTACACCCTCTACCCGAATCCCTTCCACGCCGGCCGCATTGGCAAAAACCAGCGGGGAAATGGAACGGATGGAGGGAGGCGTATTGCCGGAGGAAGGCTCGTACACCGCCACAAAGGGGCGGCTCCAGGCCTCGCCGGTCTGCCGGGCCATAAGGGTATGGATCGGCAGGGACGCAATGGAATCGGGGATCATCGCATCGTGCCGGAACGCTTTGGAGGGCGGCGCCTTCACCGTGAACAGCTCGCGGCCCCCAACCCCTTTCATCCAGACGTGCATCCGCACTTCCTCCCTTCCCGGAACGTTCAGTCGGTAGGTGGCGCTGATATCTTTTGCCGTTTTTACCGAGCGGCGGTCCCAGAGGTAGTCGTAGGCAAAGAGGTCGCCGTCGGCAAAGGCCGGCTTGTCGGTGGGCTGCAGTGCCAGGGCACTGCCGTCGGCGGCCGTTACCTCGAGCTGCTGGCCCAGGTTGTGGTAAAAATAATCGTGGCGCTTGTCGCCGCCCTCCTTCCGCCGCGACCGGAACACGTCCACGTAATAGCCCGTGTAATCCGAGGTGCGGATAATGCTCATGGTACGGTCCTGATCGGCATTGGTTTCGGGCTCCAGAAAATAGAGGTCCGAAAAAGTGACGGAAGGGAAAATGCCTTTCTTCATTTCCGGGGCCGGGTAGCAGCTTTTTACGGTAAAGCCATGGTGGCTTTTCATGGTCGGGTAGGCCGAGATGCCGTCGACCACCACGGTATTGTGTGCCGGGAACTGCGAATAGTATTCGGCATAGTCGGGCTGGAAGTAGGAGGTGCCGATGCCCATTTCAGGGGCCAGGGCCACCCCTTTTCCAAAAAGCTCCATGGCGATGCCGTTGGCGTGGGCATGGTTGCCTTCGGAGCCGGCCTGCGAGATCATCAGCCCGTTGACGGGGTCGAGGCCGTTGCGCTGTACGAAGTAGCTCACGTTGGGCGCATAAAAGGTGGGGCTCACAAAGTCTTCCAGCCGGCCAGCCGGTATGGATGCCTTTAGGGAAAAGGCGGACCGGTTCAGCAGGGCGTTCAGGCCGCCGCCCCCATGCCCGCCTGCAGCCGTGCCGCCGTAACCGGCGGTTTGGCGGTTCAGCGCTTCGATCATTTTGACGAAGCCCGTAAAACGTTCTTCCTGTGCGGGCTTGTTATTCTTTTGGGCGTTCTGTACCAGTTGCTCCGCGGGGGCGGTGGACAGGCGGCCGTAATGGGTGTCGCCAAAGCCCACGGTATACCCATTGGGATAGAGGTATTGGGCGGTGGCCAGCACCGATTTTTCGATGAGGGGCACCTGTTGCAATAGATCAAAGTGCAGGAGGCGGTCGAAGAGCTGCACAAAGCCGGTAAAATCGCCCACCACGTTCACCGAATAGCCCGGGCATTCGCTCCAAAGGGCCGTTTTGGGATCAAAGCCTTTTTTCACCAGGGTGGTAAAGGCCCACTGGCGGGTAGCATCTTTATTCAGGATCTGGTCGAGGTAGTACTGCATGCCCCGGCCGTCCTTGTAGTCCTTGTCTGCCTCCAGCACCATGGCGATGAGGGAAATAAAGCGGGCCTCGAACAGGTTCCAGTTGTTAAAAGGCACGCCGTTCCTGATAATGAGGTCCGCCCATTTTTTAAAGGTGTCGGCGTAGAGGGAAAGCTTTTGGGGCGCCTTTTTTTGGATATAGGCGTACAAAAAATCGTAGGTCGGGGCCAGCTCGGTAAGGATGTCCTCGTGGATCACTTCAAAGGAGGACAGGCCGACGAGGGTCTGGATGTGGCTGTGCGAAAGATCCACCGGTTCTTTTCGGTAGTACATGCCCGTCATATAGGTGTCAAACAGGTCGAAGGCGAACTGCGCATACTTTTCCTCGCCGGTCAGCCAGTACACGAAGGCGGCCGACTGGGCCATGTTTAGGAGGGAGCGGTTGATGCTTTCCACCACGCGGCCGGCCTTGGCGGGGTCGGTCCATTCCAGGGTGTTGGTGGTGCGGTTGAGCAGGTACAGGCCGCGGGGGTCGTCCATGTAAGGAAGGATGTCTTCGAGCTTGGGAGCGGTGTAGTTGGAAGTAGCATCGCGGGCGCCGGTAAAGCGGACCGTCGGCACGGGGGCCTGGCCGGAGGCGTGGGAATAAACCGGTCCTTTTACATAAACCTCCGAAGCTTTGGTCTTCCAATACAGCTGCAGGCGCGAAACGATCCAGGTACTGTCCGCCTGGTGGCGGTCCACGTAGGCGTCAATGTTTTTGCGGATCGTTTGGTAGTGTTCGCGGATTTGGGGGTTTGCCGCCAGTTGCGCCAGCAGGGAGGCTTTTTCGCTGTTGCTGGTCAGCAGGCGGGGGTGGCCGGTACCGGGAAAGTCGGGAACCTTTATTTCCTGGGCGCTGCCCAGGACGGCCGCCAGCAGGAACGCGCCTATCAGGCCGGCTTTGGCAGCCGCCCGTTTGGGGCTTTTCCGGGAAGTATGGTTGGTAGAAAGTGTTTTTTGTTTCATCTGGCAATGCGTCTTAAAAGCGGTTTTGGGGGTCATGCCCATAAACCCATCCGTTTCGAGAAAGTAAAGATAACAAGTTCCTAAATCGATTTAGCAAAAAAGGTAAAAAAAATTTAGGGCGTAAGGGAAACCTCTCCCCCGCCACACCTTCGGTGCGGCGACCCCTCCCCACATAGGGAGGGGTTTCGTGGCTTCGCGGGAGAAGCGCCTGCAAGGCAGAAACAAAAATTGGCCTGCCAGTAAGACTTTGGTTCTTACTATTCTTTCTTTCGTTTATGCTGTACTGCCGCGAAGCTACGATCCCCCTCCCTATGTGGGGAGGGGGTGCCACATCGAAGGCGGGGCGGGGGAGAGGTTTTACGCAAGCCCCCTACACGGCGGCCGTCTTGTGCTTTTCCGTACACGATTTGCGGACCACCAGGCGGGTGGGCAGCACCACCGTTTCTTTCTTCAAAATACCTTTTTTGCCTTGTTCCAGGCACTTCAGCAGCATCTGCAGCACCCCTTCGGCGATCTCGGGAATAGGCTGGGCCACGGCGGTAATGGAGGGTGAGAACAGGTTGAAGTGGGTGTTGTCGTCAAAACCGATGATGCCCAGCTCGTCGGGGATTTTCCGGTCCAGGCTGCCGATCGCCTCCAGCCCGCTCACCGCCAGGTAGTTGGTGGCGAACAGGATGCCGTCCAGCTCGGGATGCTTTTGCAAATAAGCCCGGATCTTTTCCACCGCCTTTGCATTATCCTGGTGAAAAGGAATTTTGAGCACGCACTTCGTCGTACCCTGCTCCTTCACGGCCTTGAGGTAGCCGCCCAGGCGGTCCTGCATCTGCGACTGCTCGGAGGTGAGGGTAACGAAGCCTACCTGCCCGTAGCCCCGCTCCTGCAGGTGGCGCACGGCTTCGTAGGCGCCGCCGAAATTGTCGATCAGTACGTTGTTGGTGGCAAAGCCCGGGAAGTAGCGGTCGAACAGGATCACCGGAATGTTTTCCTCCTCGAGTGCCTTGATATCGTCTTCAATGCCGGGGGGCGGGGCGATGATGAAGCCGTCGACCTGCCGTTCCTGGAAGATGCGGATGAGGGTGCGGGTCTTTTCGGTATCGTTTTCCGTGGAGGCGTAAAAAATGCGGTAGCCCAGCTTGTAGGCCCGTTGCTCCACGATGCCGCAGATGGAAGAAAAGAAGGGGTCGGAAATATCTTCCACCAGCATGGCGATGAGGCGGCTCTGGCCGGTGCGCAGGCTTTTGGCCACCAGGTTGGGGCGGTACCCGATTTCTTTGACATAGTCCTCGATCCGTTTGCGCAGGTCTTCGGAGATGCGTTTTTCCTCCGCCTTTCCATTGAGCACAAAGGAGACCGTGGTGGCGGAAACCCCGAGGTGTCTGGCAATGTCGTGGATCGATACCTTTTTCTTCATGGCCGTGGTTTGGAGGGCAAATTCCAAAGAAAGGCGCTAAATAAAAAAAATTGTTTAGCACACCCATGGAAATTTCGGATTTCGGATTTCGGATCCCCTTGAAAGGAGTAGGAGTCTTCCTGCAGTCAATCTCGCCCAAGGCGAGACGAAATCCGAAATCCGAAATCCGAAATTCTTATGGAAGATGGGGAAGGGCGGCGGTCAGCTGTTTGGATTCCCTATCGTTTTTGCGCAGCAGGGCGGCCAGCTCTTTTACCTGCCCGCTGAAGCGGGGATCCTGGGCCAGGTTGGTAAATTCACCGGGATCGTTCTGGTGGTCGTACAGCTCCGCGCCGGCACGGCCTTCGTCCCACTCGGTATAGCGCCACCGTTCGGTACGCACGCTGCGGCCCATCAGGTCCCTGCGTTTTACCTGTGTATAAGCGGGCAGGTTCCAGGCAGCTTCGGGGTTCTTCAACAGGGGTACCAGGCTGGTGCCCTGCACCTTCTGCGGGCTGCGCAGGCCGGCCAGCTCGCTGAGGGTGGGATAAATATCGAGCAGTTCCACGGTGCGGGGCGAAGCCTTTCCTTTGACGCCTCCCGGCACGGAAATGATCAGGGGCACGCGGGCCGACTTTTCAAACAGGCTTTGCTTCATCCACTGGCCGTGGTCGCCGGTATTGTAACCATGGTCGCTCCACAGCACCACCACCGTGTTTTCGGTCAGCTTCAGCCGGTCCAGCTCGTCCAGCACCCTTCCTACCTGGGCATCCATGAACGAAATGGCCGCATAATACGCCCGGCGCGACTGCTTCTGGGCATCCTCGTTCAGGCCCCAGTGGGCCGGCTTCGTAAAGAGGGCGGCATCCGGCACGTCGGCCAGGTCGTTCTCCACGCTTTTCGCCAGGGGAATGCTTTCAAGGGGATAGAGGTCAAAATACTTTTTAGGCGCTACGTAGGGCGTATGCGGACGGAAAAAGCCTACGGCCAGGAAGAAGGGTTCGTCTTTTTTCTGCTGCAGCAGCTGGATGGCTTCGTCGGCGATCCTGCCGTCGGTCTGCTCGTTGTCGGCACCGTCGGCAATATAGTACGAAAGAGCGCTGCCCAAGCCGCGGTCCGGGGTGAGGTTCACCACCTTGGATTCTTCGACCTTATCGCGTCCGTAGGGATTGACCCGCAGGCTCCAGGAAAGGGAGTCATCGAGGCCGTTGGTGCCGATCTGGCCCGGCACGCCGTAATGGAAGATCTTGCCCACCCGGGCGCTGAAATACTGGTTGTTCTTAAACAGCTGGGGCAGCGTCACGACGCCCGGCAGGTTTTTGCGAAAGTGCGTTTGCAGCTCGTAGATCCCGGTCACGTCGGGACGGTAGCCGGTGAGCAGCGAAGAGCGGCTGGGACTGCAAAGCGGGAACTGGTTGTAGGCCCGCACGAACTTCACCCCGCGGGCTGCCAGCCGGTCGATATTCGGCGACTTGACCACCGGGGAACCGTAGCACCCCAGCTCGTTGTTGAGATCGTCAATCGCGATGAACAATACGTTGTACGGCTTTTTGGGCCTCGGGTCTTCGGCCCGGGCAGGTGCAAAACCGCTGATGATAAAAGCGGCGGACAGGGCGGCCGCCAGCCGGGACGCCTGATGAAAAAACAGAGAACGTTTCATGAAAGGAGAAATTAAAGAGTTGCTTAATCCAGTTTTGATCCTTTTTGGTGGGTGGGTGCATTGGGTGCATCGACCTTCGGCAGGAAGGCGGCCAGTTCGGCCTTCACGGAAGCGTAGCGGGCATCCCGGGCCAGGTTGTTCCATTCCTGCGGGTCCTGCTCATGGTCGTACAGTTCTTCCGACCCGTCCTTATAATGGACGTAGTGCCAGCGTTCGGAGCGCAAGGAGTGGTTGCCCAGGCCGTGGGTGGTCAGGGAGGGGTGCTTCCAGGTGGCTTCGGGGTTCCTGAGCAGGGGCACGATGCTGTTGCCTTCCAGCCCGGGCTTGGGCGGCAGCTGCGACAGCTGCAGCAGCGTGGGGTAGATGTCCATCAGGTTAACCGGGCGGGCGGAAACGGAGCCGGGCTTCGTTATGCCGGGCGCTACCACGAAGAAGGGCACCCGTACCGCTTCTTCCCAGAGGGCGAACTTGCGCCAGTGTTCTTTTTCCCCTAAATGCCAGCCGTGGTCGCCGAACAGCACGATGATGGTGTTGCGGCCGTGCGGCGAGCTTTTGAGGGCCTCCAGCAGGCGGCCGATCTGCGCATCGGCAAAGGTGATGCTGGCGAGGTAGCCCTGCACGGCCTTCTTCCACTGGTCGTGCTCCACGATATATTTGTGGTCACCCTGCGGCGCCGCGATTTTCACGCCGGCGGCCGGTACGTCTTCGAGGTCTTTTTTCGCCGTTTTGGGCAGCGTAATCGATTCCAGGGGGTAGAGGTCGTAATATTTTTTGGGCACGTACCAGGGCAGGTGCGGGCGGGTAAAGCCCACGGCTAAAAAGAACGGCTTGCTGCGGGGCGTTTGCAAGAACCCGATGGCCTTTTGCACGTTCTGGTAATCGCCCATGTCCTCGTCGGTTGCCGGCACGGCGCTCCAGTCAAAGTTCTGAAAACCGTTTACCGGGGCGGCCGCCGGCTGGGGTGAGGGCACCACTTTGTGGTAGACCGGCCAGGAGGCGGCATCGTTATAGGCGTCATGGAAAATCTTGCCGATGCCCTGTACCTCGTAGCCGTTGGCGGTATAGTACTGGGGCAGGGTCACGGCGTCTTTCAGCACGGGGCGCCAGGGCTGGTTGTTGTGATAAACGCCCGAGGTGGAGGGGCGCACGCCGGTGAGCAGGCTGGCCCGCGAAGGGTTGCAGGCCGGGGCGGAGCAATAGGCGTGGGTAAAGATCTGGCCGTCCCTGGCCAGTTGGTCGAGGTGAGGCGTTTTAATACCCGGGTAGCCGCCGAAGGGACCGGCCCAGTCGTTCAGGTCGTCCACGGCAATAAAGAGCACGTTGGGCGGTTGCCCCTGGGCATTGACCGCCGGTTGCGCCAGGGCCGAAAGCGCCAGGAGGAAAAGAGAAAGAAAAGGAGAACGTTTCATAAATGGGTGCTTCATGCTATTTTTTGAAAATCAGTTAATGCGGGCGCTTTGGGTTTCGGGGGCGCCGGGGATGGCCCAGTTTTCCGGGGGTCGCCAGCCCTGCGGCCGGGAAGGGAAGGGCGTGGGGATAACGATCTTTTTATACTCCGCCAGGGCTTTCGACAGCCGCGCCAGTTCACCGGGATGAGCAGCCGCCACGTTGGTGGTCTCCGAAGGGTCGGCCGACAGGTCGAACAGCTGTCCTTCGTTCAGCTTCCAGCGGCCGGACACCACGGCTTCCTTTCCCAGGAAGAACACCCGTTCCGGCAACTGGCTGCCCCGGATGCCTTCCTGGATATTTTTGCCGTCAACCGCCCGGGGCGCGTTCGCCCGTACCAGGGAGCTGAGGGTGGGCAGCACGTCCACGAAGCCCATGACCTCGCCGGCTTTTTTCCCGCCTTCGAACCTGCCTTTCCAATACACCAGGGAGGTGCTGCGCACGCCCCCCTCCCACTCTGTATGTTTCGTGCCCCGGAGCGGCTCGTTGTTGCCGCCAAAGCGGGGGATGCCGCCGTTGTCGCTTAAAAACCAGATGAGGGTATTGTCCGAAATGCCTTTTTCTTCCAGGGCGGCCCAGATGCGGCCGATGCCGTCGTCCAGGCCGGTGACCATAGCGGAAAACGTCTGGCGCAGGTTGTTGCCCTTGCCGCGGGTGCCGAAGTCGGCGCCGTTGTATTCGCCCGGCTGCCCGCCCCCGCCGGGGATGCCCTCGGAGGGTTTGGAGGCATCATAGCCGTTGCGGGCCAGGTCCTGCGGGCGGGCCTGTACCGGCGAATGCACGCCGTTGAAGGCTACGTAGGCGAAGAACGGCTTGCCGGCAGGCGCTTCCTTGATAAAGGCGGCCGCTTCCTTCGCTACCAGCTCCACCGAATAGCCGGTATCGTTGCTTGCTTCAAAATTGCGGTGCCAGTCCAGCGCGCCGTTGCGGTAGTGCGAATAATAATCGATGGCGCCATTGTAATGGCCGTAATAGTAGGTAAAGCCGCGGTTCAGGGGGTGGTACCGGGCATCGGAATGCCCCAGGTGCCATTTGCCAAAGGCGCCCCGGCGCTCGTATCCGGCACTGGCCAATACATCGGCCAGGGTCTTTTCTTCCAGCGGCAGGCCGCCGATCATGTTGGGCCGGATCACTTCATTGCGGATACCGAAGCGGTCGGGGTATTTGCCGGTCAGCAGCCCGGCACGGGTGGGACTGCAAATGGACGCCACGTAAAAGCGGGTCAGCTCCACGCCCCTTTTGGCCAGCGCGTCCAGGTTCGGCGAAACGATCTTCGGGTTGTGGTAGCCCACGTCGTTCCAGCCCAGGTCGTCGGCCACGATGATGATGATGTTGGGACGGTCTTGTTGCGCCCGGGCAGCGGGGGCCAGGGCAGCGGTAGCGGCCACGAAAAACAGCCGTTGAATCAGGGAGCGAATCTTCATAATTTAATCGTTATTGGCCGAAACCAGCTTCGGTTTGGCATTGGGATCGTAATAAGGGTTGGGAACGGAAGGCACGGGGGCGTTCACGCTTTTTTTCCAGGCTTCCAGTTGGGCCAGCAGCTCTTTGGTTTTCTGCGGTTGCTGTTTCGACAAATCCTTTGTTTCGCCGATGTCTTCTTTGAGGTTGTACAATTCGAGGCGGCCGTCTTCGTAAAACTGCAGCAGCTTGTAGTCGCCGGAGCGTACGGCGCTGACCGGGCGGGTACGGAAAATGTCGGTATGGCGCTTATCGCCGTTATAGCCTTCGAGGTAGGCGGGAAAATGCCAGTACAGGGCGTCGCGCTGCAGGGTGCCGTTGTGCAGCAGCAGGGGCAAAAAGCTCTTCCCGTCCACCTGGGCGTTCAGCGGCCGGCGTACGCCGGCAATGTCCAGGAGCGTAGGGTAAAAGTCCACACCGATCACCGGGGTAGCTTCTATCGACCCGGCCTTTGTTTTTCCGGGCCATTTCACGATCAGGGGTACCCGAACACCACCTTCGTACAGCATTCCCTTGGCGCCCCGGAGCGGGTACTGGCCGGATGCCGGCCCGTAGCCGCCGTTATCGGAATAAAAGACCACCACCGTATTGTCTGCAATCTTTAATGCTTCCAGGGCCTCCAGTACCCGTCCCACGCCTTCGTCGGCGCTTTCCAGCATGGCGGCGTAGACCGGTTGGTTGTGGTAGGCATTGCCCTTTTTGGCCCTATATTTTTGGATCTTTTCTTCCTTGGCCTGGATGGGGGTATGCACGGCAAAATAAGAGAGGTAGAGGAAGAACGGCTGCTCGCGGCGCTGTTGCAGAAAGCCGATGGCTTCATCGGTCAGCCGGTCGGTGAGGTACTCCCCTTCCCGGCCCTTTTCCAGGCCTTCGTGCGGCGCGCCGGGTTTGCCGCCTTTGGTATAGGGATAAAAATAAGAGGGGGTGCCCGGGCTGCCGGAGACTACGAAATCGAATCCCTGCTGGCGGGGGCCGGTGCCGCCCTTCTGGTTGCCCAGCTGCCATTTGCCGATGAGGCCCGTGGCATAGCCGGCATTTTTCAGTTCCTCGGCGATGGTAACAAAGGAAGGCGCCAGCAGGGGGTTGCTTTGTACCGGCACCAGCCGGCGCTGGGTGGAGTCACCCCTTTCGGAGGTGCCCACGGTAAATACGCCGTGCCGGGGCGTGTACTTGCCCGTCAGCAGCGAGGCCCGGCTGGGGGCGCAGTTGGGGCCCACCGAATAGGCCTGGCTGAAGGAAAGGCCTTCTTTGGCCAGCCGGTCGATATGGGGCGTTTCGTAAAAGGTGCTGCCGTGGGCCACGTCGGTCCAGCCCAGGTCGTCCATGTAAATGAACAGGATATTGGGCCGGCTGCCCGCGCTTTGCGCGAAGGAGCCGCGGGCGCAGAAAAGGGCCAGCAAAAGGCCGGAAAAATAAAGCAGGTGCTTTTTTTGAATCATCTTGTTGTGTCGTATCGGTTTCAAAAGTTTTTGAAATTACCAGCCCGGGTTTTGCACCAGCCGGGGATTGAGGTCGATTTCGCGCTGCGGGATGGGCAGGAGGTAGTGCTTTTCGGCCGCATTGGTCTTGCCGGCGGCATGCAGGGCGGCCACCATGCGGCGGGTGCGAATCAGGTCGAACCAGCGCTGGAATTCAAACAGCAGCTCCAGCCGCCTTTCCAGGTAAACCGCTTCGCGGAACTGGTCCTGCGACAGGTTTTGAAGGGGGTCCAGGCCGGCCCGCCGGCGCACCCGGTTGATGGCCCCATAGGCTTCCGTTCCCGGGCCGTTCGCCTCGTTGAGCGCTTCGGCATAAATCAACAACACTTCGGCAAAACGGATCACGGGGACGTTCTGGTTCGACTCGGTCGGCGTGGCCATATTGGCCGGGTCAAAGTATTTGTAAAAGCGGGGCGCGAAGGTGTAGGTCCTGCCGTTGGTGGGGCTGACCAGGGAGGTGAAGAAGGTCACGTCGCGGCGCTTGTCGGATGCGCTGAACAGGGCGTACACGCCGGCATTGGGTTCGTCGGTGCCGGCGGAGGCCACCCCCGGGATGCCAACGGGCGTGCAGGAAGAAGCCAGGCGGTTGCCCTGCCCGTTGCCGCCCTTGCACTGGGCGGAAAAAATGTGCTCCTTGCCGTTTTTCGTAGCGACGTTGAAGACGTCGGCAAAGTTCTGGAACAGGTCATAGCCATAGGGGCCGTTGATCACTTCGAGGCTTTTGGCGGCCGCCCTGTCCCATTCCCTGCGGGTGAGGTACAGCTTGGCCAGCAGGGATTTGGCGGCCCCGGACGTGGCCCTGCCGGCATCGGCGGCCGCGTAGGTGGCGGGCAGCTGCTCCGCCGCCTGCAGGTCGGCGATGGCCTGGGCATACACCTCCTCCACGGAAGCCTGGCCCACCTGGATGGCGTCCTTGCCCAGGGTGGTGGACTCGTGCAGCACCAGCGGCACCCTGCCCCAGAGGCGTACCAGGTTGAAATACAGCAGCCCTCTTAAAAACCGGGCTTCGTTCACCAGGCGCTTCCGGAGCACCGTGTCCATATCGATTTGGGGTACCCGGTCGATGGCGATGTTGGCCCGGTTGATGGCCACGTAATGCTCGCGCCACAGCTCGTCCACCCGGTCGTTGGTGGTCGACTGCGTCAGCGACGACATAGCGCGCACGTCGATGTTGGTGACCCGTTGGCCGGCGATGACGTCATCGGTCTGGATCTCGAACGCCAGGTTGAACAGGCGGTTGTACATGGTGATGCCGCCGTTGTTCAGGGCCGCGTTGTAAATGCTGTTCACCGCGGCCACCGCTTCCTCGGCGGTTTGGTAGAACTGCCCGGTGGTGATCACGGAATCCGGCTCCTCTTTGAGCTTGGCGCAGGAGGCAAAGAGAACCGATAAGACAACTATGGAAAAAAGCTTTTTCATGAGAGACAGCGATGGATTCGTTAAAAGGAAAGGGTCAGGCCCCCGGATATGGTTTTGGCGTTGGGATAAAGCGCATAGTCGATCCCCTGGGTCAGGGTGGTCTGGCCGTTGCGGCTCACTTCGGGGTCGAAGCCGGTGTACTTCGTCCAGGTGTGCAGGTTCTGCGCCGTCACGTACAGGCGCACCTGCGTGGAGCGGACTTTTTGCGACCAGCGCTGCGGGAGGGTGTACCCCACCACCAGGTTCTTCAGCCGCAGGTAGGAGCCGTCTTCCACGAAGCGGTCGGAGTTGGCGGCCGCGGGGTCTTCAAAGGCCCGGGGCACCAGGTTGCCCGGGTTCGTGGGCGTCCAGCGCTGCAGGGCCGTCACCGATGCATTCTGCTGGCCGCTGAGCAGCTCCAGCTGCTGGCGGTTCTGGTTAAACACCTGGTTGCCGTACGATCCCTGGAAGAAGAGGGTTATATCCAGGCCTTTATAGGAAAAGTTGTTGGTCAGGCCGCCGATAAATTTCGGTTGTGCGTTGCCGATAAGCGTACGGTCGCCCGTCTCGGTGATCCTGCCGTCGCCGTCCTGGTCCACGTACCGCTGGTCGCCCGGCTTGTTCTTGGTCAGGTAGACCGGCAGTTTGGAAATATCGTCCTTGGTTTGGAACAGGCCGTCCGTTTTAAAGCCATAAAAGGTTCCCAGGGGTTCGCCTACCCTGGCGATGCTAGCCCCGGAAATAATATAGTCGATGCCGTCGCCCAGGCTTTCCACCTTATTTCGGTTGAGCGAAAACACCAGGCTGGTATTCCAGTTGAGGGCGCCCCTCAGGTTCTCGGTCGTCAGCGCCAGCTCCAGGCCCTTGTTGGAAACGGAGCCGTAGTTCAGCAAGGCGGTGGACTGACCGGTGGTGTAAGGAATATTCACATTCAGCAGCAGGTCGTCCGTGCGTTTGTAGTAGACGTCCACGGTCAGGCTGATGCGGCTTTTGAACAGGTCTACGTCCAGGCCGGCGTCGTACTGGGTGGTCTTTTCCCAGCTCAGTTCCTCGTTGGCGATGCGGTTGGCCGAAAAGCCCACCACCGTCACGTTGTTGAAAAAGTAGGTGTTGTTGTTGAGGGTGGACAGCGACTGGTAGGGACTGATCTCCTGGTTGCCGGTAACGCCGGCGCTCAGGCGCAGCTTGAGGTTGTTGACCGCGTAAGGAAGCGGAAGAAACGATTCCTTGCCCAGGTTCCAGGCAAAGGCCGCCGAGGGAAAATACCCCCACTTGTTCTTCGCGCCGAAGTGCGAGGAGCCGTCCGCGCGCCCGCTGACGGTAAACAAATAGCGGTCGGCAAAGGAGTAATTCACCCTTCCCAGGAAGGAACGGAGACCTTCGTCAAAGGAGCCGGAGGTGGGCTGGTTGTAGGTGGAAGCGCTGCCCAGGTCGTTGTACGACAGCAGGTCGGTGACGAAGCCCTGCGAGGCGGCCACTACCCTTTCCGAACGGGTCGCCTGCTGGGTGAAGCCCGCCACCGCGTTGAAGGAATGCAGGGCGCCCAGCTTTTTGACGTAGTTCAGGGTATTTTCATTCAGCCAGGTATTGGTGATCTTATGGCCCACGGAGGCCGTGCCGGTGGAGTTCGTATTGGCGCCCTGGTAGATGGAGGAAGGGATGTAGCGGTTTTGCTTGTTGGAAATAACGTCGGCGCCGAAGGAAACCTTGGCCTTCAGGCCGTCCAGCAGCCGGTACTCGCCAAAGATATTGCCCAGGACGCGGTAGGTCTGCGACTGGTTGGTTTCCTGGTAGAGGGTGGCCACCGGGTTGCCCAGGGGCGTTTCGAACTCGCTCTGGTAGGTGTACTTTCCCGAAGAATCTTTCAGGGGAACGGTAGGCGGCATCAGCAGCAGGGAGCGCACCACGTTGTCGCTGGCCACCTGCGTTTTCACCTTGCTGGCCGTAAAGTTGGTGCTCACCTTAAAGCGGGAGGATACATTGCGGTCCAGGTTGATGCGGGTGGAGTAGCGCTCAAAGTTGGTGTTGCGCAAAATGCCGTCCTGTTTGAAATAATTGCCCGAAATGGAGTAGCTGGTGCGTTCGTCGCCGCCGGCGATGCTCAGCTGGTGGTTTTGAAGGGCGGCCTTATGAAAGGCGGCGCCCTGCCAGTCCGTACCTTCGCCCAGGGTGGCCAGTTGCGCTTCTGTATAATAAGGCGTTTTGCCGGCATTCACGCGGGCTTCGTTTTTGAGCAGCGCCCAGTCCCGCGCACTCGTCAGCACATCGATGCGCCGGGTGATTTCCTGTACGCCGTAGGACCCGTCGTAAGTGACCACGTTCTTGCCGGCCTTTCCCTTTTTGGTGGTAATGATGATGACGCCGTTGGCCCCCCGGGCGCCGTAAATGGCGGTGGCCGAGGCATCCTTCAATACGCTGATGGATTCGATGTCGCTGGGGTTGATGGTAGAAAGGGCATTGAGGCCCGCGCCGCTGGTCACGCCGGCATCCACGTCGGCATTGCTGTTGTAGACGATAAAGCCGTCGATGACATAGAGCGGCTCGCTTTTGCCGGTGATGGAGTTGCCGCCGCGGATGCGGATGCTGGCGGTGCTGCCGGGGGCGCCGTTGCTTTGCGTCACCTGCACGCCGGCTACCGCACCCTGGAGGGCCTTGTCAAACGAGCTGACCGGCTGTTTCAGGGCCTGGGGGGGCACCGAGGCGATGGAGCCGGTGAGGTCGCTTCTCTTCTGCGTGCCATAGCCGATCACCACCACATCATTGAGCTGGTTGTTGCCCTGGTCCAGAGCTATGGAAAATCCCTGGCCGGTGGTGGACGTCACTTCCCGGGTAAGATAGCCCACGTAGCTGACGATATAGGTGACCGGCAGGCGCTGGCCGGTAAGAAAGCTGAATTCCCCGCGGTCGTTGGTCACCACTTCGTGGGTGGTGCCTTTAATGTGCACCGTAGCGCCGGCCAGGGGCAGCTTGCCCGACTGGTCGGTCACTTTTCCTGAAAGGGTAATGTTGGTCTGGGCCCGGCTGAGGAGCATGCTGCCCACCAAGACCAACAGCATGGTTATGCGCAAAAAAACGGAAGCATCAGCAGGGGTTGCGGTAAAAACGGTTCTCATGTTGTAGCAATAGATTTCCCACCCTCTCGCGAAGGTCTTTTATCGTTATAAATGAAATGGAAAGATGCATAGCCGGCTACCGGGCAGCACGGTTCACCACGGGTTTTTCCCATGAATAGCGCTGCAGGCTACCGGGATAAAAGGCGCTAACAATAAAAGTTTACCGGAGAACGAAAGGATGATTGCACCGCCAAAGAACACGTTGAATTGGAAACGGGAAGATACATTACTGTATGCGTTTAGGGTTAAGGACCGGGTCATGCTGGCGGTTAACAGTACGGCCGGTCAAATAGTCTACTAAATATGTGGACAAATATAGAAAAAGCAGTTCTTCCAACGAAATTTAAAATATAATTTTTCGCATCGGCACAGCCTAACGCTTACTGCAGGCCCAACTGGCGGCGGAGTACCGCCTTCACTTTTTCGCGGTTTAGTTTTGATACCGGCACCCTCGTTTTGTCTTTCAACAACAGGGACCCGCCATCCTCCTTCAACCAGCTGCGAACAAAAGCGATGTTGACCAGGTGCGACTGGTGGGTGCGCAGGAAGCCTTGCGGTTCCAGGAGCAGTTCATACTCTTTGAGGGTTTGGGAAACCAGCACCTGCTCGCCGGAACTCAGGTAAAAATAGGTATAGGTGTTGTTGGCTTCACAGCGGATTATTTCCGCTACGTCCACATACAATGTTTCATGGAAAAGGGGCAGGGCGATTTTGGACGGAAACTCCCTGCCCCTGTTGAGATAGTCCAGCAGGTATTCCATGCGCTCGTTCTTTTGCTTTTGCCCGATCTTCACCTGTGCCTTCCCGATAGCCGCCTGCAGTTCGCCAATATCGACAGGCTTGAGCAGGTAATCCAGGGCCGCATACTTGACGGCCTGGATGCCGTATTGATCGTAAGCGGTGATAAAGATGACTTCGAAATCCACCTGCCCCAGTTGTTGCAGCAGGTCGAAGCCCGTCCCGTCCTGCATCCGGATATCGAGCAGGACCAGTTCGGGGGCATGGCGGCGAATCAGCGCCACGCCCTCCGCCACGCTGTCCGCCTCGGCCACCACCGTTACTTCGGGACAGTACTGTTTCAGGAGTTCCTGCAGGTTCTCCCGGTTCGGCGCTTCGTCATCCACGAGCAGTACACGCATGCTCCATCCAGTTTTGAAGGGTTATGGAAACCAAGGTCCCACCTGTACCGGATTGGATGTCCAGGAGGATCGGCGTTTCCGTGTAAAAGGTATTCAAAAGTTCGATGCGTTTTTTAGACAATGCCAGTCCCCGGCCTTCCGAGGGGCGTTCCACCAGGAAGCCAGGACCGTTATCCCGCACGGAAGCCACCAGGTTATGGTGCTGTTGCCGCAGCCGGATCTCGATCAGGCCGCCCTCCTTCAAGCGGGCAACGCCATGCTTGACGGCATTTTCAGCAAAAGGCTGCAGCAGCATGGCCGGGAGCTCCGTATTGGTGACGTCCATGGCCTCATCCACCTCGATGGTGTAGCGGAAGCCAAAACGCAGCTGTTCCATCTGCAGGTAATCGTGCAGCAACTTCATTTCATCCGTAATGCTGACGAGGTCCGTCTTATGCTCGTCCAGCACGCCCCGGGTGATGCGGGCAAAGCGCGACAGGTAGGAATTCGCCGCCAGGATTTCATTCTTGTTGATCAGGTTTTGTATGCCTGCCAGGGCATTGAACACAAAGTGCGGGTTCAGTTGTGCGCGAACGGAAGTCAGTTGGAGCCGGGCTATTTCCTGCTGTTGGGCGGCCTGGGCGAGCCTACTTTTGTTCCGCCGATGGACATAGGCAAACAGCAGGGAACCGGCCAGCAACACCCCGCCCAGCCCTAGCAGCACCTGCTGCAGGGAAAACAGCGTCGTTTCGTTGGCCAGTACGGTAAAGGGAACAGAAACGGCGCTGGTTTTGGAATTATGCCGGAAATCCTCGGGAGCTTCCGGCACCACCAGAATTTCATAGCGGCCCGGCCGGTTGAAAAAGGAACTGTTGATCCGGAAAAAAGGCCATGGCGTGTAGTACGTCATTTCCCAGTTGTTGGAAATATAGGCGGTGTCCGTCTTTCCGTCTATAGTGCGCTTCAGGTACACATTGTACATATCGTTCTGAAGGGTGGCATCCATTTCTATGCGCAGGTGATTGATGCTGTCAGACCAGTGGAACTTTATCGCGTCCTTTTTCCAGTCGGATGTGTCGAAGGGCAACTGTTTGCTGATGGGAATAAAATGCTGCTTGTAGGGTTTGAACAGGTATTTGTCATTATAGGCAAGCACTACATTTTTCAGCTTTGCCGGGGGAAGATAAAGGCTGTTGAACACCGATTCGCTACGGTCAAAGTATTTCCCCGTCTTATATAGCTCTAATCGAATTATCCTGCCGGCGGCGGCGAACCTACCCAGGTAGGCATAGGTGAAACCATTGGCGGACCGGAATTCCCGGGGCTTGCTCCAGGGAACCAGCTCGACACTGTCGTTCAGCGTCACATGATAGATAAAGCTGTCTGCATTCTGCCGGGTAATTCCTGCGGCTGCCAGTTCAATTTCACTGACGTCATTCAGCCAGTTTAGCGTGGCATTGCCGTAATAGCTGCCATTTGCTATATGCCGCCTGCCATTGGTTACCGCTTGCTTTTCCTGCCTGTATTTGTGATATACCTGGAAATCCTGGTTCCGGCGGGTACGCATCCAGGGATCCCTTCCTGTTTCCATCTTGTATTCCCAGGAGTTTTTGTCGGAATAAATGACCTTGGCCGTATCAGTTCTTTGACTGAAAGCAGGTACCTGCAATAGCAGCAACAAAACCGAAAGGATGGAGAAAGGATAGAGCTTTACAGCTGTCATAGTTTGGTGGAGCAGTTTCATAAAACATGTTTGTCCGGCAAACATGTCTCAAGTTTTGGTCTTATTTTGAGAGAACCAGCATACGCCTCAGGCGGGCTAGTATCTGTCCTTGCCGGATAAGAATCTGTAACCATTATTTCCGGCAAAAAGTCACTTTCTTGGAATAAAGCTAAAACCGTTCAGGACGTCGAAACATACGCCGTTGCTCGTGTGCGTAAAAAAAATGCTTCTTGCATGGGTGGCGGTATTTCAATGCTGCCTTTGGAGTAGCTCAAGGGTTTTGTGATCTTTCTCCCCTCCATAAAACTTTTCCAAAACGGCTACAAACACCGGACTGGCGCCGGGCACAGTGGAAAATAAAGTCATGGAAGAGCGCAGCTTCTGATCATCCGGGCTGCCGAGTATGGCGTGGGCATCGCTACCGGGCAATTGAAGCAAGGCGTTGCTCATCTCCTCCAGCCGGCTGGCCAGCAAGGGGTGGTCCAGGTAAGCAGCCGCTTCGCTGCTGTCTTTGATCGCATAGTATTTTGATGTTTCACTTAGGCTCAAACCCTGTATCTGAGGAAAGACGTACCACATCCAGTGGCTACGCTTCCGACCGCTTTTCACTTCTTCCAGGGCAATCGCATAACGCTTATCCTGAGCATCTAGAAATCGTTGCAAATTGTTTTCTGACATATGATAGGAATTTGAAATACCCGATATTTTGGTCAATGTGATGGTGTTGGTAAAAGAAATTTTGAGAGCGCCCCATTACTTTCCGATACAGAACTTAGAGAAAATATAATCCAGTTGATCATCATTTGTAATCTCCCCCGTAATCTCTCCCAAGTACTGAAGGCAACGGCGTATATCCAGTGCCAACAAATCTCCGGGCAAACGGTTTTCCAAGCCTTCGGCTACATCTTTCAGTGAAGAATGAACCTGTTGTAGGGCATGGTAGTGACGGGCATTGGTAACGATCACGTTTTCGGCCTGCACCTTTTCCTGCAGCACCACATCCACCATCCGCTCTTTCAGCACTTCCAGGTGCAGGTGCGATTTAGCGGAAATAAAGATGATGCCGGCCACGTCGGTAAACTTGGCCCGCACTTCCTTTTCGTCCACCGCATCCGCCTTGTTGCCTACCAGCAAAAAATTGCTGCCCTGCTGCTCCAGCTGCCCGGCAATGGAACGCAGCTCCTCATTGGACATTTCGTTCACGTCGAATAAATACAGCACTACATCGGCCTGCTTCATCTTTTGCAGGCTTTTTTCAATGCCTACCGTTTCAATGACATCGGTGGAATGTTCGCGGATACCGGCAGTATCGATGAGGCGAAACAGGATGCCGTCGATGTTGATCACTTCCTCAATAGTGTCCCGGGTAGTGCCCGGAATATCGGAAACAATGGCCCGGTCTTCATTCAGCAACGCATTCAGCAGGGTGGACTTGCCGGCATTGGGCTTGCCGATGATAGCCACGCTTACCCCGTTCTTAATCACGTTCCCCAACTTGAAGGATTGCAGCAGGCGGCCGGTTTGGGAAAGGGCATCCACCACCAGGTTATTCAGGCGGGTACGGTCGGCGAATTCCACGTCTTCCTGTGAAAAGTCCAGCTCCAGTTCGATAAGGGCGGAAAACTGGATCAGCTGCTCCCGCAGGTCTTTTAATGCCGAAGAAAAGCCGCCACGGATATTGGTCAGGGCGGTTTTATGCGAAGCGGCGGTATTGCTGACGATCAGGTCCGCCACAGCCTCGGCCTGGGTCAGGTCCAGCTTGCCGTTCAAAAAGGCGCGCAACGTAAATTCCCCGGCCTTGGCCAGGCGGGCGCCTTTCTGGATACAGGCATCGATCACCTGCTGCAGGATAAAAGGCGAGCCGTGGCAGCTGATCTCGGCCACATCCTCGCCGGTGTACGACCGAGGGGCTTTATAGAGCGAGATCACCACTTCATCCAGCACCTGCTCGCCGTTTTTTAAATAGCCTACATGCAGGGTATGGGAGGCCTGCTTGGCCAAATCCTTGGAAGGAAACAGGTTATTCAGCACTTCGATGGCCGCAGTGCCGCTCAGTCGTATAATGCCCAGGGCGCCCACACCGGGCGGTGTTGCCAATGCCACGATCGTATCGTCCCAGCCGGAAAGTTTCAAATTCATAACGTTCCAAAATTAGACGAAAAAAGTTCCTGAGTTCCAAAGTTCCTGAGTTCCTGCGTTCAGTTCCAGCGTTCACAACTTCACGCGTTCACGAGTTGTTTTGGTGTTGGGAACACTCCAACATAAGGTTAGGATTCCAGTTGTTTTCGGGGTTAGGCTGGTTTTGGAAACCATTCCTTCGAACCGCAACAGCTATCCTTTCCCGACGGGATGCTTCGCTGCGCTTATAATGACAGTCTCAAAGGTTTTCACCGGGTTTATAATTGTTGCCCCGAAATGGGTCCTCATAATGACAGCCTAACAGGCTGCCACCTGGCCAAAATCGTGGCTTCAAAAAGGGCCTAAGGGTGAACCGAACTTACCCGGAATACAATTCCGGGATACGTGATCTTTCCTTCAATAGAGCAGACAGGGCGCTATAAGGCTTTTAGCTTCTGATCCTCCGGATGCCTTCCTCCGGAGTTACGCTAACCCAGGAACTCAGGAACTGAGAAACTCAGGAACTAAACTCGGGAACACCGCAGAATTCCCAACAAAAAAGCCCCCCGCGAAGAGCGAGGGGCCTATAAAACACTTTATAAATTGTCAGACTATTATTGCGCGGCAATTACAAAGGTGATCGGCTGCTTGCGGTACGCGTTTACGTTGCGACCGTTCTGGATAGCCGGGGTCCATTTCGGACCTTTCTTGATTACGCGGATGGCTTCTTCTTCCATACCGTAACCGTGGTTGGTCAGGGCCTTTACATCGCTGATGGCACCGGCCTTGTCCACAATGAACTGAACGATAACAGTGTAAGATCCTTCCGGTGCACCGTTGTCCACGGGAACACTACCGTTCAGGGTGCGGTTCAGGTAGCGGGCCCAGGCCGAAGTACCACCGGGGAATTCAGCTTCCACTTCTACCTTCTCGAATACCTTGGATTCGTCTTCCACGGGCTTCGGGGCTTCCACCACCGCCTTACCGGCATCCACTACCGGGGGAGCGGCCAGACCTTCGTCCTTAATACCTTCCTGGTTGATAACGCCGATCTTGGTTTCTTCCACTTTTTCCATTTCCGGCGGAATGTCTTCTTTCTTCACTTCCTCGTCCTTCACGATCTGGGGCGGGGTGAATTTGGTCATTTCCACCTTGGGGGGTTCTTGTTTCGGCGGAGGCGGCGGAGGGGGCTCAGGTTTTTTCTCCTCCTCCTCTTTCTCCTGCTTGATGTCTTCCAACACCACTTCCTTTACTTCCAGCTGGGCGGGTTTGTTGGCCTCCAGTGCCCTGTTCACGAACACGGCAATAAAGATGGCCAGTGCAACCCCGGCAGTGATCAGCAAAGCAAGAGTGATGCGCCGGTTGTACGTCTTGCGCAGCTCGTAGGCTCCGTAAGCCTTATTCCGGTCCTCAAAGAGGATGTCGAGAATGTCGGCACTTAAAATCTTATTTGCTTCCATTTTGAATATTTGTTGTTAGATGCAGTACTGTCTATTTTCCATACCCAGCATTACTGCGCAGGTGCGGGTGCGGCCGCCGGCGTTTCCGCAGGCATGGGCGTACCCTGGGTGGCATGAATTAATTTATTTTCATCCGGGAAAATATCCACCATTGCAAAACGTTTCACTTCGTTGATGGTCATCTCGTCGAGCATGTCCACCGTGTTTTTGTAGGTCGCCTCTTCATTGGGCTTGATCACAATCACCAGGTCATCGGCGGGCGTGGTCTTCTTTTTATTGATGATCACATCGCGAATCCCCTTGAAGTTCGTGGTTTTGAAGTTGGAAGCATCCGGAGCCAGCTGGCCTTCGTAATAAAATACGTTGTCCTTGGCGCCCATCAGGATGGTCAGGGCACCCGACTCCTTGGCTTTGTTCTGCTCTTCCTTCTTATCGGTATCCTTGGGCATGAATAAGTCCAGGGTAGTGGGCGTACTCATGGTAGAGGTGAAGATAAAGAAGGTGATCAGCAGGAACCCCAGGTCCACCATCGGTGTCATGTCCACACGGGTGGAAAGCTTCTTGGCCTTTTTGACGCCTGGGCCTTTCTTATGGCCACTATCGCCACCGCCAGTATCTAATGAAGCCATGTTGTCAGTATTTTGTTGTTAATAATCGTTTTTACTCCTATTTCAAACCTTTACGGGTATTGTACAGGTCCGTACCGATCGGGGCTTCTTCGGGCGAGGTCACCAACTGGAATTTAAAAATGTCGTTCTTTTTGAAGGCTGCCAGAACGTTTTTAAAGTTGGGATACTTGGCATCGTTGTCACCTTTGATCAGGTAGTTGATCTTGCGGCCGGAAAAGGCGCTCACTGCGTCACGGATCCAGAAGTACAATTCGTTGTTGGCAGTATCAGCAACCGGAATCCCCGGTTGTTTGATGGAAGCATGGTTCTCTGCCGGTTGGGCAAGCAACTGCTTTAACTGCTGGAACGGAACGCCGATCGAAATCGACTTCGTAAAGTTTTGCATTTCGGCCTCTGTCAATCCAAGATTCCTTGTATTGTTCAGATTCTTGATCACGTCGTATTTCACCTGCGGGTCGTTTTCGGAAAGCATGGAAAAGTACACTTTTCCTTCCTTGTCCAACTCTACCAGGATCGCATCGTTCTGCGGGAGTTCCTTGGTAGAAACCGAATACGGGGTTTTGATCTCGACGGGAGCCGGTGGTTTGAATTTGGTCGCCAGGATGAAGAAGCTCAGGATAAGGAACGCCACGTCCACAAACGGGGTCATATCCGTATCAGTGCTTTTCCTGGGAATTTTTACACTTGGCATGTTGACTTAAAATTTGGTAAGATTGAGATTCAATAACATCCTGTTTTCCATAACTCCTGCTCCGTACATTATTTGTACATGGAAGCAAAAGACTGGGTCAGGGTGAAACCAGACTCATCGATACCGTACGTGATGCTGTCGATCTTAGTGGTGAAGATGTTGTACATAACCAGGGCCACAGCGGAAGTACCGATACCCAGGGCGGTGTTGTACAGGGCTTCAGAGATACCTACGGCCAGGGCAGAGGCACCACCGGCGCCACCTTCAGCACCCAGGGCGGAGAACGAACGGATCATACCTAATACAGTACCCAGCAGGGCGGTCAGTGTACCTACGGAAACAATCGTAGACAGGAACACCAGGTTCTTCTGCAGCATGGGCAGTTCCAGGGCGGTAGCTTCTTCCACTTCTTTCTGAATGGCCAGAACTTTCTGATCGGTATCCAGCTCGGTGTTGGCGATCATTTCTTTGTAGCGGCGCAGACCAGCTTTCATTACGTTGGCTACGGAACCGCGTTGTTTGTCGCACTCGGCAATAGCGGCATCCACGTTGCGGTTGGCCAGTTGGAACTGTACGCGACGTATGAAGTCGGCAATAGAACCTTTACCCAGGGCTTTGCTGATGGTGAGGAAGCGCTCGATCGAGAATACCACTACCATAAGGAACATGCCAATCAGGATCGGAACGATGATACCCCCTTCATAAATACCGTTAAAGGCGGATTTGGGGCCTACGTGGTGCGGCCAGAAGCCACCGGCGGGATCGGGTTGTTTGAAGCCTGTTTCAGCTCCCATCAAAAATCTCCAAATGCAATAACCAGCTACAATACAAACTACCGGGGCAATCCAGGAAATGGCATTGCCGCCTTTTTTAGGTTGCACGGATGTAGATGCTGTCTTCGCTGATGGTGTTGTAGTTGTTGTAGACGGTCTTGTTTCTACCATGACTGTAATTTTTAAGTTTTACGAAATGAAAGGTTTATGTTTAAAAATTTAAGGTCACAATGCTAAGGAAAAAAAATGTTAAACGTTATGAGGAAAAACAAAATTTTCATCATATTTTTTTTAATCTCATTTCTACATTCACCTCTGCAAAAACGGAAAGCGAATTTATTCAATCTTTTTCTTAATATTTTTCTTCTATTGAAAAAAACCTGTTAACTATTCGTAGCGCAAAGCCGTTATGGGACTTAATTTCCCCGCTTTTACCGCCGGGTACAGCCCTGCCAGAAATCCCACCGCCGAGCAGATGGCCACCCCGTAGAGGATCCACCGCCAGGGCACGACGAAGCCCGTGTTCAGCACCATGGAAAAGATATTGCCTACCCCGATCCCCATCAGGATGCCCGACAGGGCACCCAGGACGCTGATGATCAGCGCCTCCGCCAGGAACTGCAGCCGGATTACCCGGCTTTTGCCCCCGATGGCCTTGATCAGCCCCACCTCGCGGGTGCGCTCCGTCACCGACACCAGCATGATGTTCATCAGGCCGATAGCCGCCCCGATCACCGTAATCAGGCCGATGATGGTGGCCGAAATAGTCAGGAAACCCAGGCTGTTCATGGCTTTCTCGGCCACGCTGTTGCTGCGGTCGAGCACAAAATTGCTTTCTTCGGTGACCTGGAGGCCGCGGATGCCCCGGAACAGGCCCTCGGCCTCGCCCATGGCTTCCTCCACCTGGTTCACATTCCGCGCCTGGATGCCGATGACATAAGAGGCGGTGGCGACGAAATTTCGTTCTACGTTGTTGTAGCTGGTCAGCACCAGGTTGTCGCGGCTGAAGCCAAAGGTGGCGCCCCGGGAGGCCAGCAGGCCGATGACGCGGTAGGGACGGCCGTTGATGCGGAGGGTGCTGTTGACGGCCCGTTCCGGCCGGTCCGGAAAAAGCTTCTTCGCCACGTCCGGCCCCACGATGCAGACGCTGCCGCCGGCCAGCACCTCCTGCCGGGTAAAGTTGCGGCCCCGCTCCACCTCAAAGCCATTCAGCGCCAGGTAGTGCTCGTCGCCCCCGAACAGGAATACATTGGGATTGGTTTTCCGGCCGCCGGCCGTGACGATGGCCGACTTTGTCGCCATTACGGAAATGCCGGCCAGGGCAGGGAAGCGGTACCGGTTTACAAACTCCCGGGCCTCGTCTTTGGTGACCAGCCTTCCCAGGCTGGACTGCTTCTGCTTGCGGGCGCTCTTCCGCGCCACTTTCAGGCTGAGGCTGTTGTTCCCTCCCATCCTAAAGCTTCTTTCTTTATAACGGATGCTGAACCCGTTTGCCCCCATTGTGGAGAAGCTTTCCGTCAACTTTTGGTTCATGGCCTGGATCGCCGTTACAATGCCTACCAGTGCCATAATGCCGAAGGCGATAATGGCGACGGTGATGCCCGAACGCAGCCTGTTGCTGCGGACGGATCGGAAGGCAAGCGAGAAGACGTCCAGGGTCTGCATAAAAAAAGGTTCACTAAAATAGTGAACCTTTATGGTTTATCGTTTGTGTTCGCGGTTTAGGGTTGCTTTTACTGCAGAGTTTCTCCTTCAATTAAGTGGTTGTACTAATAAAATGCCCTTTGCGGGCAGTTTCACCCGTTACAATCCACGAACCATAAATGTTAAAAATAAAGCCAATACGTCAAAATACCGGGGAACAGACCCAAAAGGATCGTCACGGCCGCCAGGCCCACCAAGGTATATTTAAAGCCCGAAGTGACGTCGAATGCCCGGGCATCGCCTTCGCGGAAGTACATGGCCTGGATAAGGCGGAAATAGTAATAAACGCTCACGGCGGCCATCAGCACGGCAAAGAGCGCCAGCCACAGGCTGCCGGCGGCGATGGTGGCCCGCAGCATGTAGAACTTGGACAGGAAGCCGGCGGTCAGCGGGATGCCGGCCAGCGACAGCACGAAGATGGTCAGGACCGCGGCGATCAGGGGCTGCTGCCGGGCAAAGCCGTTAAAGCCCTCGAAGGTCTGGTCCTTCATCTTGATCAGCACGGCAAAGATGCCGATAGTGGCCAAAGAGTAGGCGGCTGCGTACAGCACCAGGCCTTCCTGGGCGTCGGAATTGAGCGAATACACCGCCAGCATCATAAAGCCGGCCTGCGAAATGCTCGAATACGCCAGCATGCGTTTGACGCTTTGCTGGAACACGGCGGTGATGTTGCCGATAAAGAGCGTCAGGACGGTGATGATGCCTACCAGCAGCTTCCACTCGGGGCGGATGTTGGCAAAGGCTTCATTGAACAACCGCATGAAGGCAATAAAGCCGGCCGCCTTGACCACCGTGGCCATGAAGGAAGTAAATACCGTAGGTGCCCCGTCGTATACGTCGGGCGTCCAGAAGTGAAAGGGTGCCGCCGACACCTTGAAAGCGAGGGCGAAGAGCAGCATCATCAGCCCGGTGATCATCAGCACGTTGGGCTGCATCATCTGGATGTTGGTGGTAAAGAACGAGCCGGAAGCCCCGTAGACCAGGGCAATGCCCATCAGCATCAGGCCGGTGGAAAAGGATCCCATCAGGAAGTACTTGAGGGCGGCCTCGTTGCTTTTGAGGTTATTCTTTTCACTGCCGGTGAGGATGTAGAGCGGGATGGAAATGATCTCGATGCCCAGGAACAGCAGCAGCAGGGAGGTGAACGAAGCCGCCAGGCCCACGCCGCAAAGGATAAAGAAGATCAGCGCAAAATACTCGCTGTAGCTCACCCCTACCCGCTCCATGTCGCGGGACGACAGCAGGAAGAAGGCCAGCGTGCTTACGGAAGCCACCAGGGTGAACAGCAGGGCGAAGGGATCGAACCGCATCATGTTCTTCAGGTCGATGGGAAAGAAATGGATGCCCTTCAGCTCCAGGATATTGGCGACAATCACCAGCAGCAACAGCACATGGGCCAGGTTGCGTACCGAGCTTCTGCTGTTTAAAAACAGGCCGCTGAACATCATGAGGACACCCGAGACAGCCGATAAGATTAATGCGTTCATATTGATTTCATCTGAAATTTATCATCATTGGACCGGGTCCGCCGGCCCGGCCTCCCGCTGGGGAAGCCTTATTTCTTAATAATCAGGTCGCTGTAAGCCGCTTCCTTCAGCACGCCGTCCACGAATCCTTCGGTCAGGTTCAGCAGGGGCTGCGGGTAGATGCCGAACACCAGGATCATCGCGATGATGAGGGCCAGGGCGGCCTTCTCGTTGCGGTGGATATCGGTGGCGGCAGCGGTCAGCGCGTTGGTCTCGCCATAAAATACTTTCTGCACCATCCGCAGGGTGTACACCGCCGCCAGGATAATGCTGATGCCCGCCAGGGTGGCGAACAGGATGTTGTACTGGGTGGCCGTGGAGCTGAAGATGCCGTTGAACATCAGGAACTCGCCCACAAAGGCATTGGTCAGCGGCAGGGAAATATTGGCGAAGGCCACGATCACCAGCATGATGGCCAGGGCCGGCGCCTTCTGGGCCAGGCCGCCCAGCTCGGACAGCTTGCGGGTGCCGAACTGGCGCTCGATCAGCTCCACCACGATCCACAGGCCGATGATGTTGATGCCGTGGTTGAACATCTGCATCATCACGCCCTGCAGGCCGCTTTTGTTTTCGGCAAAAATCGCCGCCACCATCAGGCCCACGTGGGCAATGGAGGAATAAGCGATCAGGCGCTTGAGGTCGTCCTGCTGGATGGCGATCACCGAAGCATACAGGATGCCGATCACCGACATCGTCATTACTACGTCGCCCCACTGGTAGGTGGCGATCGGGAGCACCGGCACTACCCAGCGGAGCACGCCGAATACGCCCATCTTCACCATGATGCCGCTCAGCACCATCGTGGTGGCCGTGGGCGACTGCTCATACGTGTCGGGCTGCCAGGTATGGAACGGAAATACGGGCATCTTTACCGCGAAGGCCACGAACAGCAGCCAGAACAGCCAGGTCTGGGTGGAAGCCGGCAGGTTCAGGGCGTAGAACGAGCTGAGGGCGAAGGAACGATCCGGCGTCAGCGCGTAGAGGTACAGCAGGCCGATCAGCATCAGCACCGAACCGGTAAAGGTGTAGATAAAGAATTTAAAGGTCACCGCGATGCGTTTTTCCCCGCCCCATTGCGAGCAGAGGAAGTAAACCGGGATCAGCGCCAGCTCCCAGAAGAAGTAAAACAGGAGGGCGTCCATGGCGGTGAACACGCCGATCATGCCGGCCTGGGTCAGCAGCATGAGGGCGAAAAAGTTGTGCGCCCGCCGGTAGTCGGTCTTCCAGGTGGCGATAAAGATGATGGGGTAGGAAACGGCGGTCAGCAGGCACAGCAGGTGCGACAGGCCGTCCAGCTCCAGGGTAAAGCTGCTGCCCAGGGTGGACATCCAGCCGGCGGAGAACCGCAGGGAGGGCGCCGCATCGGGCATAGCCAGCCCCCAGAGGGCTACCGCCAGGGTCAACAGCGACACCAACAGGGCCCAGCCCCGGGCGGCCTGGGCGTCTTTCAGCGAAAAGGACACCAGTCCGCCGATTAAAGGAATCAATATCAGTAATAAAACAATCATAATACGAATTAGAGGAATTGAACGAATGATACGAATTGGAAAACGTCCCTCCTACTTCTTCAAAAAGAACTGGAGCACGAAGAACATCAGCATGCTGACGACCATCAGCAGGACGTAGCTGCCGACCTGGCCGCTTTGCAGCCAGCGCAGCTGGCGGCCGCCGTAGTTCACCAGGCGGCCCACGCCGTTCACCAGCCAGTCGATGCCCGATTTTTCCACATACTTATTCGATACGGCACCCAGCTTGTTTACCGGTTTCACCACGATGGCGTCGTACAGTTCGTCCACATACCATTTGTTCTGCAGCAGCTTACCCACAGCCGAAGGCTGCTCCTCGCGGTACTTGCGGTAGCGTACCCAGGCGGCAATGATGGCCACCAGGGCGATGCCGGTGGTCAGCGCCATCAGGCCGATCTCGGTGGCGTGCGAAATATGGTGGCCTTCGGCAACCGGGATCACGGGTGCCAGGAACTCGGTGAGCTTCTCGCCGCCATGCATGAATACCTCGGGCACGCCTACAAAACCGCCGATGGCCGACAGCACCGCCAGCACGACCAGGGGAATGGTCATGGGCGCCGGGCTTTCGTGCACGTGGTGACGCTGCTCCTCGTCGCCGCGGAAGGCGCCGAAGAAGGTCACGAACAGCAGGCGGAACATGTAAAAGGCGGTCAGCGCCGCGGTGATCAGGCCGATCACGTACAGGGCTTTATTGTGCTGGAAGGCACTCAGCAGGATGGCGTCCTTGGAAAAGAAACCCGAAAAAGGCGGCACGCCGGCAATGGCCAGGCAGCCCACCAGGAAGGTCCAGTAGGTCGTTTTCAGCTTGTGCTGCAGCCCGCCCATGAAGCGGATGTCCTGCTCGCCGCTCATGGCGTGGATGACGCTGCCGGAGCCCAGGAACAAAAGAGCTTTGAAGAAGGCGTGCGTCATCACGTGGAAGACGGCGGCTACGTAGGCGCCGCTGCCCAGGGCCAGGAACATGTAGCCCAGCTGACTGACGGTGGAATACGCCAGCACCTTTTTGATATCGTTCTGCCGTACCGCGATGGTAGCGGCCAGCAGGGCCGTAGCGGCACCGATGATGGCCACGACGTTCAACGTAGTAGGCGCCAGGGAGAACAGGGCGTTGCTGCGGGCGATCATATAAATACCCGCGGTCACCATGGTGGCGGCGTGGATCAGGGCCGATACGGGGGTGGGACCGGCCATGGCGTCGGGCAGCCAGGTGTAGAGCGGGATCTGGGCGCTCTTGCCGGTGGCGCCTACAAACAGCAGCATCGTGATGCCGGTGATGTCGGCGGCGGACAGCTTCGCCAGGCTGGCGGCGGTAAATACCTCGCCGTACGAAACGGTGCCCAGCTTGGTGATCAGCCAGAACAGCGCCAGCAGGAAACCCAGGTCACCGATGCGGTTCATGATAAAGGCCTTGTTGGCCGCCTTGGTGTAATTGATGTTCTTGAACCAGTAGCCGATCAGCAGGTACGAACACAGCCCTACGCCTTCCCAGCCGATGAACATAATCACGTAGTTGGCGCCCATCACCAGCAGCAGCATCGAAAACACGAACAGGTTCAGGTACGCGAAGTAGCGGGCAAAGTGCTCGCGCTTCTCCTCGTGCATGTAGGCCGTGGAATACACGTGGATGAGGAAGCCCACGCCGGTGATGATCAGCAGGAACAGGGTCGTCAGCTGGTCCACCAAAAAGGCGAAGGGCACTTTCAGCGCACCTACGGAAAAGAAGGTGAAGTACTCGATCGGGCTGGCCGAATAGCTCTTTTGGAAAAAGATCAGCAGGCTGATCAAAAAAGAGCCCAGGACGGCACCGCTCCCGATGAGGCCCGACAGGCCCTTGGACAACTGGTTCCGGCCCAGGCCATTGATGACGAATCCTATAAAGGGGAGCAGTGGAATAAGTGCTATCAGATTGCTCATAGATCTCGATTCCGCCTCGGCGGCGGTTTTTGTTTTGTATTAGGGCGCTTAGTGTTTCAGGCGGTTCAGGAAGTTCACGTCGATGGAGTGGGTATTGCGGAACATCATCACAATAATGGCCAGGCCCACGCTCACTTCGGCTGCCGCCACCACCATAATAAAGAACACGAACAACTGCCCGTCGCTGCCCGCCTGGGGGTTCTGTGCGGCCCCGGCCAGGTGGTGCATTTTGGAAAAAGCGACCAGCAGCAGGTTCACGGCATTCAGCATCAGCTCAATGCACATGAAGATGATGATGGCATTGCGGCGGGTCAGCACACCGATGATCCCGATAACGAACAGGGCAATGGATAGAAATATGTAATAGTTAATAGGCATATTAAAGGGCTATTTTTAGTCCGGCCTTCAGTCCGGTGGTTCCGTTGTATTGCGGGGCCAGGCCGATATCGACCTTGAAAATATCCCCCAGCTTTTTCCTGACGGCGCCGCCGAACAGGTCCACGGCTTTATAGGAGGCGCCCTTGGTCAGCATTTTTACCAGCACGCCGGTGGCCACGGAGCTGAGGCCGGCATACACGGCGGTAAGGGCGGCATCTTTGGTGGAAGCGGAAGACGAATCCTTCGCGTTGTTGATGGCGCCGCGCACGGCCCCGTAAACGGTGATGGCGGCCCCGGTATAGGAGGCAACCCGGTACACGGTGCGGCCGGTCTTGAAGGTGCGGAACAACTTGTTGATCTCGGGACTCTTTTTAAAACCCAGGATCTTTTCCACGGCATCGATCGAAGCGATCTTCACGTTGCCCAGGTAAAAGTCGGGGCTAAAGCCTTTTTTCACCGTCAGCTTTTTGCCGAACAGTTGCTTCAGGTCCAGTTTTTCCAGGGCCTTCAGGTCGATTTCCTGGGCCTGGACGCCGGCGCTGATAAAGGAGCAGAAGAGGACGAGGAGGGATACAAAGAGCTTTTTCATGTTAATTCTTTTTACCTATGACTACCGCTCCGACCATGGCGCTTAAAAACAGCACGCTGGAAATTTCGAACGGCACCACGTATTCGCTAAAAAGCACCTTGCCCAGGTTCTGGATGAGGCCGATGTCGCCGGTTCCCAGCTCGGTCATGCGGCCTTCGGCCTGGCGCAGGCCCGCCACCAGCACCAGCAGCAGGCAGCCGCCCGCCGTTGCGCCGGCCAGCTTGAGCCACTTGCTCTTTTGGGGCTCGGTATCCTTGCTCAGGTTCATGAGCATGATCACGAACAGGAACAGTACCATGATGGCGCCGGCGTACACGATGATGTTCACCACCGCCAGGAACTGCGCATTGAGCAGGATATAATGGCCCGAGATGGTAAAGAAGGTGATGATCAGCCACAGCACGCTGTAAACCGGGTGCTTGCTGGTAATGACCATCAGGGCGCTGAAAACCGATATGATCGAGAGTGTCCAGAAAAGTAGTTGTGTGATCCCCATGCGTTTGCTTGCAATTGGTTCCGTTATTTCGTTTCCTTTCCCAGGGTGCCTTTGGCCTTGGCATACTCCTCGGGATGGGTTACCGGGTTTGGAATGAGTAAATCTTGTTTCTTATAGATAAAGCCCTCGCGGCCGTAGTTGGCCTGGGCAAAGGTCTGCGACAGGTAGATGGCGTCCTTGGGACAGGCCTCTTCGCACAGGCCGCAGAAGATGCAGCGCAGCAGGTTGATCTCGTACTTGGCGGCATACTTCTCCTCGCGGTACAGGTGCTCTTCGCCGGTCTGGCGCTCGGCGGCCTCCATGGTGATGGCCTCGGCCGGGCAGGCCACGGCGCACAGGCCGCAGGCGGTGCAGCGCTCGCGTCCTTCTTCGTCACGGTTCAGGATATGCACCCCGCGGAACACGGCCGAAAACGGGCGGGTCTGCTCGGGGTAGCTGATGGTCGGTCTTTTTTTGAAGAGGTGACTGAAGGTGATACCCATGCCTTTGAAGATCGCCGGCAGGTACAGCTTTTCCAGCACCGTCATCGGACGGCGGTCCACCTGTTTTCCTCTTTGTGTTAATGCTTGCATCCGGAATGTATTTAAAACCAGGCTTTTTCGAAACGCCGCAAATTTAGCCGTTTTCGCTTTGCCCGGATCGTTTGTATTTATTTATTTAAAGCCAGCACCACGATGGCGGTGATCAGCATGTTGAGCAGCGCCAGGGGCAGCAGCCCTTTCCAGCCGAGGTTCATCAGCTGGTCGTAGCGGAAGCGCGGGATGGTCCAGCGGATCCACATGAACAGGAAGATGAACAGCACCGCCTTGGTCATGAGCACGCCGAAGCCGATCAGGCCTACCCACCAATGGTTACCCCAGGCCGCTTCGTTCACGAAGGGGATGTCGTAGCCGCCAAAGAACAGGCTGGACATCACCACGCCGCTGATGAACATGTTGATGTATTCGGCAAAAAGGTAAAAACCCAGCTTCATGGAGGAATATTCCTGGTGGTAGCCGAAGTTCAGCTCATTCTCGGCCTCCGCCAGGTCGAAGGGCGTACGGTTACATTCGGCCAGGGCGCAGATGAAGAAGATCAAAAAGCCCAGGGGCTGGTAAATGATGTTCCAGCCCTGGGTCATCTGCTGGCCCACGATCACGCTCATTTTCAGCGAGCCGGAGATCATCAGCACGGCGATCAGCGACAGGCCCATGGCCAGCTCGTAGGAGATCATCTGCGAGGCGCCGCGGACGGCGGCCAGCAGCGAGAACTTGTTGTTCGACGCCCAGCCCCCGATCATGATGCCGTAGACACCCAGGCTCACCACGCCGAAGATGTAGAGGATGCCGATGTTGATGTCGGCGATTTGCAGGGGTACCTGGCGGCCGGCCACGTCGATGGTGGCGCCCCAGGGGATGACGGCGCTGGTCATCACGGCGGTGATCATCGCCAGCATGGGACCGAGAATGAACAGGAACTTGGAAGAAGTGAGCGGGATGATCTCTTCTTTCATGAACAGTTTCAGGCCGTCGGCCATGGGCTGCAGCAGGCCGAAGGGGCCGGCCCGGTTGGGACCGCGGCGGTCCTGCAAAAAGGCGGCGATCTTGCGCTCGGCATAGGTGCTGTACATGGCCACCACCAGCGAGATGGTGACGATCAGCGCAATGAGGATGAATTTTTCCAGGACCAGGAACCAGTCGAATTGTAACAGATACATCTAGTGTTATTTTGAGACCAAAATGATTTTTATTTCGTTCAGGAAACTTTCCGTTTCTTTTATCAGCCGCCGCATTTCGCCTTCTTCCGGGGCCGCCATTTCTTTATAATTGCCTTCCGTCAGCCCGTCGAACAACCGCTGGAAGAAGTCGCCCGACTGGGCGGTGATCCGGCTGGTCCGCACGAATTCTTTGAAGAAAAGGCTTTTGTGGCCCGTATGCGTTCGGGCAAAAAAGCCGTTCTGCGCCAGCAGGGCGCCCACCATGTAAAAAGCCGCGTAATAGAGCCGGTCGGGCACCTGGTTCCAGCTTTTGGCGGTGGCCAGGGCCCTGGCCTCTTTCATGGTGTCGAGGGCTTTCTTTTTCCGGATACCGGCCATTTCCGCGTGGGTATCGTTCATAAGGTTTTGTTTGGTGATCCGGGCTTGCCCCGGTAATTCCCCTCCCCACAAATTCCCAATATCCCCATTAACCAATAACCCAATTCCTCCCTTTAGGGGGTGTTGGGATTGGTCGAATCCGTCCCCTTCACGTTCGGTCCCAGCCCTGCCTTGATGTCGGTAGGATTGTGGCCGGCGCTGTGGGCTTCGCCGCTGAAGGTCCTGCTGGTGGCCGGTCCGGGCAGCTCGCTCAGCTCCACGGTGTTCACGCCGCTCACGCTGTGGATGTCCATCAGCAGCTTCGGCTGGCGGCCGTTCATCACGGCGGAGAATGTTTCCTTCGGCTTCACCACTTTTTCGTAGTGGCCCTGCGAGATCACCGAGTGGCGGTCGACGCGGGCAGGTCCTTCGATCACCCAGTCGCTCACTTTCTTCTTTTCGAAGCGGCAGCTGTTGCAGATCCAGTCCTCCACCTCGCCCCACTGGTCCTTGCGGGCCGTGACGCGCAGCACCTCGTCGCCCCGCATCCACAGGCGTACCTTGCCCGAGCAGGTGGGACAGTCGCAATGCGCATCCACCGGCTTGGTGAACCATACGCGGTTCTTGAAGCGGAAGGTGCGGTCGGTGAGGGCGCCTACGGGGCAGACGTCGATGACGTTGCCGATAAATTCGTTGTCCAGGGCGTTCTGGATATAGGTAGCGATCTGGGCATGGTCGCCGCGGTCGAGCACGCCGTGCTCGCGCTGGCCGGAAACCTGGTCGGCGGTGAACACGCAGCGGTAGCAGAGGATGCAGCGGGTCATGTGCAGCTGGATATAGGGCCCGAGGTCGATGCGCTCGAAGGTGCGGCGCTTGAACTCGTAGCGCGTGCTTTCGGCGCCGTGGCCGTAGCCCAGGTCCTGCAGGTCGCACTCGCCGGCCTGGTCGCAGACCGGGCAGTCGAGGGGGTGGTTGAGCAGCAGGAATTCCACCACCCCCTTGCGGGCTTCGAGCACCGCGGGGTTGGTCATGTTCTCCACCACCATGCCGTCCATTACCGTAGTGCGGCAGGAAGCCACCAGCTTGGGCATGGGGCGCGGGTCGGCCGTGGAGCCGGCAGCCACCTTCACCAGGCAGGTGCGGCATTTACCGCCGCTGCCTTTGAGCTTGCTGTAGTAGCACATGGCCGGCGGCACCACATCACCGCCGATGCGGCGGGCAGCCTGCAGGATCGTCGTTCCCGGCTCCACCTCCACGGTGATGTTGTCGATTGTTACCTTAAAAAGTTTTTGTTGTTCCATATCGCTATCCCCTAAAGAGGATTTTTGAATCAAAAAATCAATGAAATATGCTTCTAATAACCTTACGGCACCGCCACGGTCAGCGGGTCGGCGTAGTGGGCCAGGCCAAAGTTGCGCGCCTGCGCTTCCTGGGCGTTGGTCACGTGCCACTCGAACTCGTCGCGGAAGTGGCGGATGGCGGCGGCCACGGGCCAGGCAGCGGCATCGCCCAGCGGGCAGATGGTGTTGCCTTCGATCTTGCGCTGGATGTCCCACAGCAGGTCGATATCGCTTTTTTTGCCTTTACCGTATTCGAGGTTGTGCAAGATCTTTTCCATCCAGCCGGTGCCCTCGCGGCAGGGCGAGCACTGGCCGCAGCTTTCGTGGCGGTAGAAGCGCGCCAGCGACAGGGTGTGGCGCACCACGCACTGGTCTTCGTCCAGCACGATAAAGCCGCCCGATCCCATCATGGTGCCGGTGGCAAAACCGCCCTCGGCCAGGCCTTCGTAGGTCATCATCCGCGGCTCGCCCTTGGCGGTTTTGAGCAGCAGGTTGGCCGGCAGGATGGGCACCGAGGAACCGCCCGGGATACAGGCCTTCAGGCGCTTGCCATTCGCAATGCCGCCGCAGTATTCGTCGCTGTAAATGAATTCTTCCACCGAGATGGTCATGTCGATCTCGTACACGCCGGGCTTTTTGAGGTTGCCGCAGGCGGAGATCAGCTTCGTGCCGGTGGACTTGCCGATACCGATTTTTGCGTATTCTTCGGCCCCGATGTTGAGGATGGGCACGACGGCGGCCAGGGTTTCCACGTTGTTCACCACCGTGGGGCAGTCGTACAGGCCTTTCACCGCCGGGAAGGGCGGCTTGATGCGGGGATTGCCCCTTTTGCCTTCGAGGCTTTCGATCAGGGCGGTTTCCTCGCCGCAGATGTAGGCGCCGGCGCCGCGCTGCACGTAGATCTGGCAGTCGAAGCCGGTTCCTTTAATGTTTTTACCCAGCCAGCCGGCCTTGTTGGCTTCGGCGATGGCCTGTTCCAGGATATCCACGATCCAGGCGTATTCGCCGCGGATGTAGATGTAGGTGCGGTTGGAGCCCAGGGCGAAGGAGGAGATCAGCAGGCCTTCCACCAGCAGGTGGGGGATGAACTCCATCAGGTAGCGGTCCTTGAAGGTGCCGGGCTCCGATTCGTCGGCATTGCACACCAGGTAGCGGGGCACGCCTTCGGGCTTGGCCAAAAAACTCCATTTCATGCCGGTAGGGAAGCCGGCGCCGCCACGGCCGCGGAGGCCGCTTTTCTTCACTTCTTCCACGATGTCGGCCGGCGCCATTTGGAGCGCCTTTGCGGCGGCCTGGTAGCCGCCGTTCTTCACATAGGTATCGTAGTAGCGGATACCTTCTATATGTGCGTTTTCCAGTAATAATTTTCTTCCCATATGTGACAGCCCTTGCGGGCCTTCGCTTTTGAAAATGAACGGTTATGTTTTTACCGCTGCAGGCTGGGCATGAACAGCCGCATCGGGTGCAGGGTACGGGTAAAAGGGTTCAGCACCAGGCCGATCGACTCCAGGGTGGTCACCCCCAGCAGGGCCACATCCCCTTCCTCGCCGTACACTACCGGTGCCGGGCCGCCTTCGCCCCCGAATTCAAAGTAAGCCGAGCTCACCTTGCGCTTGATCATGGTGCCGTCGGCCAGCGAAAAATTCATTTCGCGGTACGGAACGATCTCCAGCTGGTCGAGTACCGGCCCGGGGATGACGCTATAGGCCAGCCCGCTGTCGAAGAGAAACTCCACATCGCGGAAGTTCTCGGCCGTACGGCGTTCGCGAACCCTGAGTGTGACGGTGGCGGTTGCCATGCTTAGGTTTTTTGGAGGTGATGCGTTGGTTACGGATGTTCGCTGGTCTTATTTTGCTTTTTCCGGGATCTTGACGGCCTGGCGTCCTACGATGCGCCACTTGCCGCCTTCATTCACCCATACCTGCAGTACGCCGAGGTTCAGCTGGCCCTGGGTGCCGTCGGGGTTCACCGTGATGGCCCGCAGGTTGTGCCGCAGCACGGCGGTTTCCTTGTTGGGGAAAATGATGCTGATGGGTTCGTAGGTAAAATCTTTATAGGTCTGGACGTTGGCCAGGGCATTTTTAATCATGGTGGCCTTGTCCTCGATGTTGCCGCCGGAATGGCCGTAGGTCACTTTCGTGCTCACCACGTCGGCCAGCACCAGGCTGTCCTTTTTGCCGAAGATCGCCTGGGTCAGCGCGTCGACGCGGGCCAGCACGGCCGTTTCGCTTTTCGACTGGGCGAAGCCCGCTACGGTCAGCAGGGTAAAGCAGAGAAACAAAAATTGCTTTTTCATATCGTTGCGTTAAGAGGCGAATTAATTGTTTTTAGCCGCATTGGCCCGGCATTCGTCGACGATGCGGTCGATCTTTTCGGGGGTCAGGTGCTCTTTGAAGAACTTGCCCATCTGCATCATCGGGGCATAGCCGCAGGCACCGAGGCATTCCACGGTCTTGAGGGTGAACAGGCCGTCCTGGGTGGTTTCGCCTACCTTGATGTCGAGCTTTTCCTTGATGTAGTCGATAATGTCGTCGCTGCCGCGGACCATGCACGGACCGGTCTGGCACACTTCGAACACGTATTTGCCCACCGGCTTCAGGTGGTACATGCTGTAGAAGGTGGCCACTTCGTACACTTCGATGGGTTTCAGCTGCAGCAGGCCGGCCACGTAGTCCATGGTTTCGGCGCTCAGCCAGCCAAACTCTTCCTGAGCCAGGTGCAGCACGGGGATCAGCGCGCTCTTCTGCTTTCCTTCCGGGTAGCGGGCGATGATCTCGGCCACCTTGTCCAGTTTTTCCTTTGAGAATGTCACCATTGTGATATTAATGCGTTTATTAGTTTGTGATTAGCCGTCCATTTCACCGGCAATGAGGTTCAGGCTGCTCATCACGATGATGGCATCGCTGAGCATGCTGCCTTTGACGAGTTCCTCGTACGCCTGGTAGTAGATAAAGCAGGGACGGCGGAAGTGCAGCCGGTAGGGGGCGCGGCCGCCATCGCTGATGAGGTAAAAGCCCAGCTCGCCGTTGCCGCCTTCCACGCTGTGGTAGACTTCGCCCGGCGGCATGTCGATCTCGCCCATCACGATCTTGAAGTGGTAGATGAGGGCTTCCATCTTGGTGTACACGTCTTTTTTAGCCGGCAGGTAGTATTCCGGCACGTCGGCATGGTAAACGGTCGCTTCCTCGCCCTTGAACTCCTGCAGCTTCTGGTAGGCCTGGTTGATGATGCGGAGCGATTGCCACATCTCGCCGTTGCGCACCAGGAAGCGGTCGTAGCAGTCGCCGGTGGTGCCCAGGGGGATCTCGAAGTCGAAATCCTGGTAGGAGCAGTAGGGCGAATGCACCCGCACGTCGTAGTCCACGCCGGCGGCCCGCAGGTTGGGACCGGTAAAGCCGTAGTTCAGGGCCCGTTCGGCACCAATGGGACCGGCACCCATGGTGCGTTCCATGAAGATGCGGTTGCGGGTAAACAGGCTTTCGAATTCCTTCAGCACGTCGGGGTATTCCTTCAGGAAACGTTCGAGCTTGGTAAAGGCAATGTTGTTGAAGTCGCGTTCAAAACCGCCGATCCGGCCGATGTTGGTGGTGAGGCGGGAGCCGCAGACCTCTTCCCAGATCTCGTAGATGAGCTCGCGGTACTGCATCACGTACAAAAAGCCGGTAAAGGCGCCGGTGTCCACCCCGATCACGGAGTTGCAGATCAGGTGGTCGGCGATCCGGGCCAGCTCCATGATGATCACGCGGAGGTAGTCCACCCGCTTGGGGGTTTGGATGCCCAGCAGCTTTTCGCAGGTCATGTGCCAGCCCATGTTGTTGATGGGGGCCGAGCAGTAATTGAGGCGGTCGGTCAGCGGGGTGATCTGGTAGAGCGGGCGGCGCTCGGCGATCTTTTCAAAGGCCCGGTGGATGTAGCCGACGGTTTGCTCGGCCGACACGATGCGTTCGCCATCGAGTTCCAAAATATTCTGGAAAACCCCGTGGGTGGCCGGGTGGGTAGGTCCAAGGTTGAGCTTGGTCGTTGTCCGTTCGATGCTTCCTTCGGGAAGGCTTCTATTTTTTTCTGTCGTAGACATGAATGAGTTTGTGATCAACTGATAGAATGCGTCGCTGCATAAAGCAACAACGGCGAAAACAGGGGGAGGCCGCTACCGGTTATCCCTCTTTTTCCGCCTCGCTGATGGTATGCCGGTGGTCGGCGGCGGACTTATTGCCGAAATCGAAGGAGCCGCCGCGGCCAAACATTTCATCGTCCTTATCGATCCGGGTCTGGTCTTCCAGCGGGTATTCCTTGCGCTGGGGGAAGTAATCCATTTCGTCCACGTTCTGGATGCGGATCAGGTTGGGGTGGCCGACAAAGTTGACCCCGTAAAAGTCATAGGCTTCGCGCTCCTGCCAGTTGGCGGTGGCAAACAGCTTGGTGGCCGTGGCCACATCGGGCTGGCTGATGGGGGCAAACACCTTGAAGCGGATGCGGACGTTGTCCACCAGGTTGTGCAGGTGGTACACCACCGCCAACTCCCTGCCCGGGTAGGCCGGGTAGTGCACGGCCGCCAGGTCGGTGAGGAAGCGGAACTTCAGTTCCTCGTCGTGGTATAAAAATTCCAGCACCTGGATGTTCAGCTCCCTGGGTGCTTCAAAGGTCAGCATACCATAGGGCTCACTGAAGTCGCCTACCTGGTCGCCAAACTTTTCGATCAGCCGTTGTTTGATGGTTTCGTTTGTCATATTCGGCCTCTCCCCTACCCTTTCCGGTGGAGCGGGAGTTGGGGACCCCTCCGCTTTTCGGGCGAAGGGGTTTATTTAAAAATGATAATGAATAATCTATTTGAATAAAGAACTTTTGGGCATTCCGGATTTACTGGATACCGTAGCTGGCCATGAGCTGCTTGTACTGCTCGCCGGTACGGCGGCGGATGCTTTCCTTGCCTACCAGGTCCTGGATGCGCATGATGCCGTCGATGATGGCTTCGGGCCGCGGCGGGCAGCCGGGCACGTACACATCCACCGGGATCACCTGGTCGATGCCCTGCAGCACACTGTAGCTGTCAAAGATGCCGCCGCTGCAGGCGCAGGCGCCTACGGCCATCACCCAGCGGGGCTCGGCCATCTGCAGGTACACCTGGCGCACCACCGGCGCCATTTTTTTGGCGATGGTGCCCATCACCATGATCAGGTCGCACTGGCGGGGCGAGAAGCCCAAACGTTCCGCACCAAAGCGGGCCAGGTCGTAGTGCGAGGCCATGGTGGCCATGAATTCAATGCCGCAGCAGGAAGTGGCGAACGGCAGGGGCCAGATAGAGTTTTTCCGGGCCAATCCCACCACATCGCTCAGCTTTGTTGTAAAAAATCCTTCTCCCTGGTACCCTTCGGGCATATTCGCCAGGCTGATATCTTGTACCAGCGGCTTTTCGTTGATATTATACGATACAGGACGAGCCATATGAATAAATTTTGAATGTAGACTATAAAATTTAAAATGTAAAACTTTCTCCCCTGCGCCGACGCCGTCTTCTTACATGTTTAAATTTTACATTCCATATTTTACATTCTACATTTAATATTTTAAATTTTACATTTTTAGTCTTCCCACGTCAGGGCGCCTTTCTTCACGATGTAGATGAAGCCGCAGAGGAAGAAGCCTACGAACATCAGGACGGCCCAAAAACCGCTCCAACCCAAGCCCCTGAAATTCACGGCATAAGGATAAAAGAAGATCACTTCCACGTCGAACAGCACAAAGAGGATGGCGACCAGGAAGTACTTGATGGCCATGGGCTGACGGGCCTCACCGTGGCTTTCGATACCGCTGGTGAAGGTTTGCAGCTTATCGGACGTATTGCGTTTGGGGCCGAGCAAGTGGGTAACCCCCATAAGCAGTCCGATCAGGCCGACGGCAAAAAGTAACTGAAGGGCGACCGGGAGGTAGCTGCCGGCCGTGTCGGTATGGGTAACGGCGGTGGCGACTTGCGCCTGTAAAAGGTGGAACATAGTCGTTTGAAATGGTGGCAAAAATAAGCGAGTCTCTGCAATGTTGCGGTTAATATTTCTCCTGGAAGGCCTAACAAAAAGGTCCCCCGAAAGCCGGAGGACCCTTTAGCACAAGAATTTACATATGCAAATCAGATCTATATTTACAAATCCTATCCATAAGTCTTCATTTTTTTACTACTTAGCCCCCGGTTTCTTCGGAGCCGCCGGTTTAGTGGCCGGTTTCGGAGCCGCAGCAGGCTTCTCTAAAATAGTGATATTATTCTTAATGGACGCATTTTCGGGATCAAACTCCAGGGCGCGCTTCAGGTAGGTTACCGCAGTATCCTTTTCCTTCTTCACGTTGTTGTAGTAACCGGCCAGGTAACCGGCCGCTTCCACGCCATACGACTTAAAGCGCACCTTGTCTTTGGAAGCCACGTCCAGCAGCTTGTTGTAGGCATCGATGGCCAGGCCCTGCTCCATGGAGGTATCGATACGGGCCAGGGAACGGGCGCTCCAGATATGACCGTAGATGCTGTCGGGCATCATGGTGATATAGGCTTTGGAAACGCTGTCGGCCTTTTGGAAATTACCGGCCTGGTAGTAGGGAACCGCCATGTACGAGATCAGCTCGGTGGGGTTGGCATCGGCGCCGCGCAGGCGGAAAGAAGCCTCGCGGAGGGCCGCTACGGCCGACTTGTTGCCGGATTTGGTAAAGCGGTCAATGCCCTGGTTCAGGAACTGCACCTGCTTGGCCGGAACGGTGTCCAGCTTGGCGCCCTGCAGGTAGCTTTCCAGCACGATGTCCGGGTTTTCCGAAGCATAGGCGTCGGCACGCATGATGTAGTCGGCAGGAACGATATCTTCCTGGTCGGCCTTGGTAAAGAACTGTTCTACGAACGGACGGGCCGCTGCGGTGTCACCTTTTTCCAGGTTGCTGTACGCCAGCAGGCGGTACACGCGTGGGTTGGCTTTGTCGCCGGCCTTTTCCACGATATTTTTACCGATGGCGATGGCCTCGTCGTATTTCTTTTGCACGAAGATGGTCTGGGCCTTCAGGTAATCGTTCTCCACGCTGGGGTCGGTGCTGGAGATGTATTTGTTGGCAAACTCTTCGGCCTTGGCAAAATCCTTGGCGTAGAGCAGGTAATAATAATACAGGTCGAGGTAAGCGGGCGCGAACTTCGCGTCGGCGGCCACAGCATTGTTCAGGTTGGTCAGCACGATATCGGAATAAGGCTGCTGGGTCTGGTAGATGCGGGCCATGCGGTAGTACGGCAGGGCGTAGGCAGCGTCCATCTGGGTGGCCTTCATGTAGTTGGTCACGGCCGGGCCGCCTTCATGGGCTTTGCGGTAGGCATTTCCCAGGGCGAAGTACACTTCGGCATTGTTGGGAGCGGACTTGGCGGCTTCATTCAGCTTTTCGATGCCGTAGGCCAGGTCGCCGGTGCGGGCATCCACGTTGGCGCGGCCGATAGCGGCCAGCACGTCGGGGTTGGTGCCTTTTTTGCCTTTGGCCAGGCTGATGGCGGTCTCAAACTTTTGTTTGGCTTCGGCGCTCTTGCCCTGCATCAGGTCGATCTGGCCGGCGCCCACCAGCACCAGGGGAGCGTTGCTGTTGGCGGACAGGGCCGATTGGTAGTGGGAAACGGCAGTGGCCGAATCTTTCATTTTAATATAGGTCTGTCCCAGCCAGTAGCTGGCTTCGGCATTCTTGGGGTTGGCAGCCAGGAGCTTTTCAAAAACCTCCTTAGCGCTCTGGTAGCGCTCGGCATTCAGGTGCTTTTTACCCTCCTGCACGTTCTGGGCAAAACCCGGAACGGACAATGCGGCGGAAAAAAACAGTACAATCGCGGTCTTCTTCATTTTTCTTTTCGTTTTTAAAGATGTCGGTTAAGATGTCAAAAACTATACAGGAGTTTATTTACTCATTGTTAATGTTGCTCATCCGTTACTCATCCCGCAGGTTGGTCTGGCGCACGTTGAACGCCATTTGCCCCGGCATCAGGTAGGCCCGCTTGAATACCAGCTGGCCGCGCTGCCCGGTGAGGAAGTAGCCAAACCCGTGGCCCAGGCCGTTGTGCCGTTCCTTCAGCACGTAATACAGGCTGCGGATCATCGGGTAGCGGCCGTAAGCAATGTTGTACTGGGCCGGCGTCACGTAAATGCCGGGCTCGTGGGGACTTTCCAGCTGCACCACCCTGACTTTGTCCAAATAGCTGAGCTGGGTGGAGTCCTCGGGGTTACCGATCCAGCACACGCCGATAAAGCCGATGGCGTTTTTGGTTTTGGCCACATAATCGATCACGCCGGCGCTGGATTGGGCCGCCGTGATGTTGGGACCCAGGGGAGCGCCCTTCAGGATCGAGTCGAGGGCAAAGCGTACCGTGGAAGTGGCGCGGGTGCCGTCGAAGACCGGCTGCAGCTTTTTGGAAGAGTTACCCGCCAGCAGGTCGCGGATGTCGGCCAGCTTCAGCAGGGTATCGGACGACTGGGGGTGCACTACGGCCGCCACCGCGTCGAAGGCAACCCGCATAAAGGAGGGGTCTACCTTCAGGGAGTCGGTCATGAAGCGTTCCTCGGCCGGGGTAAAGCTGCGGGTGGCGATGACCATGCGGATGGAGTCGACGGCAAAATCCTTGAGGCATTCCGCCTCCGGCTTGTAGTGCACGACGATCTTGGCGGCGGGGTTCGAGGCTTCGAATACCTGCACCTGCGAGTCGATGACGGGCTTGAACGACTCATCGGCACTGATGTGAATGGTACCCTCGGTCAGGGTGTCGGTGGGCGCGTTGGGGTCTACCTCCCCGCCGCAGCTGTTTAAAACCAACAGCAGCAAGCCCATCCAGGCCGTCTGCCGCACCTTCAATATTGTTCTTCTCCGATTCATCATTTAAAATAGTTCTTCTTGTATCCCCGGTAAACCCTCCAGATGCCATAGATCACAAACAACCCGCCAATTACCAGGTCCAGGGGCGAAGGCTCCATGCCCAGGTCGATGCCCAGCTGGGCGTACACCAGGAAAAAGATGCCGGCCAGAATAAAAAAGACGCCCATGCCGTAGTTGGCGATGGAGCGCATCAGCGTTACCCTTTTCTTTTCCTGTTCGTACTGGTTCATAAAAAATGTACTATGTGTTTGCCAGGCCAGCAAATTAATGATTTTCACTTTTCAACTCTTATAAAAGTTGCCCTTCCCCTGAAAACTAACGGATCAGCATAGCGGCAACCGCCAAAAAAGGGAGGTGTTTATCCGCAGGGGCTTTAAAAGATGCGGAACCGGCCCTATTCCATACTTTCTCACTTCCCTTTATTTTTGCGGAAATATTGAACACAGACGTTATGAGGATCTTAATGGTGTGCCTGGGAAACATCTGCCGCAGCCCGCTGGCGGAAGGGATCCTGGAGCACAAGGCAAAACAGGCCGGGCTGAACTGGCAGGTGGACAGCGCCGGCACCACCAGCTACCACATCGGCGAAGCCCCGCACCGGCTGTCGCAGAAGGTGGCCCGCCTGAACGGCATCGACATTTGCCACCAGCGGGCCCGCCGCTTTGAACGGTCCGACTTCGACCGCTACGACAAAATCTACGCCCTGGCCGACGACGTGCTGGAGGACATCCGCATGATCGGCCGCGACAAGTTCGACCCCGCCAAGGCCGACCTGCTGCTCAACGAGCTCTTCCCCGGCGAGGACCGCTCGGTGCCCGACCCCTGGTACGGGGCCGAGGACGGCTACCACGAGGTGTACGAGCTGATTGCCCAGGCCTGCGACCGCATCATCGAACGCTACAGCGGTTCGAACGTACCGAATTAATTGACCCTTTTTGACTTATTAAACAGCACAATGACCAAACCCTCCCTGCCCCAGGGCACCCGCGATTTCGGGCCCGACGTGGTGCGCAAACGCCAATACATCTTACAAACCATTAAAAACGTTTTTGAACTCTACGGCTTCCAGCCCCTGGAAACCCCCGCCATGGAAAACCTCGACACCCTGATGGGCAAGTACGGGGAAGAAGGCGACAAGCTGATCTTCAAGATCCTGAACAACGGCCTGAACGACCCCAAGAACACCGACAAGGCGAAAGTCGCTTTTGAAAACGTACTGGGGGGCAAAAACGACAAGAACCTCACCGAACGGGCGCTGAAGTACGACCTGACCATCCCCTTCGCCCGCTACGTGGCCATGAACCACGGGCAGCTGACCTTCCCCTTCAAGCGCTACCAGGTGCAGCCGGTTTGGCGGGCCGACCGGCCCCAGAAAGGCCGCTACCGCGAATTCTACCAGTGCGACGCCGACGTGGTGGGCAGCAACGCCCTGCTGAATGAAGTGGAGTTCGTGCACATCTACCACCAGGTGTTCACCGCCCTGGGCATGACGGGCTACGACCTGCGCCTCAACTCGCGCAAGATATTGGCGGCCCTGGCCGAGCTTTGCGGCGGCGCGGAGAAAATGACCGACATCACCATTGCCATCGACAAGCTCGACAAGATCGGCCTGGACAAGGTTAAGGAAGAGCTGTTGCAGCGGGGCCTGTCGGCCGACCAGGTAGCCGTCATTGAAAACTACCTAGCCATTGAGGGCACCAACGGGGAAAAGCTGGCCCGGGCCAAAGAACTGTTTGCCGCCTCCGAAACCGGTCGGAAAGGGATTTCGGAACTGGAGTTTGTGCTCGAAGGCGCCACGGCCGGCGCCAAACAACAAGCGCCCAACCTTACCATCGACTTTACGCTGGCCCGCGGCCTGAACTACTATACCGGCCTCATCTTCGAAGCCAAGGCGCCCGAAGGCGTGAAAATCGGCTCCATCGGCGGCGGCGGCCGCTACGACGACCTCACCGGCCTGTTCGGGGTGCCCAACATCCCCGGCGTGGGCGTCTCGTTTGGCGTGGACCGTATTTACGACGTGCTGGAAGAACTGAAGCTGTTCCCCCAAACCGTGGAGCAGGGCACCAAGGTGCTGTTCTTCAACCTGGGAGCGGAGGAAGGGAAAACGGCGTACAGCCTGCTGCAGGCCCTGCGCCAGGAAGGCATTGCTGCCGAACTCTTCCACGAACCGGTAAAAATGGACAAGCAATTCAAGTACGCCGAAAAGAAAAACATCCCCTACGTGGTGATCATCGGCAGCAAGGAAGTAACGGAAGGCACCGCCAACATCAAAACCCTGGCTACCGGCGAACAAAAGAAAGTTTCGTTTGAAGAGCTGGTGGCGTTTTTTAGCGAATAGAAAAAGCAATCATATCGATACCGCAGAGACGTTGCCCCGCAACGTCTCTTTTTTTTGCCCGCAGGCCGAGCGGAACAGGAGAAAGATGCCGATGGGGAAAAACAGGCTGAACAGCAACAACTGGAGCGGCACATAGGGAACGGTAACCCCCAAATACGCACCGGCAGCCTGCCCCACCAGCAGGCATTCCGTCGCCACAAACGAAAACAGGAACAGTCCCAAACCCACCCTGGCTCGAGGGGAAAACGAAAGCGTACCCGCATGAAAGAGGGCCGCCAGGCAACCCAGGCTGACAAACCCCAGCAGCACCAGGTGCAGGTAGGCGATCACGACATTGTGGTAGAGGGACGCCAGGGCCGCCGCCGCCGGCCCCGCACTCACCAGCTGCAGCCCGTTCTTCAGCACAAAAGCCGCCGCCGCCAGCCGGAACAAAAGGCCCGAACCGTTTTGCGCCCACCGGAACCCCCGGACGTCTTTTACTAAAAAATACAACCCCGCCACCTGGGCCGCGGCCGCCAGCCCTCCTACCCCATAAAACGCCAGCGCCGGCCCGTGCCACAATACCGACAGGCAATAAGCCGGCAGGCACGAAAAGGCAAACAGCCGGTACACCGTCTGCCCGTAACGGGCAATGCCCTTTTTTTCCAACACCCGGTACAGCACCGCCAGCAGGGTCAATACAAACCAGCCGTTGTATTGGCAGTGCAGATAAAAATAAATGACGTCCCTATACAGCGGCGTGCCCGCCTTGCCGGCCGCCGCCAGCGGACCGGTAGCCAGGGGACCCAAAGCGGACAGGCAGTAATAAAACAGGCCGGCCCTTACCAGCCGCAGCGAAGGCGGCAGCGCCCTGCCCCGGAGCGCCCTCCCCACCACCACGGCCAGGTAGATGCCGGCCGAAAGGGAAAGCGTGGAAAAAAAGATGGAAGCGGCCTTGTAGCCCTGGAAAGAAAAGGAAACGAGCATGCCGTAAGCCGATACAAAGGCCAGGAAAGCAATAATGCGCCAGTGGCGGAACGCCACCTGTTGCCGAAGGAGGGGAAAGTACCGCAGCAGGAGCAGCACCAGCACCGGCAGCACCCAGCCGCCAAAGGCAAAATGCGAGTGGCCGTGCAGCAGGTGGCGGTACTCCAGCGGGAAATGGGACAGAAAGGGCAGCAGCCGCAGGAGCAGCCCTGCCCCCGCCAGCAGGAAAAAATTGAACAGCGACAGCCGCAGCAATCTTTGCTGCAGCCTCCCCAGGGGCGCCTGCCCGGGCAACCCCGCTGCCCTGTTTTCCTTTATTTCCCGGTTCCGGGCAAAGGGACTTACTTCGCCGGCACCGCCTGCAACCTGTTGATCCATAGTGCAAACATCCGGAAAACCCCTCGGCCCGGTGCTTCCGGCCCTCAGGGCGATGGCTGATAAATGTCAGGCAGACAACTGACCCCGGGGTCCTTTATGGGCACACTAATAAGCAACCCCTATTGGAGGTTCCAAATAAGCGCTGTATATTTATTAAGATTTTTAGTTAGAAGAAAATGCTTCATCCGGCCGTAGTCTTACGGCTGGATGTTTTTTTTAGAGACCTGCGGGAATTATTTCCTTCCTTTTTTTCCACCCTTTCCTTTGTGGCCCTGGTGCTTGTGTTTTTTGTTATCGTGCTTTTTCGCATAATAGCGCTGGCGGTCGCTCGACGGGCTTGCATAATACCGTTTCTTTTGCTGTCCCGGGGCAAACGCCCTGGCCGACTGGTGGCCGTACACTTTCTTGGCCTGGCCGGGCGGCATGCGGTACACGCTTCGCTCCTGGGGATAACGACGGTCGGGATAACGCCGGTCATGGGGATAACGCCGGTCGTTGGGATAAGGTGTACGGGCAGTACGGTTCGAACGGCAACTGGCAAAAACAACTACCAGCAGAAGGGAAACGAATACTTTAATAATGGAAAAAGCTTTCATGGTGCAGCCTGTGTTGTTGTAAAAAAAGCCGCGCAGTGCAAATACGCACCCACAAAAAGCTAGGGAAATCTTAAAATTTAAAAACCGGGAAGCTATTCACTCCCAGGCTTAACCGAAACCCAGGATCTTTTTCGCCTCGGCACTCATGCGGTCCTGCGTCCAGGCAGGTTCGTACACCACGTCCAGGTGCACGGCGGCAACGTCCTGCAGCTCTTCCAGCGTTTGCCGCACCTCCTCGGGCAGGAAGGCGGCGGCCGGGCAGGTAGCCGTGGTGAGCGTCATGAGCAGGTACACCTGCCCCCCAATGACCTGCACCTGGTAGATCAGCCCCAGGTCGTAAATATTGACCGGTATCTCGGGATCGTAAATGGTTTTCAGCTTTTCGATGATAGCATTTTCGGTAAGCATAGCGAATGTTTTGTTGCTGTGAATTACTGGAGGACGGGATGCAGGTTTGCCCTGGGGGACATTTTCCGCCGGGAGAGCTCCCGGCGCAGGGTGAGGGCCACCGTGGTAAAGAACAGGAGGATGACCACGCCATTGAGCAGGCCGGCCCACCGGCGCACTTCGCAGGCCCCGGCCCAGTCGGCGGCCATACGCGCCACCAGGGTCAATTGCAGCAAGGCAAACCACAGGTAGAGCACTGGCCGGTACAACTTCACGGGCAGCCGCAGCACCGCGGGCAGGATGATGGGCGCATGCGAAAAGATCATGGAAAACACGAAGCCGATAAAAAAGGCATGGAGGGCGGCATCGTAGCCGAAGGCCGTTTGCCTGCCCGCCGTCAACAGCAGCGCCGTCACGGGCAGCCAGGCATAACCCACCAGCAGCAGCGCGCCCGAATAGCGGTGCTGCCCCGCCATCCGCACCGAGCGGCGGGCCATGTCGTAGCGCAGCAGCCAGGCGGCCACCGCCACCAGCGCAACGGAAAAGTAAAGGCTGCCGTTCAAATGAAAGGGTACAAACAGCGACAGCAGCAGCCCGCCCAGTGCGGCCAGCAGCCAGGCGCGTTGGGCATTATTGAGGGCCAGGAAGCGGCTCAACTCCAGGCGCTCGGCCACAATGGTCAGCAGCAGGAAAGCCATCCACCAGCTGACGGCATAGGGATAAAAATGGGTGTGGAAGAGAATGATGTTCCCCGACAGCAGGCAGAAGGCCCCAGCCAGGAACACGTAGTAGTACAATTCTTTGTAGCGCCCGGCAAAATAGCCGCACAGCAGCAGGAAGCCCCCGCTGCCGGCAATGAGCAGGCCCTGCGCCACGGCAGGCTGGTGCCCCAGGAAGAAAAGAACACTGATCCCGTTGACCGCCGGCAGCAGGAGCAGCCACCGGCTCTTCACCGTTACGGCCCGCTCCAGGAAGACCAGGGTGGCCAAAAAGCTGTTGACCATCAGGGCGCCGTGCTGGGCCACCGCGTTGGGCAGGGGCAGCGACCAGCCCAGGCGCAGCCAGCCGGTCCAGATGGCGGCCAGCAGCGACAGCACAATCAGCGGCAGGATGCCGAGGGCTTTGTTCATCGTTTTAAAAATGATTTTCCAAGGGAAAGGTTTTCGGACAGGTCCTGCACGGTATGGGTGCTGAACTGCTGGTACAGCGCCTGGCGGGCGGCTTTATAGTGGTGGTGCAGGGGGCAGGGTTTTTCTTCCGAGCAGCTTTTCAGTCCCAGCCCGCATTCGAAAAAGAAGTTGGTGCCGTCGACGACCTTCACCACCTCGATCAGGGGGATGGGCCTCGCGGATGCCGGCATAAAGAAGCCGCCCGTGGGTCCCTTGGCGGAATGAATGATCTCCGCTTTCACCAGCTGCTGCAGGATCTTGGCGGTGGTATGCTCGTTGGCTTCGATCTCCGCGGAGATCTCTTTGATGCTGCAGCGCACCCTTTCCTTCGAACGCACCATCAGGTACACCACGGAACGCAACGCATATTTACAGGAAATGGAGAGCATGGCTGGGAATTTAGGATAAGGGAAAACAGGAACGTCCGGAAGCCCGGACGTTCCTGTTTTCGGAATACTTAATGGAACACCCCCGGTTTCGATCCCTGGCGCAGGTCCGCTTCCAGGGCCAGGGCCTTGGGAAACAGGATGTTGTTTTCCAGGTGGATGTGCAGGTGCAGGTCTTCTTCCAGGTCCTGCAGCTTTTTGTACAGGAAACGGAAGCTGTTGCAGCTGCCGGCCGGCGGGGTGTAGTTGTCCGTCAGCGCTTTTATCTGAGCCAGCACTTCACCGGCATCGTCGTGGTCTGCCTCCATGGCATGAACCGGCCCCTGCACGGAGGGATAGGCCAGCAGCCCGGACCCATCGCCGGTTTTGTGGGCGGCCACCAGGGCCTTGATAAAGGGAAACAGCACTTTTTCTTCTTTTTGGAAATGCACGTCCAGCTCCTGCTGCAGCTGGCGGTACAGGTTACTCAGCTCGTACAGCTGCGGGAAATGGTTGCCGTGGCGGCCGGTCACCTTGTCGCACAGGTCGGCGATCACCGGGCCGTGCTCGTAATAATATTCGTGGTGCTGGTTGTAAATATAGTCGGCCAGGAAGTCGGCGCTCCAGCGGTTGAAATCGAAGGTGGGCGTCGCCGCTGCCTGGACGGCGCTGTCCAGGGCGGCCTGCACTTCGGTTTCGGACACCCGGGCGTCGGCACAGGCCTGCTTCAGCGATTTTTTGCCGCCGCAGCAGAAATCGATGCCGTATTTGCGGAAAACTTCGGCCTTGCGCAGGTCGGCCGCCGCCAGCTGGCCGACGGTCTCGCTGCCGGCGGCGGGTTTTTTGGCAATCTGCACCTGCCACTCTTCAGGGCCTTCCTGCAGGTACTTCCAGGAAAAGATATTCCCTTTTTCGGCCAGCAGCTGGTAATATAAAGGTTTGGGATCGTGGTCGTTGATGATGACAAAGGCCTCGCCCGGCAGGGCGCGGTCAAACAGGTTGAAGATCGTGGGATGCTTCAGCGCGGGAGGAAGCGCGGGAACATAGAGGCTTTCAATTGCGTTCATAATGGGGTGTTTTAAATGAATCCGGGAATAAAAGTATTTGGATACTTCTACCCGGATACTGACCGCCGTCAGGCGCAAAACTGACTTTCATAACCGGCAGAAAAACTGATTAAAATCATCCCGATCCTTTTCGCAGGTCATTTCCGGCGCCCCGGCCTCCTTCTAGTTTTGACCCCGAAAACGTGCAGCGGAGGCCGGTTGGTCCGCCCGCCGCTCCCTTAAAAAAAGAGCTCTATGTCGGTTAACAGGAAATCGGAACATACAAGTCTGGCTATTGCGGTCCTGGTGGTGGCCCTGCTGGTGTTTTCGGTGCTGTTTGCCCAAAACATGAAGACGCTGGACCCGGCGGCCTTTCCCGGCAGCATGACCATCAGGCAGCCCGGCCAGATCCGGGTGGAGGACGGCTCCTACCGGGTATTTGCCATCGCCCGCATGTGGCAGTTCGCACCGGCGGTGATCGAGGTGCCGGCCGGCAGCAAGGTGGACTTTTTTGTAAAATCGGACGACCTGGTGCACGGCTTCAACATTCCCCAAAAGGGCATCAGCATGCTGGTGGTGGCCGGCACGGTCAATAAGGCGTCCGCCACCTTCGACAAGCCCGGGGTGTACCCGATCACCTGCCAGGAGTACTGCGGAAAAGGCCATACGATGATGCAGGCCCGGGTGGTGGTGAAATAACAGATCCCTGTAACTCCATTCATCAAGGATAATAAAAACGAAAAAATGAAAACGAAGTTCTTTGCGCTCCTGCTTGCCCTCTGTTCCGTCACCGCCCTGTTGGCTGCGCCGCCGGCAGAGGAAGGAAAAGCGATCTTCAGCTCGCGTTGCGCCGGCTGCCACAGCATCCATAAACAATTGACCGGTCCGGCCCTGGCGGGTGTGGACAAGCGGCACAGCATCGAATGGATCATCAACTTCGTGCACTCGTCGCAGAAAGTGATCAAGGGCGGCGATGCGGCAGCCGTCGCCCTGTTCAACCAGTTCAACAAGGTACAGATGCCCGACCACCCGGACCTGACCGACGACAACATCAAAAGCGTCGTGGAATACATCAAGGAAGAAAGCAGCGCCGTGGCCGCCGCCCCTGCAGCCGAAGCGCCCAAAGCCTCAACATCAGCGCTGCAGCTGTTTTCCCCGGCCGAAAACCCCGGCCTGTTCACCACCCTGCTGATCCTGCTGTCCATGCTGGGCGTATCGCTGGTATTCCTCAAAAAGGTAAAGGAACTGAGAAGAAAATCGCTGGAAGAGAAAGCCATAGAAGTCGTCTAAAGGTCTTACGCCTATCCCTAACCGTTGCCTGCTTGTTCTTTCATAACGAAAGCCCCGCGTATCCGCGGGGCTTTAAAGTATAGGTGAAGGGAATAAATAAGCCGAAAAGCTATTTCAGCTGTCAAGGCCCAATAATCCAATGAACCAATGAACCAATCCCCTATTTATCCTCCGGCGTATCATCCGGGCAGGGGCCCAGGGACGGGGCGTCCTTGTGGGTCATTTCGTGCATGTTGCGGTTGTTGGATATCTTGCCGGTTTCCTCCAGCATGCGCATGTCCTTGGCGTCTTTCAAAAAGTCGGAGGCGAAGATGAAGTCGTTCAGCCGTTCGTTCTTGCTGAAAATGATCTCGTTCTTGTTGCCCTCCCACTCCTTGTGGCCCTGGTACATGTAAACGATATGGTCGCCGATCTCCATCACGCTGTTCATGTCATGGGTATTGATGACGGTGGTAATATTGTACTCCCGGGTGATGTCGAGGATCAGCTCGTCGATCAGGCCCGAGGTCTGCGGGTCGAGGCCCGAGTTGGGTTCGTCCACGAACAGGTATTTCGGGTTCAGCACGATGGCCCGGGCAATGCCTACCCGCTTCATCATACCGCCACTGAGCTCGCCGGGAAATTTTTTGTTGCTGCCTTTCAGGTTCACCCGGTCCAGCACGGCATTCACCCGCTCCATCTTTTTGCGGCGCGTATCGCGGGTAAACATGTCCAGCGGGAAGAGGATATTTTCCTCCACGGTCATACTGCTGAACAGGGCCGAGCCCTGGAACAGCATGCCGATCTCCTTGCGGACCTCTTTTTTCTGCTCGATGGACATTTCCGTAAAATTCTGTCCGCCATAAAGGATGTCGCCGCTGTCGGGCCGGAACAGGCCCACCATGCACTTCATGAAAACGGTCTTGCCGCTGCCGCTGCTTCCAATGATCAGGTTGCACTGGCCTGCTTTCATCTCCACGTTGACATCGTTGAGCACCGTTTTGCCGTTGAAGGCTTTCTTTAAATTCCTTATCTCGATCATGGATGCAATGCTTTAAAAGTGAGTTGTCCGGGCGGCCTTACAGCAGCAGGGCCGACAGCACGTAGTCGAACAACAGGATCATGATACAGGTCACCACCACGGCCTTGGTGCTGGCGCGGCCGATCTCGAGGGCCCCGCCCACCACGTGGTAACCGAAATAGGCCGGAATGCTGGAGATCAGGAAAGCAAAGGTGTAGGCCTTCACCAGCGAGAAAAAGACGTTGTAGGGCAGGAAGGCCTCCCTTAGGCCTTTGTCGAACACGTCGCCGGGGATGATGCCCGAAAGCGTGCCGGCCAGCCGGCCGCCCGCAATGCCCAGCACCATGGCAAGAACGATCAGCATCGGGATGACGATCATCGCCGCCAGCACCTTCGGCATTACCAGGTAGGCTTTGGAATTGATGCCCATGATCTCCAGGGCGTCGATCTGCTCCGACACCCGCATGTTGCCCAGCTCGCCGGCGATCTTACTGCCCACCACCCCGGCCAGCACAATGGAAACCAGCGTAGGGGCAAACTCCAGGATCACCGTATCGCGGACGATCTGGGAAATGGTGGAGAGCGGGATCAGGGGGCTGACCATCTGGTAGGCGGTCTGTACCGTGGATACCGCGCCGATGAAAAAGGAGATCAGCACCACGATGCCCAGCGAGCCCACGCCGATCTCGGAACACTGGTGCATGAATTCCTTCCAGTACATCCGCCAGTTCTCCGGCTTGGAGAACATCCCGGTTAACATCAGAACATATTTGCCTACTTCGCTTAATATAGTCATAGTGTGTATCGCGTTAAATCGTCAATGGACATGGGACATTGGTCACCGGCAAACAACTCGTGAACTCGTGAACCCGGAACTTGTTTTAGCTCTTCAACTGCGCATCAACTACAGCGATCGTGGCCATATTGACGATGTTGCGCACCGAACTGCCGAGCTGCAAGATATGCACGGGTTTCTTTAAGCCCAATAAAATCGGACCAATAGCGTCGGCGGCGCCCAGGGCGTTCAATAAATTATAGGCAATGTTGCCCGACGACAGGTTCGGGAAGATCAGCGTATTGACGTCCTTGTCCACCAGCTCGCTGAAGGGATAGTTCTCCCGCAGCAGCTCGTTGTTGAAGGCCACGGCAGCCTGCATTTCCCCGTCCACGATCAGCGACGGCATGCGCTCCTTCACCAGGCGGCGGGCTTCGGCCACCAGCTGGGCCTCCGGCGAAGCGCTGCTGCCGAAGTTGGAGTAGCTGAGCATGGCAATGCGGGGCGTAATGTTAAAATGCCCCACCTCGCGGGCCACCATCAGGGTGATCTCCGCCAGCTCTTCGGCCGTGGGATTGAAGTTCACCGTGGTATCGGCCAGGAACAGGGGGCCCTTCTTGGTCAGCATCAGGTACATGCCGGCAATCTTTTCCACCCCGCTTTCGGTGCCTATGATTTGAAGGGCCGGCCGGATGGTGTTGGGATAGTTCTTGGTCAGGCCCGAGATCATGGCGTCGGCGTCGCCCATTTCCACCATCATGCAGCCGAAATGGTTGCGGTCGGCAATGACCTTTTTGGCTTCGTGGAAGTTGTAGCCCCTCCGTCCCCGCTTTTGAAAAAACGCCTCGCCGTAAATTTTTCGCTTTTCCGCCATGGCGTCGCTGCGGGGGTCCAGGATCGGCAGGCCTTCGATGTCGAGGCCGTTGGCCCGGGCAATGTGGTGGATGGCTGTTTCATCGCCCAGCAGGATGGGGAGGCCGATGCCTTCCTCGAACACGATCTGGGCCGCCTTGAGGATCTTGGCGTTGTCGGCTTCGGCAAAGACGATCCGCTTCGGGTCGCGGCGGGCCTTGCTGCCCAGCACCCGCATCACCTGGTTGTCGAGGCCCAGGCGCCGGTTCAGCTCGTTTTTGTAGCCCTCCCAGTCGTCGATGGGCTGCAGGGCCACGCCGCTTTCCATGGCGGCACGGGCCACGGCCGGGGCCACGGTAGCCAGCAGGCGGGGATCGAGCGGCTTGGGAATGATATAGCCGGGGCCGAAGGTGATGGTGGTGGTATTATAGGCCAGGTTCACGATGTCGGGAACGGGGGTTTGCGCCAGTTGGGCCAGGGCATGCACGGCGGCGAGCTTCATCTCCTCGTTGATCTGGGTGGCCCGCACGTCGAGAGCGCCGCGAAAAATGTAGGGAAAGCCCAGCACGTTGTTCACCTGGTTGGGATAATCGCTGCGGCCGGTGGCCATGATGATGTCCTCGCGGGCCGAGGTGGCCTCGGTCCAGCCGATCTCGGGGTTGGGGTTGGCCATCGCAAAGACGATGGGGCGGGGGGCCATGCTCCGGATCATGTCGGGGGTAACCACGTTGCCTACGCTCAGGCCCACGAAGACATCGGCCCCCTGGAGGGCGTCGGCCAGGGTGCTGCCGGGACGGGCGTTGGCGAAGGGCAGCTTGAACTCTTCGAGGTCGTCGCGTTGGCGGTGGAGGGCGCCCTTGATATCAAAAACATTAAAGTTTTCGGGCCGGGCACCCAGGGCCACGTACAGGCGGATGCAGGCCATGGCGGCCGCGCCGGCGCCGTTGATGACGAAGCGCACGGCCTCGATCTTTTTCTTTTGCAGCTGCAGGGCGTTGAGCAGGGCCGCGCCGCTGATGATGGCGGTGCCGTGCTGGTCGTCGTGCATGACGGGGATGGAAAGCTGCTGGCGCAGGTCGCGCTCGATGGCAAAGCATTCCGGCGCCTTGATGTCCTCGAGGTTGATGCCGCCGAAGGTGGGCTCAAGGGCTTTGACGATCTGCACGAAGCGGGTGGGGTCGATTTCGTTGATCTCGATGTCGAACACGTCGATGTCGGCAAAGATCTTGAACAGCACGCCCTTTCCTTCCATCACCGGCTTGCCGGCCTCGGGACCGATATCGCCCAGTCCCAGCACGGCGGTGCCGTTGGAGATCACCGCCACCAGGTTGCCCTTGGCGGTGTATTTATACACGTTTTCCTTGTTGGCGGCGATTTCGAGGCAGGGTTCGGCCACCCCGGGGGAATACGCCAGCGACAGGTCGCGCTGGGTTTTGGCTTCCTTGGTGGGCACGACTTCTATTTTTCCGGGCCGTCCCATGGCATGGTAGTTCAGGGCGTCCTGTTTGCGTAGATCTTTCTGCATACGTATTTTTTAGCGTGAAGGCAGGGCAATTTAGTGAATTGAGGTATTGGTTAATTGGTTAATTGGGATATTGGGCTTTCCCGTTGGAAACGTTTTCCCCTACAGGCAACCCCTAATACCCCAATGAACCAATTAACCAATACCTCAAATTTTTTTGTTTTTCACCAAAGCCCTCCTATCTTAGCGGTGTACTACATACCTAGTACACTAAAACGATAGCTTATGATCCAGATTGAGGACCTTTGTTTTCGCTACAAGAAGAAGCCCGTGTTCGAAGGGCTGAGTCTCCGCTTCACCCCCGGCCATGTGTACGGCCTGCTGGGGAAGAACGGGGCGGGCAAGAGCACCCTGCTGCGCAGCATCGCCGGCCTGTTGTACCCCGGCAAAGGCACGATCCGGGTGGATGGCCAGGCACCTACCCGCCGGGAGCCCGGCTTGTTGCAGGACATTTTCCTGGTACCCGAAGAATTTCACCTGCCCGACGTTTCTATTGACCGGTTTTTGAAGGACACGGCCCCTTTTTACCAAAAGTTCGACCGGGTGCAGTTCGAAAGCTTCCGTGCCGCCTTTGACATTCCTTCCGGCGCCACGCTGCAGGCCATGAGCTACGGGCAGAAGAAAAAGGTGCTCATCTCCTTTGCCCTGGCCACCAATGCCCGCTACCTGCTGATGGACGAGCCCACCAACGGCCTCGACATCCTCAGCAAGAGCCAGTTCCGCAAAGTGCTGGCCCAGTCGCTCGACGAAGACCGCTGCATGGTCATTTCCACCCACCAGGTCAAGGACCTCGAAAACCTGATCGACCGGGTAACGGTCATCGACGAAGGGAAAATTCTTTTCGATGAGGACGTGGAAACGATTACGCGGCAGTTGTCGTTCCGCCACTCCTATGATCCTGCCGACCTGCAGGACGCCCTGTATGCCGAGCAGTCGCTGAAAGGCAACGTGATCGTTGCGCCCAATGAGAGCGGCGACGAAACGAAGATCGACCTCGAGCTGCTGTACAAGGCCATCGTCACCAACAGCCAGAAAGTAAAAACCCATTTCGAACCTTCAAACCAACTGCATGCATCCCGTATTTAGCTTTCACCGTTTTTCCCTGCTGGTCGGCCGGCACTGGGCGGAGAACCGAAAAAAATACCTGTTGTCCCTGGGCGCCTACGCCGGCCTGCTGTCGCTCTGGTGCCTGTTCCTGGCCACGACCCGCCGCATTCCCGTGGACCCCGAGCTGCAGCAGGTAACCTACTTTTTCTGCCTGTTCCTGGGCGGCGCCCTTTACGCCAGCCAGCACTTCGGCGAGCTGGCAACAAAACCCCGGGCTATCAGTTACCTGATGACGCCGGCCTCGCTGCCCGAAAAGCTGCTGTGCAGCCTGTTTTATGCGCTGCCCTTGTTCTTTGTGGCATTCACCGCCACTTTTTACCTGGTCGATACCGCCTATGTTACCCTGGTGGGAACGCTGCACCCTTATTACAGCGGCAAGCTGACTGCAGGGAACATACCCAGGGCGGCAGAGGTGGCCAACGTGTGGGTGGCACCCAACCGCCACGGCAACCAACCGAACTTCTTTATCTACTTCTACCTGGCCTTTATTGCCGTCCAGTCCGCCTTTCTTCTTGGGTCGGTGTATTTTCCCAGGTACAGCTTCATCAAAACGGTGATCGCCCTGTTTCTTACCGCGCTGGTGGTGGGGCTGTTGGTCAACTGGTTTACCGAGCGCCTGCTGCCGGGTGGTTTTACGGACAACTTTTCCACCTACCTAATCTTTAAATATGACAAGGCCACGGAAGTGCAGTTGCCGAAGTGGATCGGGGAGGTGTTCGCAAGCTTGCTGAAATATGCCATCGCCCCCGTTTTCTGGATCACCACTTATTACCGGCTCAGGGAAAAAGAAGTGTAAAGGCAGGTACGAGGTAAGAAGTAAGAGATATGAAGTATTGATCAAAACCTTTTTATTATGCAATTCCGGGAATCGAGTTCCATTTATTTACAGATAGCGGATCACATCTGCGAACGCATCCTGCTGCAGCAGTGGGCCACCGAGGAACGGATCCCTTCCGTCCGCGAACTGGCGGCGCAGCTGGAAGTCAATCCCAATACGGTCATGCGCACCTACGAGTTCCTGCAGCAGCAGGGGATCATCTACAACCAGCGGGGCATCGGCTACTTCGTTGCTCCCGATGGCGTAAAGAAAGTGCGGGCCTACCGCAAAACCGAGTTTTTGGAGAACGACCTGCCGGGGCTGTTCCGCAGCCTGTTCCTGCTGGGCATTGACATGGGCGAGCTGGAACCCCTGTATGAAAAATACAAACAGGAGCATTTTCCTGAGGCATCATTAAACCAAACGACACATGAAAACAAGCAATAAAATTTTACTGGGGGCTTTTCTGACGTCCCTCCTGCTGCTGTCCACGATGTTTCTTGCTGTTTATGCACGCTTTCGCAGCGGCCATTTTAAGAAAACGGGCCCCGATAAGCAGCTGATTATGCAGACCTACCCACTGGATAACATCACCCATATCCAGGCAAACAACATGTTTGTCCGCGTGGAGACCGATAAAAAGGATCCCTACCCACGCCTGGCTTATCCTAAGGATGAAGCCGGCAAATTCAAAATAGAAAGAAGGGGCGACACATTGGTATTGACTGCCATTGAGCAGGGCGAGTTCCGCCAGTATTCCGATGTCAACCTGCACCTTTCCGGCAAAACAGGCCTGACCGTCAATCGGGCCACCGTTTACCTGGCTACCAGCCAGGTGCACACTACCGATACGCTGGAAGCGGGCTCCCTGAACCTGTATTTAGACAGCGCACAGCTGAACTTCGGGGTACTCCCCAAACATGTCATCCGGCCGTACCGTTTCGACACCCTGAACATCGTAGCGCGGAATCAGTCCTCCCTGCGGCTGAACCCGGTAACGCTGAAAAGGCTCGACGTACGGCTGCAGGCATCCGAACTGCACGATGAAGGCCTTTCAGCCGGCGCCTTTATCCTGGAGGCGGACAGTTCCTCCAGGGCCTTGCTGTCGGGAAAGAACCTGCATAAAATTCGGGCAGCCCGGTAACCGAAACCCACCTGCCGGGCCCAGCCCAACCCCTGTCAAAAGCGACGGCAAGGGGTTGGGCTTTTTTACTATCCTGCCCCCAGAAATGCATTTTATTTATATATAGTAAATTTAGAGGCGGCAACGCCCCCCCTGAAAGGCTAATCCGGTACGAAAACCATCAGCGCAACAGGTATCACGCACCAAAAACCACGCTATGGACGACCTTCAATACCAGGAGATCAAAACCTATTTCGACAGCAAGTACCAGGAATGCCTGGCCCGGAAAAAGGCCTACGACAAATGGCTGGGCCTGCTGCGCCCCCTGCGCTACCTGGTGATCTTTTTCTCCGCCGTGCTGCCCCTGCTCACCGGCAGCACCATATTACTGGACCTGGGCATTATTAACAAGAACAACTGGAAAACCCTGTGCACGGGCATCCTGTTCGTTTCGGGCATCGCCCTGGCGGCGGACAAGCGGTTCAAGCTGGATGCCCTGTACGAAGACGCCCTCAAAACCGGCAAGCGCTACCAGGCGCTGGCCAACCGCTACCAGGAAGCCAAAACCCTGGGCCGCGACGAGATCGTTCCCGGCAAAAAAGCCCTGGCCGAAAAGCTGAACGACCTGGAGGAATCCACCACCATGGCCCCGCCCCAATGGTGCCTGCAACAAAAGGGATAGGAGCACCGGGAAACCTATAAAAAAAGGCTGCCCCCCGGCAATGGAGGCAGCCTCTTTTTGGAAACATATTCTGGTTATCCTTTTGCCCCGAAGGCCGCCATCATGCCGATGCCGATCTCGATGGCCGCTTCATCTATATTGAACAGGGGGGTATGCACGCCGGCCGTAATTCCTTTGGCCTTGTTGGCCGTGCCCAGGCGAAAAAAGCAGCCGGGGATCTGCTGCGAGTAATAGCCAAAGTCCTCGGCCCCCATGCGCATCTCGGTTTCCTGTACCCTTTCGGCCCCCATCAGCTCCTCGGCAATGCCGCGGGCCTTCTCGTGCAGGCTTTCATTATTATAGACACAGGGATAACCCACGTCCACGTGCACGTCGGCCTCCGCACCCATGGCCTCCACCAGCTCGGAGGCTTGTTTGCGGATAAGGTCGTGCGCTTTTGCCCGCCACTCCTCGTCCATGGCCCGGAAGGTACCCATCAGCTTTACTTCCGTGGGAATAACGTTGGTGGTAAAACCGCCCTGGAAGGAGGTGATGGACAAGACCGAAGGCGAAAAGGGATTCACGTTGCGGCTGATGACCTGCTGCAAGCTCACCACCAGGTGCGACGCAATAAGGATGGGATCGGCCGTCATATGGGGCGTGGCGGCATGGCCGCCCCGGGCCTTGATGGTAAAATACAGTTCGTCGGCGGAGGCCATCACCTTGCCGGCGCGGAAGCTGACGTTGCCCACCTCCAGCTGCGGGTTCACGTGCAAGGCGAAGATGGACTGGGGCTTAGGGTTCTCCAGCACCCCTTCCCTGATCAGCAGGCTGGCGCCGCCGGGGTTCTTTTCCTCGCCCGGCTGGAAGATCAGCTTGACGGTCCCCTCCCACTCGTGGCGGGTCTCGGACAGGATGCGGGCCGCCCCCAGCAGGCAGGTGGTGTGCACGTCGTGGCCGCAGGCATGCATCACGCCGGGCTGCTGCGACTTATACTCAATATCGTTCTGTTCAGTTATGGGCAGGGCGTCCATGTCGGCACGCAGGGCCACGATGCGGGAAGCCGGGTTGCGGCCCTCGATCAGCCCTACCACGCCGGTGGTGGACTTTACTTCAAAAGGGATCCCGTAGGCGGCCAGCTGCTGCTGTACGAACTTCGAGGTTTCGAATTCCTTGTAGCTGAGCTCGGGATGGGCATGCAGGTGGCGGCGGACCCCGATGAACTCAGGTGCATATAAGCGGGCTAGTTCCTTTATTTTTTCCAACATAGAAGGTGCAAAAATAGCGGATGGAAAATAGTATGAAGCGGGTGGGGAAAAGGAAGGGCGCAAAGCCTTTAACATTTTCTTTGGTTCTCCTTTTACAGAACCAGAAAAACTAAGCTATATTTGTGCCTCGAAATTTCACCTATGACCCAACCACTGACGGAAACCAAGTTAAACATGATCGAAGAGCTGGGCGTGCTGTACGAGCAAAGCGGCCTGTCGCCTGCCTGCGCCCGCATCCTGGCGCTGCTGCTGGTATCGGATACGACCGAGCTGACCTTCGAGGAAATATATGAAACCCTTCAAATGAGCAAGAGCGCGGTGAGCAATGCCCTGAACTACCTGCTCAGCACCGACCGGATCGAGTACCTGACCCGTCCCGGCGAGCGCAAGCGCTACTTCCGCTGCAAGATCCAGGGCCTGCAAAGCGCGGTGGAAAAGCACCTGAGCGGCATGGATACGTTTAACTCCCTGCTGAAAAAAGTGGTGGAGCAGCGGCCGGCTGAAACCGTCGAATTTAATAAAAGCCTGCTGGAGGTGATTGACCTGCTCGACTTTATGAAACAGGAGCTGCCGCTGCTGTTCGAAAAATGGAAGGCCCGTAAAAATTAATTTTTTTTGCCCCGATTGGTTCTGTTTGTTAAGAACTAAATAAAACTTTAAGAACAAGAAAAACTATGATCCGCCAACGACTCCTCCCCCTCTTCACCCTGTTGCTGGCCGCCGGCGGCGCCTTTGCCCAAAAGCCCATCAGCCTGAAGGAGGCCATACACTATAGCCTGGAGCACCACGGCAGCAACCGCATCATGGGCAACCAGCAGGAGATCGCCCGCCAGCAGGCCCGCGAAGCCCTGTCTGCCTACCTGCCCCAGGTCAGTGCTTCGGCCACCGTGGACGACAACATCAAGCGCCAGTCCACCGTACTGCCGGGTGCCATCTTCGGCGCTCCCGGCGACATCAAGGTGCAGATGGGCAACAAATACAACAGCATGGCCAACCTGCAGCTGGACCAGACCCTGTACGACCAAAGCCTGCTGTACGGCCTGAAAGCGGCTGGCCCCAACCAGAAAATCGCTGAACTCAACAAAAAGCAAAACGACGAGGACCTGGTCTTCCGCACCTCCACCGCCTATGCCCAGATCCTTATTTTGAAGGAACAGCAAAAGCTGCTCGACACCAATGAAAAGCAATACAAAGACCTCTATAATATCACCAAATTCCGCTTCGATAAAGGCGTGGCCAAAAAGGTGGACCTCGACCGCGTCCAGGTAAACCTCAACAACATCTCCGCCCAGAAGAAAGCTGTGCAAAGCGGCATGGACGTGGCCTATAACTCGCTGAAGAACGCCATGGGCCTGCCCCTGTCCGACCAAATCGTAGTGGAAGACTCGCTGGACTTTAGAAACTACCAGTCGCTGCCCCCCGCCGCCGGCGTGCAGGGACGGACCGACTACCAGCTGGCCCAACAAAACATCCTGCTGCAGGAGATCGACGTGAAGCGCAAGCAGGCTGCCTACCTGCCCACCGTATCGGCCTATGCCCGCTACGGCGGACAAGCCTTCGGCAACGAGCTGGGCAAAGCCCTGACCGACTGGAACGACTACTCGGCCATCGGTCTAAAGCTGAACATCCCCATCTTCAGCAGCCGCCGCCGCGAAAGCCAGCTGAAGCAAAGCCGCCTGGAACTGGAAAATGCCCGCCAGAACCTGAAGCTGAGCGAGCAGAACCTCGAGCTGGAATCCCAGAACGCCGGCCGCCAGCTGCAGGAAAGCACCAGCAACCTGCTGATCAACCGCAACAACATGGAGCTGGCCAAAAGCGTGTACGAAACCAGCCAGTTCGAATACAGCAAAGGCGTCTCCACGATGTCCGACCTGCTGAACGCCGACTTCTCGTACCGGGAGGCCCAGTCCAACTACATGACCTCCCTGCTCAACCTGGTATCCTCCCGGCTGGAGTACGAGAAAGCAAAAGGCACCCTCCAGGAGTTTATCAATCAACTGTAAAAAGAGTTCCTGAGTTTCTGAGTTCCTGAGTTAGTGAACTACAGAACGAATGACCCATGTCCATTGACCATTGACCAAAGACCACCGACCCATAACAATACAACATGAAAAAAAGAATATCGCTTATCGCCATCGCTGCTGCGCTCATCGCCCTGACGGCTTTTGCCCTGATCCGCAATAAAAAAGTGATCGACGCCCGCAATGTCACGGTCGACCGCTCACAGGTACCGGTAGCCGTATCGGTTACCAAAATCTCCCTGGCCCGGGTAACCGGCGACCTGGAGCTGCCGGCCGTGCTGGACCCCTCCCGCCAGGCCGACATTTCCGCCACTACCGCCGGGCGCATCTCCCGCCTGGGCGTCGAGCTGGGCACCCGCGTAGGCGCCGGCCAGGTAGTGGGCGCCATCGACACCCGCCAGCAGCAACTGAATTTAAAGGAAGCGCAGGAAGCTATTTCCAAGTACGAAGCCGACCTGCAACGCAATAAAGAACTGTACGAAGGCAATGCCGGCACCGCCCAGAGCATCAAGGACGCCCAGCACTCCTTCGACAATGCCCGCATCAAGGCCGAACAGATCCGCAACCAGATCGGCGAAGGCGCCATCAAATCGCCCATCAGCGGCATGGTGGTGGACAAAAAAGGCGAAGCCGGCGAATACGTTTCCCCCGGCAGCCCCATCGCCACCGTGGTGGACATCTACAACCTGAAAGCCGTGGTGTTCGTGAACGAAAAGGACGTATACAGCCTGAAGCAGGGACAAAGCGCCCTCATCACCACCGACGTCTTCCCCGGCAAAACCTTTACGGGTAAGGTCAGCTTCATCAGCCCCGTAGGCGACGAGAACCACAACTACCGCGTGGAGCTGTCGGTGGCCAACAGCGCCGCCACCCTGAAGGCCGGCACCTATATCAAAGTAGCCTTCGACCTCGGAAAAGACATCGACGTGCTGCAGGTACCCAAAATAGCTTTAGTGGAAGGCACCAAGAACCCCTATGTGTACGTAGTGAACGGCGACAAAGCCGCTACCCGCAAGCTGACCGTCGGCCGCGAATTCGGTGAAAACATCGAAGTGCTGGGCGGCCTCCGGGAAGGCGACGAAGTGGTCACCAGCGGACAGATCAACCTGGTGGAAGGAAGCAAGATCAAAAAGATCAATGGGCAGTAGGCATTAAGCCGCTCAAACGAACTCGTAAACTCGTAAACTCCAAGACAAATGTCAATAACAGAACTCTCTATAAAACGTCCCCTGCTCATCACGGTTATTTTCGTAACCCTGGTGCTGTTTGGATGGATCTCGTATAAAAACCTGGACTACAACCTGCTGCCCAAGTTCGAGGCCAACGTGATCTCGGTGCAGACCGTGTACCGGGGCGCTTCCTCCGACGAGGTGCAGAACAGCGTTACCAAAAAAGTGGAAGAAGCCATCTCCGCCATCGAAGGGGTGGACAACATCTCCTCCTCCTCCCAGGAAGGCCTGTCGATGGTAACGGTGCAACTGACCTCCAATGCCAGCGTCACCAACGCCCAGCGCGATGCCGAACGCAAGATCAACGAAATTAAATCGCAGCTGCCCGAGGACGCCGACGACCCCGTGGTGCGCAAGTTCAATACCGACGAACTGCCCGTGCTCCGCGTCAGCGCCACCAGCAAGCTGAGCGAACCGGAACTCTATAACCTGGTGGACAACCAGATCAAGCCGCTGCTGCAAAACGTGGAAGGCGTGGGTATGGTGACGCTGATCGGCGGCAACGAACGCCAGATCCAGGTGACCCTGGACAACGACAAGCTGCAGGCTTATGGCATTTCCTCCGCCCAGGTCAACAGCATGGTGGCCAACTCCAACTCCTCCTACCCTGCCGGCAGCGTGGAAACCCAGGGCACCCGCTTCTCCATCCGCCTCGACGCCAAAACCGCCAAAGTGGAAGAGCTGCGCAACCTTATCATCCGCGAGGCCACCGACGGCAGCCGCGTGCTGCTCCGCGACGTGGCCGTGGTGACCGACGGCCAGACCGAGCCCTCCACCATCAACCGCATCAACGGCCAGCCCGGTATCGGCATACAAATCTCCAAACAGGCCGATGCCAACGCCGTGAAGGTGAGCCAGGGCGTCAAGGAAAAGCTCGAAGGGCTGAAAACCCAGTACGCCTCCTCGGGCTTCGACTACCAGATCGCCGCCGACCAGAGCGTGTACACCCTGGCCTCGGCCGACGCGGTAACGCACGACCTGTTCCTGGCCGTGTTCATCGTGGGCCTGGTGATGCTGTTCTTCCTGCACAGCCTCCGCTCCTCGCTGTTCGTGCTGGTGGCCATCCCCTCGGCCATGCTCCCCACCTTTATCCTGATGAACGTGTTCGGCTTCTCGCTGAACCTGATGACGCTGATGGGCCTGTCGCTGGTGGTGGGTATCCTGGTGGACGACAGCATCGTGGTGCTGGAAAATATTTACCGCCACATGGAAATGGGCAAGGACAAGCGCCGCGCTTCGCTGGAAGGCCGCAACGAAATCGGCTTTACGGCCATGGCCATCACCCTGGTGGACGTGGTGGTATTTGTACCCCTGGCCCTGGCAGGCGGACTGATCGGCAACATCCTCCGCGAGTTCTCGCTGGTGGTGGTGTTCTCTACCCTCATGAGCCTGTTCGTTTCCTTTACCCTGACTCCTTTGCTGGCCTCCCGCTGGGGCAAGCTGGAAGTGCTGAGCAAGAAATCTTTGTGGGGTAACCTGAACCTGAAGTTCGAGGCCTTCCTCGACAGCCTGAAGGAAGGCTACGGCTCGATCCTCACCTGGGCCCTGGGCCACAAGCGCTACATCCTGGGCGGTGTGCTGGTGCTGCTGTTCGGCTCTTTTGCCCTGATCCCGGCCGGCTTTATCGGCTCCGCCTTTGCCGGCAACGGCGACCGCGGCGAGTTTACCATCAAAATGGAAATGGCGGCGCAAACCCCGCTCTACCAGACCAACCAGGCGGTGAAGCAAACCGAAAACCTCCTGCTGGCTAAACCCGAGGTGGTGAAAGTATTCTCCAGCGTGGGCACCCAGAGCGGCCAGATGGGTACCGGTTCGGCGACCAGCAACCTGGCCGAGCTGACCGTGACCCTCGTAGATAAAAAAGACCGGAAGGTCTCCACCGACGACTTCAGCAGCCTCATCCGCGACGAAATCTCTAAAATCCCGGGGGTAAAGATCTCCGTTTTCCCCACCGGCCTGGTAGGCGCCGGCCAGGCCCCCATCCAGATTGCCGTTAAAGGCACCAATAGGGACTCCATCTGGAAAGGCGCCCAGCAGCTGCGCAGCATCGTGCAGGCGACTCCCGGTACCGACTACGTGGAGTTCAGCACCAAAAGCCCCAAGACCGAGATCGCCATCGAGCTGGACCGCGAACGGGTGTCCCTGAAAGGCCTGAGCATCCCCGAAGTGGGTGCCGCCGTGCAGCTGGCCTTCCGCGGTAACGACCAGACGAAGTTCAAAGAGGGCGGCGAGGAATACCCCATCAACCTGACCCTGGAAAAAAGCGACCGCCAGAACGCCGAAAGCGTGCGGGCCCTCACCCTCCGCAACAGCAAGGGCGCCATCGTTCGCCTGGGTGAAGTGGCCGAGGTGAAGGAAGTGCAGGGACAGGCCGTGCTGGAACGCTCCGACCGCCTGAACACCATTAAAGTATCCTCCGCCGCCGTGGGCCGCCCTTCGGGCACCATCGTGGCCGACATCCAGAAAAAGCTCACCACCGTAAAAATGCCCCAGGGCGTGGTGCTCGACTTCCAGGGCGATGCCAAGAACCAGAAAGAAGCCTTCGGCTCTTTGGGACTGGCCATGCTGCTGGGGATCGTGCTGGTGTACCTGATCATGGTGGCCCTGTACGAGAGCGTGGTGTACCCCTTCGTGGTGCTGTTCTCCATTCCCGTGGCCATCATCGGCGCCCTGCTGGCCCTGGCGCTGAGCATGGAATCGCTGACCATCTTCGCCATCGTAGGCCTTATCATGCTGCTGGGCCTTGTGGCCAAGAACGGGATCCTGATCGTGGATTTTACCAACCAGCTGAAGGCGGAAGGCAAAGAGCTGAAAGAAGCCCTGATCGAGGCCGGCAAGGAACGTCTCCGGCCCATCCTGATGACCACCATCGCCATGATCGTGGGCATGCTGCCCATCGCCCTGGCCTCCGGCGCCGGCGCCGAAGTGAAGAACGGCATGGCCTGGGTGATTATCGGCGGCCTCTCCTCTTCGCTGCTGCTGACCCTGGTGCTGGTGCCCTCAATGTACATGATCATCGAAAAGGCAAAAAACAAGGTGAACGGCTGGGTCGGCAAAAAAGAAAAAGCCCCGGCTCCCGGGCACACCGTTGCCGGCTAAGGGAACGTAAATAGTTGTTGTATGGTTTTGTTTTCAAGGGCGGCCTCCGGGCCGCCTTTTTGACTTCAGGCCGAACAGCTCATCGGGCCGCCCCGGGAGTGGAAAAATTTGTGGAAACATTAGGGATACCTGCTACCTTATCCGCAAGCAGGTTAGCACCATAATTGATGCAGATAGGGGACCGCCCCGGAGTAATCGTCAAAGATTGCCCCGGCTAGTGGTGAGACAGGAGCAAATTTTTGTATATTGGACATCCGTGTCCCTTTAATTTTATTTGTATATGAATCCGCATAGCTTAGGTACCCAACCGTTGCCTCCCGGCCTTTCCTTCGAAAGTGCGGGGCCGTACCTGCAGTTGCTGCAAAGCCTGCCGGCAGCCCTGTATACCTGCGATGCGCAGGGTTACATCCAGTTTTACAACGAAGCGGCCGTGCAGCTGTGGGGTAGGGAGCCCGAGATCGGCAAGGACCTGTGGTGCGGCTCGTGGCGCATTTACCGGACCGACGGCAGCCCGGTAGACCTCGACACCTGCCCGATGGCCATTGCGCTGAAAGAACAGCGGCCCGTACTGGGCGAAGAGATCGTGGTGGAACGGCCCGACGGCCTGCGCCGCAACGTGCTGCCCCATCCCCAGCCGATCTTCGACCGCAACGGCAAGCTCCAGGGCGCCTCCAACCTGCTGGTGGACATTACCGACTACAAACGCCTGAAGGAAGCCCACCACCGCCTGGAGGTGCTGAACGCCGACCTGGAACAGTTTGCCTACGCCGCCTCCCACGACCTGCAGGAACCGCTGCGCAAGATCCAGACCTACGCCAGCCGCCTCTGCGCCACCAGCATGGACCAGCTGTCCGAAAAAGGCAAAGGCGACCTGATGAAGGTATGCGAGTCGGCCGAACGGATGATGAACCTGATCAAGGGACTGCTGCATTACTCCCACAAAACCAATACGGAAGACGACTTTGTGACCGTGGACCTGGAAGAAGTGCTTTCCCATGTGCAGGAAGACCTGGAGCTGGTGATCCAGCAGAAGGGCGCCCGCATCCAACACGATCCCCTGCCCCCCATCCAGGGCATCCCGCTGCAGATCAACCAGCTGTTTTATAACCTGGTGAACAACTCCCTTAAATTCTCCCGCCCGGGTATTCCGCCGGAGATCCGCATCACCTGCCTGCGCAAAACGCAGGAGGAAGAGGGCTCCGATTTCCTGGAGATCCGCATCGCCGACAACGGCATCGGCTTCGACGCCCAGCATTCCGGGCGCATCTTTAAATTATTCCAGCGGCTGAACAGTCCCGACGCCTACAGCGGCACCGGCATCGGCCTGGCCCTGTGCAAAAAGATCGTGGCCAACCACCGCGGCGAGATCACCGCCACCGCCGAAGCCGGCCAGGGCGCCGTCTTCTGCATCCGCCTGCCGGTAAAACAATAGCCTCACCCCCGTCCCCTCTCCATCTGGAGAGGGGTGCCCCAACCACAGTCTTTTCCTACTGGTTTGAACAGAGGTACACATTATTATATTTGTAAGCTTTTCCTTTAAGGAAGGCTTTTTTTGTGCCCTACCTGTAGGAAAAATTCTGGTTTGGGCACCCCTCTCCACATGGAGAGGGGCCGGGGGTGAGGCCCGGGGGTGAGGCGGGTGAGGTTTTTTCCCACCTATTTTGAAGGCTTCCCTATTTTTGCCACGATTTAAAAATATTTCCTTACATGAACTTCAGAAAAGTGAACAACATTACCGGATGGGTAGTGTTCGCGATTGCCTCCCTGACCTACATTCTGACGGCGGAAAAGTCCGGCAGTTTCTGGGATTGCGGCGAGTTTGTGGCCAGCGCCTACAAGCTGCAGCTTCCTCACCCTCCCGGCGCCCCGCTGTTTGTACTGCTCGGACGCTTCTTCATCATCCTGTTCGGCGACAACCCGGCAACCGCGGCCAAGGCGGTGAACATCATGAGCGCCCTGGCCTCCTCCTTCACCATCCTGTTCCTTTTCTGGACCATCACCCACTTCGCCCGTAAGCTGATGGTCGGCGGCATCGAAGAACCGGACAGCCGCCACACCGCCCCCATCATGGCCTCCGGCGTGGTGGGCGCCCTGGCCTATACCTTCAGCGACTCCTTCTGGTACAGCGCCGTGGAAGGCGAGGTGTACGCCCTGTCGTCCTTTTTCACCGCCCTGGTATTCTGGGCCATGCTCAAATGGGAGCGGGCCGACGACCTGGCCGGCAAAGACGTGGTGCTCCGCAACCGCGCCGACCGCTGGATCGTTTTCATCTTCTTTGCCATGGGCCTGTCCATCGGCGTCCACCTGCTGAACCTGCTGGTAATCCCCGCCATTGTAATGATCTATTATTACAAGCGCTACAAATACAGCCAGAAAGGCGCCATCTGGGCCTTCATCATCGGCTGCGTCATCACCGGCGTGGTGCAGGTGGCGGTGATCCAGTACACCATCAAGCTGGCCGGCAAGTTCGACATCCTGTTCGTCAACAACTTCAACCTGCCCTTCTTCTCCGGCTTCGTCTTCTTCTTCATCCTGCTGGCCGTGCTGGTATGGTGGGGACTGAAAGTGGCCGTGCAGCGCGGCTGGTCGTTTTTGCGCCTGGGCCTCTGGTGCTTTATATTCATGATGATGGGCTATTCCACTTATGTCACCACCATGGAGCGTTCCAGCGCCAACCCGGCCATCGACATGAACAACGTCGACAACCCCATGAGCCTTGTATACTACCTGGGTCGTGAACAATACGGTTCGCAGCCGATCCTGTTCGGCCCCCACTTTTCGGCCGAATACAAGGTGGACGAGAGCACCGGCTACATCGCCTTCGACTCCTCCGATATGAAATATACCAAGAGCAAGGACCAGTATATTCCCATCGGCCGCGAGCAGGAAGTGCTCTACAAGAGCGACGACTATATGCTGTTCCCCCGCGTTTGGGACCGCAGCAACGACCAATACCACCAGGATTTCTATGCCGAGTGGCTGGGAATTCCGAGGGTGGAAGATCCCCAGAAAAAATACGCCGACCCCACTTATGCCGATAACATCCGGTGGTTCGTAACCTACCAGATGGGCTTCATGTACTGGCGCTACTTCATGTGGAACTTCGCCGGCAAGCAAAACGACGTCCAGGGCTTTGGCAACAAGCGCGACGGCAACTGGATCTCCGGCCTGTCCTTCATCGACAATGCAAGGCTCGGCGACCAGTCGCAGATGCCCGACAGCCTGAAGGTCAACAAGGCACACAACAGCCTGTTCCTCCTGCCCTTTATCCTGGGCGTGATCGGCTGCGTGTACCAGTTTCTACAAAACCGCCGCGACTGGATCATCACCTTCCTGCTGTTCTTCTTTACCGGCCTGGCCATCGTGATCTACCTGAACCAGGCAGGCAACCAGCCCCGCGAACGCGACTATGCCTATGTAGGCTCCTTCTACGCCTATGCCATCTGGATCGGCCTGGCAGTAGCCGCCCTGGTCCGCATGGCCCGCGAGCAAAAGGACAAGGCAATCTTTAAAAACGTGCTGACCTACGGCTCCGTCACGGCCTTCCTGGTGCTGCTGATGAGTAATACCACCACTACCGCCAGCGGCGCCATTGTCAGCTCGCTGCTGGGAACTGCAGTATTTGCCGCCGTTACGGCCCTGTTCTACTACGGCGTCAAGGCCGCTTCCGGCAAGGAAGGCGGCACCGCCGCCACCGGCCTGGCCTTTGCCCTCTGCCTCATCGCTCCCGTGGTGATGGCCGCCCAGGAATGGAACGACCACGACCGCAGCCAGAAGACGCTGGCCCCCGACATTGCCCGCAATTACCTCGAAAGCTGCGCGCCCAACGCCATCGTCTTCACCTTCGGCGATAACGATACGTATCCCCTCTGGTATGCCCAGGAAGTGGAAGGCGTACGTCCCGACCTGCGCATCATCAACTACAGCCTGCTGGGCATCGACTGGTATGCCAACCAGCTGCGCTACAAGGTGAACCAGAGCGAGCCGATCGACGTGATCTGGACGGCCGACCAGATCGAAGGCCACAAGCGTGAATACATCCGCTACCAGGAAGACCCGCGCGTGAACAAGGAAGCCTTCTATCCCCTGTTCGACGTGATGAAGAACGTGCTCGGTGAGGGTGAGAACGTGAACTCCTACCCGGTAAAACGCTTTACCGTGCCCGTGGATACCGCCTTTGCCCGCAAGAGCGGCCTGGCCAACCCCACCGACTCGATCTACGGCAACATTGCCTTTGAAGTGGGCGACGCCATGACCCGCGCCGACCTGATCATCCTGAACATCATCGCGGCCAACAACTGGAAGCGTCCCATTTATTTCACCTCGCCCTTCGGTGAGCTGGGCTTCGGCCAGTACCTGCGTAAGGACGGCCTCACCTACCGCCTGACGCCGGTGAAAAACGCCTACCCGCAGCAAAACTGGGAAGTGGACAAGGCCCTCCGGGAAAACCACCTGGGCGGCACGGCCCTCCGCGACAACAATACGGACGTGATGTACCGGAACATGATGGAGAAATTCCGTTTTGGCGGTGCCGACAAGAAAGGCACTTATTTCGATGAGGAGAACCGTCGTCACCTGCTGTCCATCCGTACCACTTTTGCGGAAGCGGCGGGCAACATGGCCGATGCGGGTCGCAAGCAGGAAGCCCTGAACCTGCTGCAGAAGTCGGAAAGCGGCATCAGCACCGAGAACCTGCCGTATGCCATGGCCGGCCGGTACAATTCGCACAACCAGAGCGCCCTGATCTACATGGAAGCCGCCTATAAGGCCGGCAACAAGGAGCTGGCGCAGAAGATCAGCACCGCCATCCGCAAGGACCTGGAAAGCCAGAAGAAGTACTACGACTACCTGCGGGCGGAGGGCGACGAGCTGTTCCAGTCGATGGCCACCGAAGCGCAGATCAACGACATGATGCTGCAGGTGTACCAGCAGGTGGAGAAGAAATACACCCAGCCTGCCGTTCCCACCGAACACCCCGAAGCGGTAAAGCCCGCCGCGGATTCGGTGAACAAACAGTAACACGTTTCTTTTAGAAGATAAATAAAAAGGCCGTCTCGCTTGAACGAGACGGCCTTTTTATTATGGTGGGGCGTAAAACCTCTCCCCCGCCCCATGTAGCTATACCTTACCTAAATTTTGAAAAGGCATCTGAAAAAATAAGTCCCAGATACTGAACTATAACAGCCTATCCATCATAGGAAAGCTGTCATCCCGAGGACCCAATTCGAAGCAACAATCCTAAAGCTGATGACAACCTATAGGGCTGTCATTCCGAACGCAGTGAGGAATCCCCTCGGAAACGAAGGACCGGCTCTGTTCGAAGGAGGGCTTTCCTGTTTCTGCAACAGGCTTTTCGTGCCCCGAGGGGATTCCGATCTCGCCTCAGGCGAGATCGGAATGACCGTCTTAAAGTAGCGCTTTGTCCTTCTTGTCATTGATAACACAGTACCTTATTCCATTTCCGCAGGAACCGATTTCTCTTTGGAAATTTGCTTCACCGCCGGAGCTGCGGCCTTTTTCTTTAACCAGGCACGCACCGGTTCATCGTAAAGCTTCAGGCAAGCATATGCGAGGACTATGGACGACAGGAATACCAGCCCAGCCCACGGGAGCCCTTCCCCTAATGAAATTTTGTTGTCTTGCACCCAGGCCGTATAGATGTAGATCAGCGGGTAGTGGGTCATGTAAATGGGATAGGAAATATCGCCTAAAAACTTGCAGGCCCGTTTGGCCATATTGCTTTCGGGGGCGCCACCCGCACCCAGGTACACGATCAGCGGAAACAGGAAGATAATGCTAAAAGATTCATAGAGGCCGTTCTGCCACAGGTGTTCGCGGCCGCCGATGCGGGGCATGGCCAGGACGGCCATTACCAGTAAGGAGCTCCAGAGGAAGCCATTTTTGATCTGCCGCACTTTGGACACACGAAACAGCAGCAGGCCGGCAAAGAAGGGGAATAGCACCCGTGTAAAGCCGATGCGCAACTGCCGGGCGTCGAGCGACCAACCGCCGATCACGTCGCCGCGACCGGTAACGGTATAATGCACCAGCACGGCGGCCGACAGCGCCACCAGCACCGCCAGCACTGCTTTCGAAAATTTCCGGACAAACAGGCCGTACAGGATATTCACAACATATTCGAAAAAGAGCGACCAGCCCGGGCCGTCCAGCGGGTAGGTTTCTTTCCAGCCCCGGATATCCATCGAAGGCGGTACCGGTATCATGGTAAAGCCGATGACCATTACCAGCAGCATTTTCCAAACGGGCGTTTGGGCGATGGCCGGCCAGTAGGCGCCCGCCCCGAAATAAAAACAAACGGCGCCGACGATCATGCCCATCACCACCATCGGCTGCAGCCGTTCCAGGCGGCGGCGGAAAAAGGTGCCGAAGGTCATTTTGCCCCAGCGATCGTCATAGGCATAGCCGATCACAAAGCCCGAAAGCAGGAAAAAGAAGTCCACGGCCAGGTAGCCATGGTTGATGATCTGGTTGAAGCGGCTGGTGGCATGGGCCTCAAACAAGTGAAAGGCAACCACCATCAGGGCGGCAACGCCACGCAGGCCATCGAGTACGGGGTAATGCGGCTTTGCCGCCAGGGAACTGGTCTTCATAATGGGCAATGATCAGGGTTTTGCAAATCGTTTATAAAATTGCAATTTAACACAATCGTTGCTACGTGCCAGTTGCTTATGCTGGTCAATAAGGTGCTTTCCTTATACCGGCAACGGCCGGAATCGCCCTGTATGTAGGCTCTTTTTATGTCCTGGCTCATAAATGAGCCGCAAAAAAGAGCTGAATCGCTCGTTCTCCCTACTGATCGGAACACCGGTAACAATTCCTACCAATAAATTTTCGGCAACGCCTACCCGCATCTGGGGCCGGAGCGTCATATCGAAATCGCCCTTTTGGGCAGTTTTATTGACCTCTACCCCGATGAAGTTTCTCGTTCCCGGGATCATGTAGTGAACGTTGCTGTTGATCTGCCAGCTGGTATGGGTGGCGTGGCCGCCAAAATGGGACTGGATGGCGGGACCCGTATACAGCAGGGTGTGAAAGTTGTTGCCCCACCGCTTGGCAGCTACAAAGAAGGGGTTATACACATTGCCGGTGAATAGTTTTCCTTTGCCGTAGCGATGGAATTGGGTCAATTCGAATTCCTGGATGTAGCCCACGGCCATGCTGGTCTTCAACTGCTCCGAAACGAAGAAAGAGTATTGGGCCGCCAATTTGAGGCTATTTAATTGGCTGGCCGGGGCAGAGGCGTTCCGGCTGGTAGGGTAATAAAAGGAAAAAGGAAGCTCCACTTCCAGGCCCAGGCGGTTGACGGGCGCCCATTCGTATTCCACCAGGGCGGTATAGTGATCGTACGTATTGTTGTCGGTCAATCCCATGCCGATGTTCCATTCCTTTTCGCCTTTGCGGGCGCCCAGGTCGCGGATCAGGTCGATGTACAGGGGTTCGGCATGCAGTACTTTATCGGGCTCGAGCCGGTCCTCTACTTCCACAATATACAGGCTGTCTTTTGTTTCGTTGATCTCCTGTTCCGTCTGTGCCTGGGCACGGGTAACAGCCAAAAAGGTCAGGAGGGTCAGAACAGTCAGGCGCATCTTCATTCAACTTTTGGCCAAAAATGGCCCATCTTTCTGAAGCAGCAGGCGGCCCGATTTGATTTTAATCGGATCTTAATGACGGTTATATTTCTGTTAATCCATTAGGAAATAGCCCTTTGATTGCTTTATTGCCTTTATCATTTTCTCTTCTATGAATAGTACTGTATCATTTTGCGTCATAAAGAAATTTGTCCCGGATAGCAGCACTGATTCTTCTTTCCGCTTCATCAATTTCCCACCGAATTTTGTCAAAGCTATTTTTCAATCAACCCAGTTTACAATTCAACGTTGCCTACTTTCACCGGAGCCATACCTGATCAAATTCTTCCCTTGAAATTTCAAACTCCCTAAACTCTTCCAGGTCCAATAGCACGTCTGATAAGCCACCATATTCGTCCTGCAAATATTCCGGAGTGTATTTTAATCGCCTGCCATTTGAAAAAACCTGTAATTGGCGGAGAACATCGCCCGTTTGGTCGGTCTCGAAATAATAAACGGAGGGCCCCCATTCATCTGTCAATGGATCTCCTGTAGTCTCGCCCCATGGCCGTTTAAAATATCTGTTTCCTTCATTTATCATGTTACCGATTCTAAAAAGTTAGATATTCTATTAATGGTTGACCAACTTTTCACACAATCCATCCAAATTCTATTGATCAGACTTTTGCTCCTCAACTCATTCTCCGACTTGGCATCCTTTAAAATTGCTACCACTCTTTGTAATGCAGCGTCATCCGGGTATGCTGCAGCCGCTTCTAAGAAATGAACAAAGTCATGCACCTTTTCTTGAAAATTCACAAGGATAAGTTTAGCAGTTTGCATTTCGGGGCTTAACGTTCGCACAGGCATTCATAGAACGTCACCCCGGAATTGCATTCCGGGTAAGTTCAGGTTATCCTAAGAATTAATAGGTCGAAGCGTCCTTACCCGGAATACAATTACGGGTTACGTGATCAGGTCTTAAGCAGAAGCGTCACGACACAACATGCTTATCAGTTGTCGTAAGCTGCTCCCGCGAAGCCACGCATCCCCTCTCCATTTTGGAGAGGGGTGGCCCCCGCTTGCGGGGGACGGGGTGAGGTGCCTTTACGGTAAAACGGTAACGACCACCCGTTGGTAGCGGGTCAGGGCGGGCTCGCCGTTGTCGGTGACGGCGGCAATGAAATGGACCGTTTCGGGACGGGTAACGGCCGGCGCCACAAAGGAGGCTTTTGCCTGGCGGTTGTTCTGGATGGCAACGGCATTCCGGCCTTCATAGGTGCCTACTTCGCGGTAGTGGATCCATTCCACCTGCAGGTGGTTGCCGTCCGGGTCGGTGGAGGGAGAGGCATCCAGCACCACCGTTTCGCCGGCCTTTACTTTAATTTCAGCGGCATGGGCCAGCTTCGCCACCGGCGGGTGGTTGGCCTTTTTATAGGGCTGCACCGTCCAGTCGATGCGGGCGGCAAAATCATTCTGATAGGCCTGGCGCCAGCGCCAGATGGTAGCCTTGTTGCTCGTTTGATACGCACTGTCGACGCCCATCACCTCGTCCTCGGCATTGCTCCAGAAGGGCCGCGTCTCGGGCTCATAAAACCATTTTTGAAGGCGGGGCGTGTAAAACTCGTAGCGGCCGCCCCAGCTGCCCCAGTCGGGATGCTCGGAATCGCCCAGCCCGTTCGGAATTAAGTATAAAAAACTCGGGGTATCGCCTTCCATCAGGAACTTGGTGTGCGGGTGCAGGGCGCCCAAAGGACCGTGGTTGGTGCGGATATGCTGGTCCAGCCAGGGATTGTCCACGATGCTGAAATCGGCGCCCGAAAACCGGCCGTGGAACTTGTCGCCGCTGATGCCCGTCCAGGTGGCATGGTGGTACGCACCCCTGGCATGGTAACCGGGACTGCAGATGTAAAACAGCCCGGGAAAGGTTTTGCGGATCCAGGGACCGGAATCATCCTGGTCGGATATGGTGTACACCCGCAGCTTCGACACGAAGCGGTCCACCTCGCCGGGCGAACGGGTCATCTGCACCTTCCAGAGCGCCTGCGCCAGGCAGTTGGCGCCGCCCCACACCAGCACCCATACCGGCCGGTCGTCGGCCTTGTCAAGGGTTTTGATGATCCAGTCAGCGCCCTCGCTGTCCCTGCCCGGGCCCACGGCGCCCATCCCGAAATCGGAAAAACCGGACTTGATGATGCTGGTTAAATAAGCGGTGTCGGGATAGCCTTTCTCGTGCAGCAACAGGTTGTTGCGCACCTTGCCGTAGGCGGACACGATCTCGCGTATGCGCTCGGGCGCCACCCTTTTCTTCTGGTGCACCGAGGTGGTGGCCACCAGCCCCTCCACGTCCCACTGGTTGCAGTAGGTGAGGAAGCGGACCAAAGACTGCTGGTCGTCGGGTTCGTTTTCAATGTCGGTCAGCACCAGCACCCGCAGCTTTTTGGCGGGCTCCTGGGCCCGAACGGAAGAAATACTTACGGAAAACAGGAAAAGCAAAAAAAGGTTTCTAAGCCTAGTCATAGTGAATGGTTATGAAAGAAGAAAGAACCTAACAAAAAGGCTGCAAAGGTATTCTCCTTTTGCAGCCTTGTACTTGTCGTATACAAAAAGTGCAGCTATTAATATCCCTTGTTCTGGGGCTGCAGGTTCGGATTCTGGTTCAGCGCGTACTGGGGCACCGGCAGCAACAGCTTATCGGCATTGATCGCCTTGCCCTTGGCCGACAGCACCGGCACGGCACGGCCGGTACGTTTCAGGTCGAACCAGCGGTGGAACTCCAGGGCGAACTCCATGCGGCGCTCATGCTCCACGGCCAGCTCGATGGTCGGGTACTTGGCCGAGGGATAGTTGGGGGTGCCGTAGAGCGGCACGCCGGCCCGGGCCCGTACCTTATTCATGTATTGCGGATCGCCGGTGGCTTCCGTCAGCAGCAGCAACACATCGGCATAACGCAGGATCATGAAGTTGTTGTTGCTGGCTTCCACGCTGCCGTCCAGGGGCGCGGTCTGGTCCACCCACTTTTTATTGAACTTGATGGGCACGAAGGTGGTGCCTTTGGTATAACCCGTGAAGAAAGAAGCATCCCTGCGGCTGTCCGTGGCTTCGTACTCGTTGTACAGGTCGTCGGTCACCATATTCATCCCGCCGCCGTACTTGGTAATGGCAAAGTTCTCGAAGGGGGCAAAGGCCGACCAGTAGGTGCTGTACGGGTTGGCGGCGCCACCCAGGTACTGGATCTCGAAGATCGATTCCTTGGTATTCTTGTGCGCCGTGGTATTGCCCCAGAGCGAAGAAAAGCTGGGAAGCAGGTCGTACTTGGTGCCGTTATAGGCATCGTACACTTCCTTCAGCACCTGTGCCGCGGCGGCCTTGTCGCCCATGGTCAGGTACACCTTGCCCAGCAGGGTCTTGGCGGCGCCTTTGGAGGCCCTTCCCTTGGCGGGCTCGCTGCCCGGCTCGGTCAGGTCCGCTGCGGCGGCCTTCAGGTCGTCGGTGATCAGCTTATACACGTCGGCCTTGGGCGAACGCTTCATGGCATAGGCCTCTTCGCCTACGATGGGCGTGGTCACCAGGGGCACGTCGCCGAACAACTGCACCAGGTTGAAATAATACAAGGCCCGCAGGAACTTCATCTCCGCCACCACCTGCTTTTTATAGGCTTCGTCCAGCGAAGCGCCGGCGATCTTATCCAGCACGATGTTTACCTGGTAAAGCGAGGTATAATGATCTACCCAGAACTGGTACACGCCGGTATTGGCGGAAGTAATGGAGTAATCGCGGAACGCCTGCTGGTCCACGATGGTGAACGAGCCCGAAATGGCCAGGGTGGAGACCGTGGCGTTATCGGACATCAGCTCGCCGGTAAAGGACATGGCGCCCTTGGGAGCATAAATGGTATAGAGCGTGGAATAAGCGGCGTTGACGGCCAGGTCGAAATCCGACCGGGTCTTGAACACCGCGTTCACGTTGGCATTGGATACCGGGGCCAGCTCCAGGAAACTTTTTTTGCAGCTGACAGCCATGCAGGCGGCAGCCAGGATGACCAGGAGCTTCTTTTTATTTAAGATTTTCATTTTCGTAGTTCTTGCGGTTAATAAATTAAAAATCAAGCTTCAGTCCGAACGTCATCACAAACGGGATGGGGTAAGCGCCGTAATCCGCGCCCAGCATCAGCCCCGGAGGGGTGTTGGAGTTGCCGCCGTTGGCGCCGGGCTGCGAGGAGGTACCCACCGAATAGGTGCTGTTCTGGGGATCGAAGCCTACATACTTGCTGAACACGTGCACGTTCTCGGCGTTGGCATAGATCCGGGCATTGCGGATAGAGGTGCGGCGCAGCAGGCCCTGGGGCAGCGAATACGCGACACGGATGTTCTTGATGCGGGTAAAGCTGCCGTCTTCCATCCAGTAGTTGGAGTAACCGGTGATGAAGGCGCCCTTGCCCTGGGCGGTTGCCGGGAAGGTAGCATAAGGCTTGAAGGTCTTGCCGTCGCCGGGGTTCTGCTCCGACTTCCAGTAGTTGGCGGAAGCGGCGTAGGAGTTGCGGCTGTCGTTCCAGAACTTGCTGAACCTTGTCTGCTGGTTCCAGATCTCGTTTCCGTAAACGCCCTGCAGCATAAAGGAGAACTCGAAACCTTTGTACGAAAACGTGTTGGTCAGGCCGGCGGTGAAGTCGGGCTGCGCGTTGCCCAGGATAGCCCGGTCGCCGGCGTCGATCTTCTTGTCGCCGTTATAATCCCGGATGATGGGGTCGCCGGGGGCGGCACCGGCATAGTGCACGGAATTATTTACCTCTTGCTGGTTGTTGTATATGCCGTCGAAAATGTAGCCTTTGTAGTTCGAAAGAGGCTGACCCACTTCGGTTACAAAATAGCCCCATTCGTCGATCTCGATCGGTGCGTTGTTCGGTCCCAGCTTCAGCACCTTGTTGCGGTTCAGGGAGATGTTGAAGTCGGTGCTCCAGCGGAACGCAGGGCCGTTGATGTTCTTGCTGTTGATACCCAGTTCCACGCCCTTGTTTTCCATGCTGCCGATGTTGGTCAGCTGGGTGGTAAAGCCCGTGTAGGCAGGTACCGGCACGTTCAGCAGCATGTCCTTGGTCACGGATTTATAGGCATCGGCGGTAATGTTCAACCGGTTGTTCAGCAGGGCGAGGTCGAAGCCGATGTTGTACTGGTCGGTCTTTTCCCATTTGAGGTTCGGGTTGGCGATGGAGATCGTGCGCAGGCCGTTGACCGGCGTGGTGCCGTTGACGTAGCGGGAGGTGCCCAGCAGCGATACGGAGCCGTAGTTGGGAATAAGGTTGTTGCCGGTTTGTCCGTAGCTGACCCGCAGCTTCAGGTTGGTCACGGCGCCCAGGTTTTTCATGAACTCCTCGTCCGACACCAGCCAGGCACCGGAAACGGAGGGGAAGGTACCCCATTTGGAGGCAGGTCCGAAGCGCGAGCTGCCGTCGCGGCGGAGGGTGGCGTTCAGGAAATAGCGGTTCTTAAAGCCGTAGCTGACGCGGCCCAGCACCGACAGCAGCGACCATTCGCCGGCGCCGTTGCCGGCGGAAGGCTTGGTGATGGTTCCCGCGGCATTGATGGTGCGTACCAGGTCGTTGGGGAAGTCGCCGGCATTGACGGTCAGGGAATCGTAGCGTTGCTTTTGGGCGCTGTAGCCGGCGATGGCGCCGAGGGTATGGTCGCCGAAGGTTTTATTGTAGTTGGCGGTAAACTCGCTCTGCCAGTTGCGGGACGACAGGCTGCGGGAGGTGGCCTGTGCCGGCAGCACGCTCGAATAACCGTAACCCTGGTTCTGCTCCCAGTACCAGTTGTAGTTGTTGTTGGTCAGGTTGCCGCTCAGGCTTCCCTTCAGGGTCAGGTCCTTAATGGGCTTTACTTCCACGTACCCGTTCGCCAGCGTGTTATAGGTCTTATTCAGCTTGTCGGCATAGCTGATGAGGGAGTAGGGGTGCCACAGCTGTACGCCATAGGTCTGGAAGCGGCTCCAGCTGGAGGTGGGGTCGAGGAAGCCCAGGGTGCCTTTTTCGTTGTATTCCGGAAAGATCGGGTCGCTTTGAATGGCCAGGCTGATGACGTCGCTTTTTCCGGAAGTGCCGTCGGTGCGGTCGTGCGAGCCGGTAAAGGCCACGTTCAGGCCGGCGGTCACCCGCTCGGAGATCTTTTGGCGGATGTTGGTGCGCAGCGAGAGGCGCTTGTAAAAGTTTTCGATCACCACGGCTTCCTGGTCGAGGTAGCCGGCGGAGAACAGGTAGCTGGTCTTATCGGTACCGCCGCTTAAAGACACTTGCGCATTGTTGGTGGTTGCCTTGCGGAAGACGACGTCCTGCCAGTCGGTGCCTTTGCCGAACTGGGCGGGGTTGGTCAGGAAGTCGGGCGGGATCATGTAGTTCTTGGCACCGCTCACCAGCGCTCTTTTGGCGTTGTCGTCGGTGGCTTTATTGTTCACGGGATCGAGGAGCACCCAGGCATTGTTGCGCGCATCGATATAATACTGGATCCACTGCTGCGCATCCATCATTTCTACCTTGCGGTTTACTTTAGAAAAGCCGCGCTCCAGCGTCACGGCCACCTGGGGCTTGCCTGATTTTCCCAGCTTGGTGGTCACCAGGATGACGCCGTTGGCGCCGCGGGAACCGTAAATGGCCGAGGAAGCGGCATCTTTCAGCACTTCCACGGACTGGATATCCTGGGGGTTGATCTGGTTCAGGTCGAAGTTTTCCAGCGCCATGCCGTCCACCACATAGAGCGGCGTGGTACCGGCGGTAATGGAGCTGTTGCCGCGGATCTTGATGGTGGGACCAAAGCCCGGCGCGCCCTGCGAGGTGGTGATGTTCACCCCGGCGATGGCGCCTTCCAGCGACTGGGCCACGTTGGCAAAGGAGCGGTCCTTGAACTGGTCGTAGCCTACGGAAACCACCGAACCGGTCACGGCTCTTTTCTTTTGGGTGCCATAACCCACCACCACTACATCATCGAGGGCCTTGGCGTCGGAGGAAAGCGTAATGGACAGTTCGCCTTTGTTACCAATGGTTACTTCCTGTTCCTTAAATCCCACGTTGGAGACGATCAGCACGATGTTGTTGCCCGAGGGGACGTTGAGGGAGAAGCGGCCGTTGGCGTCGGTGGTAGTGCCCACATCGGAGCCTTTTACCCGGATGGAGACCCCGTTGAGGGCGTCGCCTTTATCCGAGCCCACGATGCGGCCGGTGACCGGGCGGGTTTGTGCATACGATGAGAGCATGCAGCAGACAGCAAGCGAGAAGGATAGAATCTTCTTCATATGGCATTGTTTAAAATAAGAACATGGGCAAGACCCATGCGTATCGTTAGTATAAAATCAGTGATAGCAGTAGTAAAGGATAAGGCCCCGGTCAGGGCTAAGGACTTTCCGGTTCGTCACGTTTCCCGCCCCACATCTTCTTTCGGACACTTACGTCTTCTTTCGTTTTACCAAGTTAAAGGCTTTTTGAACACAAAAATTTTTTCCGAAAGATTTATTTTATGATAATAAAAGAAAAAACGAAAGCAAAAGAAAGAAGCCGTATCGAATGATTCTTTATATGGCTTTTAAAAGTGAAGGGCCCTTTCAGGCCCCTCACCAATTTGGTATCTTATGAAACCAGCTCCTGCTGCTTCACCTGCGTTTCGTTCAAAGCTTCCAGCCAGCCTTTATACCAGGCAGCTACCTTTTTGACATCGGGACCGGGATGAATAACGGATTTATGTTCGTTCAGGGATTTCAAATGCTCCAGGTCGCGGTAGATGCCCACCTTGAGGCCGGCCAGGTAGGCGGCGCCCAGGGCCGACACATCGGGCATGCCGATGCCCGCCACGGGACAACCCAGGATATCGGAAATAAACTGGAGGACAAATTGGTTGGACGTAATGCCGCCGTTGGCCATCAGCTGCTGCAGCGGGATGCCGGTATCGGCTTCCATGGCCACGACCACGTCCTTGATCTGGTAGGGAATGGATTCGAGCGCCGCCCGAACCACGTGGTTCTTGCTGCTGCCGAAGGTCAGCCCGGAAATGGAGGCCTTGCGGTTCATGTCCCAGTGAGGTGCGCCCAGGCCGCTGAAGGCCGGCACCAGGTACACGCCGCCGTTGTCGGGCACGGCAGTGGCCATGGCTTCGGTCTGGCGGCTGTCGGAGAACAGGCCCATTTCGTTTTTAAGCCATTCCACCGTGGCGCCGCAGGAAACAATCGCTCCTTCGAAGGCATAGTCGAGGCGGTATTCGGTGCTCCAGCAGATGGTGGTGATCATGCCCGTTTCGGAGGTTTTGGGCTCGGAACCGATGTTCATCAAAATGGAACAGCCGGTACCCAGCGTGGCCTTGGCCGTGCCCGGCGCAAAGCACCCCTCGCCGAAGGCGGCGGCATGCGAATCGCCGATCATAGCCGTAATGGGCAGGGCAGCCGGCAGCAGGCCTTCGAAGGTGGATGCCCCAAAGGAGGAGGAGGAAGGCTCCAGCCCCGGCAGGTTCAGGCGGGAAAGCCCGAACAGCGCCAGCAATTCCTTATCCCACGAAAGCTCCGTGAGGTTGAAGAACAGGGTGCGGGAAGCATTGGTAAAGTCGGTGAGGTAGCGCTGGCCGCCGGTCAGCTTATAGAGCAGCCAGGTATCCACCGTACCAAAATAGGCGTTGCCCGCGTCCACCGCGGCACGCACCTTTTCCACGTTGCGGTACAGCCAGATCATTTTCGAGCCCGAAAAATAAGGGTCGGCAATGAGGCCGGTCCGCTTGCGGATCAGGGGCTCCATGCCTTCGCTTTTCAGTTCTTCGCAAATGCCTACCGAGCGCTTGCACTGCCATACCACGGCATGGTACAGCGGCTCGCCGGCCCCGTCCCAAACCACGAAGGTTTCGCGCTGGTTGGAGATGCCGCAGGCTTTGATGGCCGCCACATCGCCGCCCCTGGAGCGGAAGTCGTCCAGGCAGGCGCCTACCGAGGCCAGCACGTTGCGGTAAATTTCTTCGGGGTCCTGCTCCACGTGGCCGTCTGCGCCATAATGCGTCTTTAACGGCTCGGAAGCCCGGGCCGCCACTTTTCCTTCAGCGTCGAAAAGAACGGTCTTGGTGCTGCTGGTACCCTGGTCTATTGAGAGAATCATGATCTTCTGTTTATACTGTTTTTTTATTGGTAGGATTACTCGCTGGCGGCGAGGATCTTCAAAATATCGGAATAACAGCCCTCCTTCAGGGCTTCCAGGTCTTCCAGCGGCGCGTCGTACAGGTCGGCGCTCACCAGGCCCCGGATAAAGGTCTCGAAATCCTTTGCCAGGAAGGTTTTGCGAAAACCCCGCTCCTGGTCCACGTGCACCACTTCGGGCTCGCCCCCGGGGCCGCAGCGCGTATAATCCAGCAGGATCATGTCGTGGCCGGCCGAGAGGCAGTCGCAGATGTACACGCCATCGGCGGGATAGCCCCACTCCCGGATCATAAAGGGACTGCCGAAGGGGCCGCAAAGCGAATAGTTGCGGGTACGGCCGATGCCGAAGATACCGCAAATAGCCACGTGGCCGGCATCCCAGGAGGTCGCTTCGCGGGTGGGAAAGCAGGTATTCACCGGCATGCCCCCGTTGGCGGTCTGCATCAGGGCGATATAGGAAGCCGGAAGCCGGTAACCCAGCTCCTCCTCGATTGAGGCAATCAAATCCGCCGAAGGCGGGCTCTCGCGGTATTCGTTCAGGGAAAAATCATTGTCATCCCAGAAACGCCCCAGGTCGAAACTTTTGAATATTTCTGTTTGGACGGCCATAATCATAACTATTCCTTGGTGTTGGCTTTATCGATGATCACGGCCAGCAGGATCACGAGGCCTTTCACCACCTGCTGCCAGAAGGGCGATACGTTGAGCAGCACGAGGCCGTTATTCAGCACGCCGATGATGATGGCGCCCAGCACGGTACCCAGGATGCTGCCCTTGCCGCCGGAAAGCGAAGTACCCCCGATCACTACGGCCGCAATGGAATCGAGCTCGTAGCTGATGCCCGCGTTGGGCTGGGCCGAGTCGAGGCGCGAGGTGACGATGATGCCGCCTACGGCCGCCAGCGCACCGGCTATAGTGTATACTGCCAGCTTAATTCTATTGATGTTGATGCCGGACAGGCGGGCCGCATTCTCGTTGCCGCCGATGGCGTAAATATACCGTCCCAGCCTTGTTTTCTTGGTCAGCACCACGGCGCCCACCACGATCAGCCCGGAGATCCAGACCGGCACGGGAATGCCCAGCAGCCAGCCGGTGCCCAGGAAGGCGAAGTTCTCGCCCAGGCCCGAGATGGGAAAGCCGCCGGTCCACAGCATGGTAAAGCCGCGGGCGATGGTGAGCATGGCCAGCGTAGCCACGAAGGGCGGCACCTTGAAGCGGGTGATGGTCCAGCCGCTGAACACGCCCATGCCGGCGCCGGCCAGCATGCCGATGAGCACGGCGCCCAGCATCGTAAAGCCGATATAGAGGTTATTGGCCGGCAGCTCGATGCCGTTTTTCAGCAGGCCGGCCGTGAGGGCGCCGCAAAGGGCCAGCACCGAGCCTACCGACAGGTCGATGCCTGCGGTGAGCACCACCAGCGTCATGCCCACGGAGATGCAGATGTTCACCGAGATCTGCCGCAGCACGTTCCAGCCGTTGGCGACGGTAAAAAACTTATCGGACAACAGGCTGATGGCCAGGCACAGGAGGAACAGGGCGATGAGCGACTGGAACTGGGCCAGCGATCCGGCGCGGCCTTTGGCTCCTGCGTTCTTTTTGAGGTTCATGATGGCATCCATACAATCAATTCGTTTTAGGTAAAGCAGCTTTTAAAATGTTGTTTTCGGTAGCTTGGGCCGCCGGCAGTTCGGCGGTAAGGGCGCCTTCGCAAAGCACCAGTATGCGGTCGGACAGGGCCAGGATCTCGGGCAGCTCGGAGGAAACGACGATGATGCCCAGGCCGGCCGCGGCCAGTTGCAGAATGAGTTTATAGATTTCGTTCTTGGCATTGATGTCGATGCCGCGGGTGGGCTCATCGAGCATCAGCACCTTGGGACCGGTAGCCAGCCACTTGGCCAGCACCACCTTCTGCTGGTTACCGCCACTGAGGTTCTTGGCGGCCACCGCTTCCGAAGGGGTCTTGATGCCCAGCTCCGAGATATATTTCTTCGCCAGCTGCAGCTCTTTGGAGCCGTCGAGCAGGCCGCCTTTTTGCAGGTCGGCCAGGGTGGTGAGGCTGATGTTGGTCTTGATATCCAGGCCCAGCACCAGTCCGTCCTGCTTGCGGTCTTCGGGCACCAGGGCCAGCCCGCCCTTGATGGCGCCGGAAGGCGAGCGGAACTGCACGGCCTGTCCTTCCACGAACAGCTGTCCGCCGCTGCGGGGGGCATGCAGGCCAAAGAGGGTTTCCAATAACTCGGTACGCCCGGCTCCCATCAGCCCGAAGATGCCCAGGATCTCGCCGCGGTGCAGCGTAAAGGACATGGGCTTCAGCTGGTGTTCGTCTTTCTTTACCGGGTGGCGCAGGCTCAGGCCTTCGGCCCGCAGCAGTTCTTCCTTCTTGCCTTCCTCCGCCCGGTTGCGGATAATTTTTATTTCGCGGCCCACCATCTTGCAAATGAGGGCGTCCTGGCTCATGCCCCGCAGCTCGCCGGCCTCGATGAAGCGGCCGTCGCGCAGCACGATGTAGCGGTCGGCAATGCGGGAAAGCTCGTCGAGCTTGTGCGAGATGTACACGATGGCTTTGCCCTCGGCCCGCAGGTCGTCGATAATGCCAAAGAGCACGTCCACCTCCTGGTCGCTGATGGCGGAGGTGGGCTCGTCCATGATGATCACTTCCGACTCCACGAGCAGCGCCTTGGCGATCTCCACAACCTGCTGCTGCCCCACCTTCAGGTCGCAAATGAGCGTTTCGGGTGCCACGGCCAGCTTCAGCTTTTGCAGCAGCTCCTGCACGCGGGCACGCATGGCCTTTTTATCGAGCATGCCCCAGCGGGTGAGGAGCTCGCGGCCCAGGAAAATATTTTCGGTGATGCTTAGATGTGGGATCAGGCTCAGCTCCTGGTGGATGATGGCGATGCCGCAGGCCTGGGCATCGCGGGTGCCGGAAAAAAACACCGGGTTGTTCTTGTACAGGATGCGGCCCTCGTAGGTGGTGTACACCCCCGAGAGGATCTTCATCAGGGTGGACTTGCCCGCCCCGTTCTCGCCCAGCAGGGCCGTTACCTTCCCCGGGAAAATCTCCAGGGAAACATCCTCCAGGGCGGTCACCCCGGAAAATCTCTTTGTTATGTTTTCTACGGCAAGCACTTTCTTGAAGTTTGAAGGTTTACGTGGTTAGTAGTTCACGAGTTCACAAGTTCACGATTTTACGAGTTCGGTTCCGCGGCCTGTTCCTTTATTCTAAGTTCCGGGTTACCCGTTTATCGTTTATTATGCTTCTTTTAAGGTTAACTGGTCCCCTCAATCCTTATACACCAATTAACCGATTCCCTATTTCTTAATTTCCAGGGAGATGGGAATGATCTCCAGGCTGTCGGTGCTCACGTGGAGGCGATTGAGCTCCACGGCGCCGGTGAACTGCACCCGGTCGCCGGGTTTGGCGGCCTTTTTAAAGGGCGGCAGCACTTCGCTGCGGATAATTTTATTGATCTCGGCCGACACGTTGTTGAAGTCCATCGTGTTGTTGAACTCGTTGATATTAATGAGGCCGGAGGCGTCGCGGACGGCATTGCCGAACACGAACTCGGTGGCGATCTTTACTTTCCGGGAAGTCGTGTCTTTTTGGATGGCCAGGGTTGCGGCGTCTTCACCCAGGGCGGTGATGGTGCCTTCGCCTTTTACCAGGAAGAAGCGGATGTTGCCGATGCCCAGGGCATGGGAATGTTTTTCAAAGGTTCCTTTGGGATCGAGCTGCAGCAGGGTGGTCAGCTCGCCCACTTCGATGGCCTGGTGCAGGCTGGGTTTCAGCCGTTTGCCCAGGTAATTGCGGGCGTAGGTCACGGCGTCGAACTGCTTGGAGGCCGAGGCGGCCTTCACTTCGTCCAGCTTTTTAAAATAAACGGAATTGTACCCCAGCACCACCAGGGCAGCTATTCCGGCAACGTATTTCAATACTCTTTTTTGCATGGAGGGTTATTTGGTCAATGGGCAATGGTCATTAGACATTGGTCGGAACCAACTCGTGAACTTGTAAACTCGTGAATGCGTCAACTATTTCTTCCCGTACGCCATGTAGTCGCCTACATTCAGCTGGGTGACGAGTTCGACGGCCACGGGCATTTTTTTCGGGAAATCGCGTTTGCCTTTGAGGTATTCGTCGGCGTAGCGGGCGGCGGTCTCCGCCATTTCCTTGGGAAACTGCATGGCGGTAGCCGAGATCTTGCCGTCACGGATGGCTTCCACCGCATCCTGGGCGCCGTCGAAGCCAAACACTTTTACGTGGTCGGCCTTGCCGGCGGCCACCAGGGCCTGGTAAGCGCCCATGGCCATGGCATCGTTGCCGCAGAAAACACCGTCGATGTCGGGATGCGCCTGCAGGATGGACTCGAGCACTTCCATGGCCTTGTTGCGGTCGAAGTCGGCGCTTTGCTGCGCCACCATCACCAGGCCGGGATAGTAGTCCACCAGGCTGTGAAAGCCCTTGGAGCGGTTCCAGGTGTTGTTATCCCCTACAAGGCCCAGCAGCTCCACGTACTTGCCCTTTTTGTTCATTTTCTCCACGAAATACTTGCCGATGGCCACGCAGCCCGAGTAGGAGTCGGAAAGGATCTGCGAGGTGGCGCCCTCGGTGGTATTCACTTCACGGTCCATGCAAAAGACCGGGACGCCGGCGTTCTTCGCCCGCATGACGTTGGCCACGGAACCCTGCGCATCGGTAGGGTTGAACAGGATGGCGCTGAAGCCCGAGGCGATGGCATTCTCGAAGTGGTCGGTCTCCAGGGCGGTATTGTTCTGCGAATCGAAGATCTTGGCGTCGTAGCCCAGCTCCTTGGCCTGCTTCGCGGCCGTTTCGGCCAGGAACACAAACCAGGGGTTATTGAGCGTGGAAACGATCACGGCCATTTTCTTGGGACCGCCCGCTTCCGCCTTCGACCCGCAGCCGGGCGCCAGGAACAGGACGACCAGCGTCAGCAGCAGAAGGGCGGCCCGGAAGATATTTTTTTGTTGTAGCATAGCAAGAAATCGTTAATCGAAAAATTTTGAAATTACGCGTTCAACAGCTGTAAAGCGGCGGCCGCAATGCCTTCTTCGGACAGGCCATAGTGGTTGAAAATTTCCACCTGCGAGCCGGTAACGGTGTACTCGTCGGGGATGCCCATGATCCTGAACGGGTTGCGGAAGCCGTTTTGGATCAGGAAAGAGGCGCAGGCCTCGCCCAGGCCGCCGTACACGCTGTGTTCTTCCACGGTGATAATGGGCTTGCCGGTAGCCGCTACGGTGGCCAGCAGCTCGTAATCGAGCGGCTTGATGGTGTGCATGCTCACCACGGTGGCCGACAGGTTGAAATCGCTTTCCAGCTTTTCCGCCGCCTGCAGGGCAGGATACACGGTTTCGCCGGTAGCTACCAGCACCAGGTTGGTGCCTTCTTTGATGATGCGGCCCTTGCCGAAGACAAAAGGAGCATCACCAACCTGGGGCAGGGTGGGCATGGGCTTTTTGCCGAAGCGCAGGTACACGGGAATCTCGCTTTCGGCTGCCAGGCGGATGGCCTGCTCGGTCTCGTAGTTGTCGGCCGGGGCTACCACCAGCAGGTTGTTGATGGCGCGCAGGGCGGCAAAGTCGTGCAGGCTGTGGTGGGTGGATCCCAGGGCGCCGTAGCTGACGCCGGCACTGATGCCGATCAGCTTCACGGGGTTGTTGGAATACGCCACGTCGTTTTTGATCTGCTCCAGCGCACGGGCGGTGAGGAAGCAGGCGGGGGAAACGGCAAAGGTCTTTTTACCGCAGGAGGCCAGGCCGGCGGCCACGCCTACAAGGTTCTGCTCGGCTATGCCCACTTCCACGTGCTGGGCCGGGAACTTCTGCCCGAAGGGCGTCAGCTTGCCCGAGCCACGGGAATCGGAGGTCACCACCACGATATCGCGGTCGGTTTCGGCAAGCTGCTGCAACGTACCGGAAAATACGTCGAGGTTGGCCTTGCCGGTGGTTTTGTTCATTTCGATTACTGCTTCCATTTGGAAATAAGGTATTTGATATTAGGTATTGGGAATCAGGTTTGGGGCACTGAACTCAGGAACTTACACAGCCGCTAACTCCTGTAACGCCTGTTCCAACTGGCTTTCGGAGGGAACGCCATGGTGCCATTTGAGCTCGTTTTCCATGTAGCTCACGCCTTTGCCTTTGATGGTATGGGCGATCACCAGGCTCGGTTTTCCATCGGTAAAGGGCAGCTGGTCGAAGGTTTCCACCAGTTCTCCGATGTTGTGGCCGTCCACGTGGCGCACCGCCCAGCCGAAGCTTTCAAACTTGGCGTCGATGGGGTGGGTGTTGCACACCTGGGCGGTAGGAGCCGTGATCTGCAGCTTGTTGTAGTCGATGATGGCGCACAGGTTGTCGAGCTTGTAATGAGCGGCCGTGAGGGCGGCCTCCCAGTTGGAGCCTTCGGGCAGCTCGCCGTCACCCAGCAGGGTAAATACGCGGTACGGCTTGCTGTCCATCTTGGCCGCAATGGCCGCGCCCACGCTCATGGGAAGACCGTGGCCCAGGGCGCCGGTATTCTGCTCCACGCCCTTCACCTTGCGGGTGGGGTGGCCGATGTAGTGCGAGCCGTAGCGGCAAAGCGTATCGAGGTCGGACTTGGGGAAAAAGCCTTTGTCGGCCAGCACCACGAAGAGCGCTTCCACGCAATGACCCTTGCTTTGAATGTAACGGTCGCGGTCAGGCGAAGTGAAGGTGGCAGGGTCCACCTTCAGCGTGTGGTTGTACAGTACATTCAGGATATCGATGCACGACAGGCTGCCGCCGGTATGGCCGGCCTTGGCGTGGAAGATGCTCGAAAGGATATCCTTCCGGTATTCCACTGATTTTTGTGTCAATTCTTTTAGGGTCATAACAAGATAGTGAATCGTGAAGAGTTAGGATGAATGGTTTAGGGAGAAGGGGCACTGCCCGGGGCGGAAAGGAAAGAGGAACCCGGGCCGGGTGGGAACAAGGTCCCGGGTTCCTTATGATTGCTGGTTTGTTTGCGGAATAGGAGGCTGTTAGTTCTGATGCTCGTATACTTCCCAGCCCATGTAGTTGTCCAGGGCTTCTTTCAGGATGCCGGCGGTTTTAGAGGCATTCATCACCACGTGGTGCTCGAAGCCGTTGCGGCATACGTAATTCATCAGGCCTTCCAGGTTGTTGATCTTGGCCACGGCGCGGTTGCCAAAGGTATTCAGCTCGTCGTCGGTGAGCATGCCTTCGCCGATATACGCCTTGATCACACCGCGGGTATCGTCGGTGCTGATGCGGCCGTAGGTCAGCGGCATGGCCGGCGTACGGCCTGCCAGGGCGCCATAGGTGTTTTCCACGCCTACGGTAGTACCCAGGATGGGGGCGTTGCTGATCTCGATATCGGGCAGGAACGACTTGGCCCAGTTACCGCAGTGGAACAGCACCACTTTCTCGGCATCGTCGGCGTAGTTGTTGTTCCAGTCCACCAGGGCGCTGGGCGAGCCGGAGGCCAGCTGCATGGCGTACATGCTCAGGGTACCGGTCACGTCCACTTCGCAGGCGGAGGGCAGCATGTTCTCGCTCATCATGCTCATGCTGGTGCACACGTTGCAGCCGTAGTTCTTTTGCAAAGAAGTCCAGCACTGGATGGCGGTGGCGTCCAGGGCGTGTTCTTCCATGAAGTCGGCCAGCACCACGTCCAGCTTGGCAATCTGCACCAGGGCATCCTGGGGCGTGCGGCCGGTAGGGGCATAGGACCGGATCTTATCGAGGCGCTCTTTCACCACGGCGTCGTCCTTGGTGAGGCGGTTGGCATTGCCCAGGATTTCCGACAGGTCGACGGTGACCACGGAAATGCCGTTGCGCTGCAGTATTTTTTCGGAATAACGAACGGTATTGAAACCTCCGGGGCGGGCGCCTACGGCACCGATGCGCACCTTTTTGAGGCCTTTCACCACCTTACATACCGACACAAAGCGCTGCAGGTCGGCGATGAAGGAAGGATCGCTCAGCCGCACCACGTGCTTGGAGGTGAGGGAGTACTTGATACCGAACTGGTAGAGGTTGTTGCAAACGGAGATCTTGCCGCACCAGGCGTCGCGGCGGCGGGCCACATCCAGCTTGTTCAGGTCGTCGGGGTAGGCCTGCACCAGCACGGGCACGTTCAGGCCGGACCACTTAAGGGTTTCGGCCACGCCTTTTTCGTCGCCGAAGTTGGGCAGGATCACCACCACGCCGGCGATCTCTTCGGAAAAGGTGCGGAACAGCTCGGCGCACTTCTGGGCCTCGCGGAAGGATTCCACGCCTCCCAGTTTCGTTTGATTCGTATCGAGCAGGATGGGTTTAATCCCCAGCTTTTCAAAGGTCTCGATCACTTCCACGCGGGCCTGCTCTACCAGGCTGTCGGGGAAGAAATCGCGGTTGCCGATAATAACACCAAGGCTTACTCTTTCGTTTGTTTTAGTTTTCATTTGCTTTTTTACGTTAGGGAGGCCGCGGGGGTCAATACTCACGACGCTATTATCAATTCGATCTCGTGATCTTTAAATAATTGTTTGTGTTTTTCGGCTATGCCGGCATCGGTGACGATGTAATCGATCAGCGAAAGGGCGCCCAGGCTGGCGAACGCGCTTTTTTCGATCTTGGTGGAGTCGGCCACCAGGTAGCGGGTTTCCGCGGCGTCGATCATGGCCTTTTTCACCACCAGGTCCGAGATGCTCGGGTAGGTGAGGCCGGAGCGCAGCGAAATGCCTGCCGTTGCCAGAAAGAGCTTTTGCACGTTGATGCCTTTGAAAAAGTCGGCCGCTTTCTGCCCGGTCAGCGACAGGGTGGGCGGCTTGAACTCACCGCCGGTCATGATCACTTCGATGCCCGGCTCGGCGCCCAGCATCAGGGCAATATTGAGGGCATTGGTGATCACCGTCAGGTTTTTCATGCCTTTCAGCTGGCGGGCGATCTCCGTGGTGGTGGAGCCGCTGTCCAGGATGATGGTGTCGCCGCTTTCGATAAAGTCGAGGCATTTGCGGGCGATGGCTTCTTTTTTATCCATATGCTCCTGGTTGGCCAGGGAGATGGTACGCACCTGGTCTTCCACGTTTTTCAGAAAAGCGCCGCCGTGTTCGCGCAGCACCAGCCCTTCTTTTTCCAGGCGTTCGAGGTCCTGGCGGATCGTCACCTCCGTCACTTTGAACAGCTTGGCCAGGTTGATCACCTTGGCGGAGCCGTCTTCCTTTATCAGTTCCAGAATCTTTTCTCTGCGCTGGTTGGGCATCATATACAAGAATTTGCGTCAAAAAAACGCAATTTTTCCCAATAGCGTTTTTCCGTGCCAAACAAATTTAGCAAGAAAACGAAAACAAACAAAAATAAAAAGTTAGAAAACGAAAAAAGATACCCTGGCGTAAAACCTCTCCCCCGGTTTCGCGCCAGGCCTTTATCCATAAGGATTGCATAAAAAAAGCACGCAACATTTTCCGTTGCGTGCTTTTTGGGGAATAATTTCCTGCTAATAAAATGTATGGGAAGATGTTGGATTGCCCCCTACAATTTCCACCACTCCATATAAGGATAGTACTTGTCCAGCACCACCCGCTCGCCGATGAGGGGGGTGGTGATGGTGACGCCGGCGGCGCGGGCCGCCTCCACCACGCGGGTGATGGGCTCGTCCCAGGGGTGATCGGCCATGGCGAATTTCGCCCAGTGCACCGGCAGCACGCACTTGGCTTTCAGGTCCTTGCCCGCCTGCACCATCTCTTCGGGCAGCATGTGCACCGACGACCAGGCAGCATGGTACTGCCCGCATTCCAGCACGGCCAGGTCAAACGGCCCGAAGCTGTCGCCGATGATGCGGAAATGGGCGCCATAGCCCGAATCGCCGCCCAGGTAGAGCGAATAATTGTCCAACTTCAGCACAAAGGACGACCACAGCATGCCCGTGCGCTGGAAACCCGAGCCGGAAAAATGCTGCACCGGGGTGGCCGTCAGGCTGGCGCCGGGCAGGGGCTTGATGGTGCTCCAGCAGTCGAGCTCAGCCACCCGGTCGGGGTCCACGCCGCAGCTTTCGATGTATTTGCCCACGCCCAGGGGGGCGCAAAACTGTTTGGTCTTGTCTTTCAGGCGGCTGATGGCCTTTTTATCGAAATGGTCGTAATGGTTGTTGGTGACGATCAGCAGGTCGATTTCGGGCAGGTCGCCCACCCCGAAGGCATCCGAGCCCCGGAACGCCTTGACAGTGTAGGGAAACGGAAAGGAATGCCCGCTGAAGACCGGGTCCACCAGGATGTTGGCGCCCCGGTAATGTACCAGGTAGGAGGAGTGCCCGAACCAGACCACGAGGGGCTGCTCGGCCTGCAGGGCATGGAGATCGGTTTTGATAAAGGGGATCAGGTGCGGTGGCGTCAGGCTTTTGGGCTTGAGGGCCAGGTCTTTCAGTTGCTGGCCTATCGGCAGGCCGTTGGCCCCTTCAGGGTAAAGTTCGGTGGAGGGATCGTTGGAAGTATCCGGCAACGGCCGGAACTGTTCGAGTTGGTCAGAGGTTGGGTTGCTGTTCATGGCTTTGGTTTTTCTTTTCTGCCGGGGCCCGCCTGGCCTGTGGACCGGCCACACCGCTGACGCGGCCCCGTTTATTTCATAAAAAGATCATACCGCAGTGGTTGATGGGATCGTTGCGCCCAATCAAACCCTGCATCATTCTTGCTGCTGTAATGGGTTTCCGCGAACGAAAGGCCCCGCTGCAGCCGCCTCCACAGAAGGATTTGGGACAAAGTGACCGCCATCTTCCATTTTATCTTAACTTAAACCCCAATAGCCGGTACCGCCCCATCGGCCTGCCGCACAGCCCGTTAGCGGCAACAAAAGCCAAGGGTGCCCAACCGACCGCCCCGCCCCGGTTTCCGGCGGGAGGCGCCGGGCCGCCGGCTCCCGATTTTAACCGTTTCAATTGTGTGCTATGACAGGTTTCCATTTTACCCGCTTCGACCCCCGGGCCGAAGGCAAAACGAAATTCGACCAGCTGCTCGATCTGTTCCTGCAGCTGCTGACCTATACCAACGGCGATGTGGCGGAAGCCCTCCAATGGCTGAACCAGCTGGACCGTGAATACGAGCTGACCAACAGCGAGTACGGCATGGGCGACTTTATCGACGACCTGAAGGACAAGGGGTATATTACCGAAAACTCCGAAAGGGGCGAAATCCGCATTACCCCCAAAACCGAGCAGGGCATCCGCAAGCGCAGCCTCGAAGAGATCTTTGGCAAGCTCAAAAAAACAAGGCAGGGCAACCACGATACCTTTAAGCCCGGCCAGGGCGACGAGATCAGTCCCGACACCCGGCCCTTCCAGTTCGGCGACATGATCGAGCAGATCGATTTTACCGAATCCATCCGCAACGCCCAGATCAACCACGGCGTGGAAAGTTTTCGCATGTACGAGGACGACCTCCACATCCGGGAAACGGACTTCAAAACACAGACCTCCACGGTGCTGATGATCGACATCTCGCACTCGATGATCCTGTACGGCGAGGACCGCATCACCCCGGCCAAAAAGGTGGCCATGGCACTGAGCGAGCTCATCACCACCAAGTACCCCAAGGACACCCTCGACATCGTGGTCTTCGGCAACGACGCCTGGCCGGTGGAGATTAAGGACCTCCCCTACCTGCAGGTAGGCCCCTACCACACCAATACCGTGGCGGGCCTCGAGCTGGCCATGGACATCCTGCGGCGGCGGAAAAACCCCAACAAGCAGATCTTTACCATCACCGACGGCAAGCCCACCTGCCTGAAGATCGGGAAGCGGTATTACAAGAACAGCTTCGGCCTCGACCGCAAGATCACCAGCCGCTGCCTGAACCTGGCGGCCCAGTGCAAAAAGCTCAAAATACCGATCACCACCTTCATGATCGCCACCGACCCCTACCTCCAGCGCTTCGTGCAGGAGTTTACGGAAACCAACAGCGGCAAGGCCTTTTTCGCCTCCCTGGATCATTTAGGTGCTTTCATCTTCCGCGACTTCGAAAGCGGCAAACGAAAAACAGTATATTGAAAAAGGAACCGCCGACCGTCCCATTAACGTACCGAACAAACTAGAGCAATGGATATTAAACGCATCAACACCTTACGTGAACTGAAAGAAGCCGGCTACCGGCCGAAGAGCATAAAGGAAGAAATTCGCGAAAACCTGATCAAAAGGCTGCAGGCGAAGGAAGACACGTTTACCGGCATCCTGGGCTACGAGGAAACGGTGATCCCCGACGTGGAGCGTGCCCTGCTGAGCAAGCACAACATCCTGTTCCTCGGCCTGCGCGGCCAGGCCAAGACCCGCATGGCCCGCCAGATGACGCAGCTGCTGGACGAGTACGTGCCCATCGTGTCCGGCTCGGATATCAACGACGATCCCCTGGCCCCCATTTCGAAATATGCCCGCACCCTGCTGGCCGAAAAGGGCGAGGACACCCCCATTGAATGGCTGCACCGCAGCGAACGCTATGGCGAAAAGCTGGCCACCCCCGACGTGAGCGTGGCCGACCTGATCGGCGATATCGACCCCATCAAGGCGGCCAACCTGCGCCTGAGCTTTGCCGACGAGCAGGTGATCCACTACGGCATTATCCCGCGCTGCAACCGCAGCATCTTCGTCATCAACGAGCTGCCCGACCTGCAGGCCCGCATCCAGGTGGCCCTGTTCAATATCCTGGAAGAGGGCGACATCCAGATCCGCGGCTTCAAGCTGCGCCTGCCGCTGGATATCCTGTTCGTCTTTACCGCCAACCCCGAGGACTATACCAACCGGGGCTCGATTGTGACGCCGCTGAAGGACCGCATCCAGAGCCAGATCCTGACGCACTACCCCAAGAGCCTGGAGACCGCCCTGGCCATTACCGACCAGGAGGCCGAGGTGCTGGAAGAGCAACGGCAAAAGGTGGCCATCAGCGACCTGGTCAAACGCCTGATCGAGCAGGTGGCCTTCGAAGCCCGCAGCAGCGAGTTCGTGGACAAGAAAAGCGGCGTCAGCGCCCGCCTGACCATATCGGCCTTCGAGAACGCCGTAAGCGCCGCCGAGCGCCGCTCCATCATCAACCGCGAGCAGCAGACCCAGATCTGGATGTCCGACCTGATCGGCATCATCCCCTCCATCACCGGCAAGATCGAACTGGTGTACGAAGGCGAGCAGGAAGGGCCGTACCAGGTGGCCATGAACCTGCTGGACAAGGCCATCCGGTCGCAGTTCGTACAATATTTTCCCAACCCCGACTCGATGAAAAAGCGGCCCGCCGCGGCGCGCAAGGGCGAGGCGCAGGGGCAGCAGGCGGAGAACCCCTACCGCTCGGTGATCAACTGGTTCGACAAGGGCAACAACCTGAACCTGACCTTTGCGATGACCGACCGCGAAAAGATCAACCAGCTGTACCAGGTGGACGGCCTGCATGCGCTGGTAAAAAAGGCTTACAGCCATGCCAATGAAAAGGAAGCCGCCCTGCTGATGGAGTTCGTACTCCACGGCCTGGCCTCCTACTCCCTGATCAGCAAAAAAATCCTCGAAACCGCCGTCGAATTCAAGGACCTGATGGGCAGCATGCTGAATATGCAGTCTTCTTCGAGTTTTGATGAAGACGAGGACGAAGATGATTTCAAATAAGGCAGGCAACCGCTATAAAAAAAGCACCCGGCTCTTAGAGGAGCCGGGTGCTTTTTTTATGGATGCGCCTATGCCTCCACCCGTTCCACCTGGGGGTCGGGCTGTTCGCCGAGGAACTCCACCCATGCTTTGCGCATACAGGGGTAATGCTTGGCGGCTTCCACCAGGTTCATAAAGGATACCAGGTTCTGCTCGAAGCGCTTGCCCAGGGTCTCATCGGCTATGGTGCCTTCCGGCGTCAGGGACTTGTGCGCCATGGCCAGGGAGAACATGTCGGGGTAGACGCGGGCGCCCAGGTGCTCCAGCGGGATGCGCAGGGACCACAGGCCGCGGTTGCCGCCCACCATCGAAGGCGAAGCCGACAGCAGCAGGGCATGGCGTTCGTTGAAGGGCTGGGGACGGAACCTCGAGGTCCAGTCAATGATATTTTTCAGGTTACCGGGCAGGGAGGCGTTGTATTCCGGCGAAGCGATAATGAACGCATCGCTCTCCAGCAGGCGCCTGCGGAATTCTTCCGCACCCTCCGGGTGTTCGTTATTCACTTCCAGGTCCTGGTTGAAGGAGGGGCAGTCGAACGCGCTCATATCGGCCAGGTCCACGGTACCGCCGTTCTTTTCAATCAGTTGGGCGGCCAGCCGGATCAACTGGGTGTTGAGGGAATCTTTTCGCATGGAGGCGGAAAACAACAGGAAGCGCAGGGGCTCTCTTTGTCCGGTAGCTTGAGGCAGAGACATACGATACGTTGGTTTAAATGAATAGGTAAGTTATCCGCCCGAAAATAAACATTTGGCCCGAAGAAAAACGGTTATCCGTAGCCGTCATAGATGCAAAAATCACCCGGCCGCCAAACAGCCGGGTGATTTTCAGGAAAGTTTTCTTACTGCGGACGGCCTAGTTGCCGGTAAGCACCATCTTCCTGGAGGCCACCACTTTACCGTTGACCAGCAGGGAATAGAAATAGGTACCGGCGCTGAACGAACCGGCCGCCAGGTTGAGCACGCCATTACCCCGCTGGCCCAGGGCCACCGTCTTCAGGGCCACCCCCGAGGCATCGGTAATCACTATAGCCGCGGAAGTAACACCGGCCGGCAGGTAGTACCGGATCACCGTATTGCGGCCAAAGGGATTGGGAATATTTTGTTCCAATATAGGTGCATCACCGGAAAGTTCGATGCTGGTGCTGCTAACGCCGGAGGTCGGGCCGTTTTTGTTTTCCTTGTTATTTTCTTTTTCGCAACACGCTTCCTGCGCCGCCTGCAGGGCCGACAGCCGCTGCAACACCAGGCTTAACTGCGATTTCATCTCGTTGATGCTTTGCTGTTGCCGGGCATTTTCATTTTGCAGGGTCGCCACTACGCCCTTCAGCTCCGCATTTGCAGCCGCCAGGTCATCTACTTTCGCCTGTTGCGTGCCGGTGGCAACTGCCTGCTGCTGCTGCACCAAAGCGCTGCTGCCGCCCAGCACCGAAGGATCCACCCAGGTGGCATTGCCCTGGGCATCGCTTTGCAGCACATAACCGCTGACGGCGCCATTGGTGATCTGAAGGCTGGACGTTTTGGTAGCGCCATTCACTTCCAGGTTGCTTCCGGGCGCATCCGTTCCAATCCCCACCTTCCCCTGGATGATCACGCCATCGGCCGGAGAAACCTTCGTGCCCGAATAGGCGGAACCGATGGCCATGCCCCCTTCCACATCCAGCTTGTTGCGGGGTGTCAGGGTACCCAGGCCGATGCTGCCTTCCACGACCAGCCCGTCGGCAGGAGCGGCGGTAAAGCCGGCGGCAAAAGTAGAACCGATAGCAGCCCCGCCTTTTACATCCAGCAGGTTGGTGGGCGTGCTGGTGCCCACACCCAGCTTCCCTTCGATGACAGCGCCATTGGTGGGGGCAGAAACCACACCTGCATAATCGGAGCCAATGGCAATGCCGCCTTTCACGTCCAGCTTATTCACCGGTGCATCCGTGCCGACACCGATATTTCCTTCTACCAATATACCGTTTGCGGGAGCCACCTTAGTGCCGGAATAACTGGAACCAATAACCGCACCCCCTCCTATATCCAGCTTGTTCACCGGGGCCAGGGTACCCACACCGATCTTTCCTTCCACCACCAATCCATCTGCGGGAGCCGCAACGGCATTGGCGGAAAAAGTCGTTCCTACCGCCACGCTCCCACTGATATCCAGCTTGTTCGTAGGCACTGCGGTCCCAATACCCACCCTGCCTTCTACCACGACGCCATCCACCGGCGCCACCTTCGTACCCGAATAAGCCGAGCCGATAGCCATGCCGCCTTCCACATCCAGCTTGTTCAGAGGGGTGCTGGTGCCTACACCCACATTTCCTTCCACTACCAACCCGTCGGCAGGTGCTACCTGGGTACCCGAAAATGAGGAGCCGATGGCCACACCGCCTTCCACATCCAGCAGGTTGGTGGGCGTATTGGTGCCGATACCCACTTTTCCCTGTACCACCATACCGTCCGCAGGAGCCGTGGTCACACCGGCATAGTTGGAGCCAACGGCCAGGCCGCCCCCGACATCCAGCTTGTTCACCGGACGGAGGGTACCTACCCCGATGGAACCTTCCACCACTAGTCCGTTTGCAGGGGCTGCCGTCGCACTCCCGGCAAAGGACGTCCCGATGGCGACGCCCCCGCTTACATCCAGCTTGTTGGTGGGACTGCCGGTGCCGATGCCCACACCGCCGGGTACCGAGGCGTACAGGCCCGAACCGCTCACCGTCCAGCCACCTGTACCGCCGCTGCCGCTGCCGCCAAACACCGAAGGACTTACCCAGGAGGCATTCCCCTGGGCGTCGCTTTGCAGCACATAGCCTGTGGCGGCACCACCGGTAATCTGGAGGCCCGTGGTTTTGGTTACGCCATTTACTTCCAGCTGCTGCGCGGGATTTGCGGTGCCGATGCCCACCTTTCCCTGGATCAGGGCGCCGTCCGCGGGGGAGGCCAGGTTCCCGGCGTAATGGGTGCCAATAGCGATCCCGCCTTTCACATCCAGCTTGTTCAGGGGGCTGGCCGTGCCGATGCCCACCTGTCCTTCCACGATGGCCCCGGCGGCAGGGGCGGTGAAGTTGCCGCCGAAGTTATTGCCGATGGCCACGCCGCCTTTCACATCCAGCTTGTTTTGCGGGAAAGGCGTGCCCAGGCCCATATTGCCTTCCACGATGGCGCCGCTGGCAGGAGCGGTAAAATTGCCGCCGTAATTGCTGCCGATGGCCATACCGCCTTTAACGTCCAATTTGTTCTGGGGCGTGGCCGTGCCGATTCCTACCTGGCCGCTGTTGTAGGAAATGCTGTTCCCGGAAGTGGCCCATTGCGTGGCCGCCGTATTGGTGATGGTCGTTCCCGTTATGCTGATGCCGCTGCCCGCGGTATAGGTGGTCGGCGTCAGCGACGTCCACGAAGTGCCGTTAAATCCCTGGAAGTCGGTGCCGGTCCAGCGGATCATGCCCGCCTGGGCCGGGCCGGTATAGTTGCCCAGTTTGGCCGCCCCCAGGTAACCCACGCCCTCTACGAATAAATTGCGCCATGCCAGGTCGGCGCTGCCCAGGTCCCTGGCATTGGCAGCCGACGGCAGCAGGGAAGCGCTCACGGAGGTGGTCGCCGCCAGGTTCGACAGGGCCGTATTTGCCCCGGCCGGCGTAGTGACGGCCTTCCAGCCGCTTTCGCTGTAATAATAAAAGCCCGGCGTATTGTCGGTCTGGTAAATGAGCAACCCGATGGTTACCGGGCTGATGGCATTGCGTTGCGACTGGGTCATGCGGGGACAGAGAAATCCCTTCGACGTGCTCCGGATCTCCAGCAGGGAAGAGGATTCGGGGGCGCTGGTGCCGATGCCCACGGCCCCCGATTTGGGAAAAGTGTTCTGGGCGTTGACCGCCAGGCTGAAGACAACGGTCCCAAGCAGTGTAAAAATTGGCTTCATGTGCGATGTATTTGATGAGGGTAATTGATGACAGCTGTTCGTTACGGGAGACAAAAGAGCACCACCTCCGGGCGACCTGGTGGCCCCGGACCCGAAGAATGCATGCGATTTAAATTTTTGGAAAAATGCGGACAGAGGATTTTGAGCAGTCGCCGAACCAGCCGGCAGAGTTCCTCTAAAATACGCAAACTCTGTTTTTAAAAATCCGGGAGTAAGCACCCCTATCCAATACACCCTATCAAAACATACATAATTATACCTAATAAACTACCCCTGCTGCTTTTGCAAACGGGCCGTCGCCGCCACGTTCAGGAGGGTGATGAGGCCCAGGACGATCATCAGCGAAGTGGACCATGCCCAGCCGCCGGTATTGTAAAAATGGATGCCGCCGGAAGCGCCCAGGGCGCCACCGATAAAATAGCTGGTCATATAAACCGTGTTGATCCGGCTGTTCGCCCCGGGGTCGAGGCCGTAGATGACGGCGATGTTGGTGACCTGCGTGGCCTGTACGCCGATATCCAGCAGGATGACGGCGATCCAGATGGCGGCCAGGGTGCCGGGAAAGAGTTTCAGCAGCAGCACGCTCAAAAGGGTAAGGCCGGTGGAAAACAGCAGCGACCGCGATACCGATCCGCCGTCGGCCAGTTTTCCGAACAGGGGAGCCGCCAGGGCGCCGGCAGCCGCCAGCAAACCGAACAACCCGATGGTGGCAGCCGAATAATGGAAGGGTGCTTCGCCCAGGTAAAAGGTCAGGGTCACCCAGAAGGCGCTTAGGGTACCGAAGACCAGCATGCCGGTAAGGGCGGTCTGCCGCAGCAGGGGAAACCGCCCCAGTTGCGCCAGGGTGGACTGAAGCAGTCCCCGGTAAGTGCCGGTGAACCGCTGGGGCACGGAAGGAAAGCCGGCCTGCATCAGCACTGCCGTTCCCAGCACCATCAGGGCGGAGAAACCGTACACATACTGCCAGCCCAGCCAGCCGGAAACAAAGCCGCTGAATACCCGGGCCACCAGAATGCCCACCAGGATGCCGGTAAAGACCTGGCCGATGGTCTTGCCCCGGTTTTCGGTAACCAGGCTGGCGGCCATGGGCAGGATCACCTGGGCCACCACCGAAAAGACGCCAACCAGGAAGGAGGCCGCATACAGCAGGTAGAGGTGCGTGGAAAAGGCAAAGAGCAGGAGCGACAGCATCAAGCCTCCCTGCAGGTACAGCACCAGCTTTTTCCGGTCGATCATGTCGCCGGCAGGCGTCAGGAAGAACAGGCCGAAGCCGTAGCCGGCCTGGGACAGAACGGAGATGACGCCGGCCTTTTCCACCTCCAGGTGAAAGCTGTGGGCGATGGCATTGAGGATCGGCTGGCTGTAATAAACATTCGCCACGCTGATGCCGGCGGTGGCCGCCATAAGGAGTATTTGCTTTGTGGTCAGTGCTGCCATGAAGGTAATTTTTTCGTTTGTGTTTTGCTTGTAAAGACAACACAAAGATGGCAGCGGCAGGGCCCTTCTTCCAATGAACTGGTTTCAGAAAGGAGGGCGAACTGGTTGGGGCAAAAAAGTTGAACTGGTTCAACTTTTCCGCCCCGTGCGTTTGTTCCGGAGCTTGGACAGGTATTCGGTGGTCATGCCCAGGAAGGAGGCCAGGGCGTATTGGGGCACTTTAGCGGCTACGTGGGGGTATTGCTCCAAAAACTGGAGGTAGCGCTGTTCGGCGGTTTTGGTCAGGTTGGTGATCACGCGGCGGGCCATGTAGGCGGCGGTGCCTTCGGCCAGTATGCGGAAAAACGTTTCGAATTTGTGGTGGGCGGCCTTGAGCTGCTGTTCGCTCTCATGGTCGATCTGCAGCACGGTGCTGTCTTCCAGGGCCATCACGAACATGGTGGCAGGCTGCTGGAAGATATAGCTGTTGTAGTCGGTGATCCACCAGTCGTCCACGGCAAACTGGATGGTATGCTCCTCCCCTGCGTCGCCGATGACATATGCCCGGAAAGCGCCTTGTACGGTATAGAACCGGTGACGGGCCACGAAGCCGGGCTGGATGATAAACTGCCGTTTTTTTATTTTTGCCGGTTTGAAAAAGCTGCAAAACTCCGCCAGCTCCTCTTCGGTCAGGGATACCCGTCTGCCAATATGCTGTTGTAATTGTTCGTATGCCATCAGTGGGGAAAATTCGTTGGATTATGCTTCGAAAAGGATACGGCAGGCTTCCAGGAGCAGGGGGTGCCGGGCCAGCAGTTGTTCATCGGGTTCATCATCCGCCTGCTCCTGGATCCTGCCGTCAATGGTATCGTAATACGCCAGGGCAATTTCCTCAAACGACTCCCGGTCCTCCGGCTCCTCCACTTGCTGCAGCAGGGCTATTAGGGCGCAGCAGGCACTGAGGGCATAGTCAGCTCCGCCAAAATCCTCCGTATCGGGCGTCACTTCTTCGATGGCATCCGTATGCCGGCTGATCGCCTGCGGGTCCCGGCTGCCGGAAGCTACGAAACGGATAGCATCCAACAGCACATCGGGATTGCCCCAGCCCGAAGCATGGGCAAACGTCCTGTAATCCGGAAATAGACGGTTGCAGAGGTCCAGGCCCAGGGCCACCCGCTGTTCATAAGAAAGCTGCTTTGCCCGTTGGGACAACTTCTTTTTAAATGCAAGAAAATCCATGGTTTCTTCTGTTTCAGTGGCTCAGCGCATACACCGCTGCTGTTCGCTTTCCGTGATGGTTTTTTCCAGCCGCGATTGCCTGGTTTTTTCCTGTTTGGCGCTCATGATCCAATGCGTCATCACCTTTTTATACGAAGGCGGTTGTTGCTGGAAAAATTCCCAGGCTGCCTTATTTTTCCTGAATTGTTCTTCATACAAAATATCCAGCGCCACAGGCTCTTTCTCGTGCGAATAAACGGCGGACCGGCTTTCCTTCCGGTGACCGAATGCTTTCAGTCCTTCAGGAGTCATCCACCCGGCTTTTGTCAGTTCCTCCATTTTTTTGATGTTGACGGCACTCCAGATGCTGGTGGGCTTTCGCGGGGTAAAGCGAATGGAATAACGTTCTTCATCGATGGATTTGCGCACGCCATCGATCCAGCCAAAGCAAAGCGCCTGGTCCACGGCTTCCGGCCAGGTCAGGGAGGGCTTGCCGCTGCCCACTTTATAGAAGCCGACCAACAATTCCTTTTCGGTTTGGTGGTGCTGCTCCAGCCATTGCCTGAAGGCGGTTGGTGTGGCAAAAAAAGTTGCGGTAGGGTTCATTCTCCCGGTAAATATAGCAAAAGCCGCTGCTTCTCAGCTCATTGACGGGAACACCAGGGCTTCGTAAAGCAAAGCGCCCGCCCTCTGCGGCGGAGAGGCGGGCGCGTATGCAATAATTTCTTTTGACTGGGATTATCCCCCGGATTTACGCATCCGGGATATGGGGCTCGACCAGCTTCGCCAGCTTTTCCAGGGATTCCTGCCAGCCTAAATAACACATTTCCGCGGGGATAACGGCGGGAATGCCTTCCTGCACTATTTTCAGCTCCGTACCCACCGATACCGGCTGCAGCCAGACGGAGGTCGTCATTTCGCCGGGAAGGTTCGGATCGTCGAACTGGTCGGTGTATTTCAGGAAGGCGTTGGGGGTGACCTCGAGGTATTTGCCGCCGAAGGAGTGGCCGTTGCCGGTGGAAAAATTATGAAAGGACATTTTAAAGGTCCCGTCCACCTGCACGTTCAGTTCATGAACCGTGCACAGGAAGCCATAGGGAGGCAGCCAGAAAGAAAGGGCCTTCGCTTCGGTAAAGGCCCGGTACACCTTTTCCGGGGACGCTTTGAGCATTCTGTGTAAGGAAACGCTGTTTGCAGGCATAAAGTTCATGGAGCTGTTCCCTACTCGTCTGGCTTTTGGGGCTCCGCCCGTTTTTATAGTGGTCGCTGCTCCACTGGTTCGTGCCTGTGAACATCAGGCGCTCTTAGCCGGCATAAAACTTATTCGCCAGCCGTTGCGGTTCCGTTTTCATTCTACGGGTTAACGCCTCCATGATGTCCGCGGTTTCCTGCCGGCAGCCCTCGCTGGTCCAACCAAATAGGGGCGCCAGTATGCCCTTCAGCAGGTAGCTGCCGCTTTTACGGTCGCGCATCAGGTAGGCCAGGACGTAGTTGACCCAATTTTCCCGGTACCCTTCTCCCCAAAGCTTAATAAAATATTCCGCTTCCTCGTTCCGGTCGTTCCGGGCGGCCAGCAAGGCGCCGCAGGTGGTCGCGTGGAAGTAGGTATAATCGATGGCATTTTCGGTAGTCACATACTTTTTCAGGGCGGCTAACACAGCTTCCGTCTTTTCGGAGCCGTCATAACCGGCATTGACGGCTTTAAAAAACAGCTCGCCGCCGGAAAGTTCCGAAAAAGGTTTCGCCAGCACTTCCTGCCGGTAGGATTCCTCGCCGCAGGGATAAAAAATCCCCGACCAGTTGTCCGCCTCGATCTCCGCAATGCTTTTCAGGGGGAAAGGAACATGGGAAGGGTGCCGGCCGGAAAGTTCCCACAACACCTGGAAGCCTTCGTCGGCCAGCCGTAAGTGCCGGGAGTGCGGGAAACCGGACTTCCACAGCTGCTCCAGCAGGGAGTTGGCCTCCTGCAGAAAACCGGCCACCGCCCAATCGACGGCTTTATAATATATGGAAATGTAAACCTGTTCCAGGTCGCCCGATGCGATCTCCTGGAGCAGTCCTTTCGTACTTTGTTTTGCCATAATCAGAATCGTCATTAGAGCTGCCTGCAGATCCCTGGCTTTCCCCGGGAACATCCTGGTTCGTCCAGCCGGTCGCAGCAACGCTCCTATAAGCAAAAATAGCCATGCCTCATCATGAAAATACAAAAACATTCCATAAAGTTTTCCTGACCTCTCCTGGCCGGATGTGGAAAACATTCCGACGCCCATCCTGTAACTGTCGCTATTGCGTCTTATGGTTCATAAATAAGTGGCACCACACCCGGTTGAAACCTGTTTACCCGGATCCCGTTTCCCGGCACAATTGACCGCTCCCGATCAATCAGCTGTCCCCACCAGGGCTTTAAATGCCCGCAGGAAGCGGTCCAGGGATTCCGCAGTCGCGTGATCCTTCAACGCGCCTTCTTCGTTTATTTTCCCCTTTACGCCCTGTATCAGCAGGGTGGTTTCTTCGGTAAACCGGGCCATCACCGTCCGCATGATCAATTGCAGTTCCTCGTGTCCTTTCAGCCCGTTGGCCGAAGCCGTGATCAGGCCGGTGGGTTTGCCGCTGAACACGGTGGTGGCCACACACCACTCCATGGCGTTTTTCAGTCCGCTGGGCAGGCTGAACACATACTCGGGCGTACAAATGATCAGTCCGTCGGCCCCTTCAATCGCTTCCCGCAGGGCCACCACTTCCCCCGGCGGACGGTCGCCCGACGCATCCGGATCGAAATGGGGAAGGGATTTTAATCCCTTGTAAATGGTCAGGTTAAAGTCGTCGCGGGTCCGGGCCGCAATCAGCTCCAGCAGCCGCAGGTTAGCGGAATGCTCCGCCGCACTGCCCATGATGGCCAGTATATTTTTCCGGTGGCTCATTTGTCGGTGGTTATGGTTTACGTGTATGCCGCCGGGGCATTTCCTTCCCGGCCTTCCGGGACGGCTTTGCCCGGTCGTTGTAGTCGAGGCACAGGTTCACCCAGTATTCAAAGTCTTTCCGCGACGCAAAACCAGATGGGTGAACGTAGCAGTAGCCGCTTAGTTCTTTTCCCTTCATGACCATTGGCAGGTAGCCGTTCTGCTCCGCCACGGCTTCCTGCACTGCGGGGTCAAACCGGCACATCAGGTTGCTGCCGCTGACGCAGACGCACATTTTTCCGTTTACCATGAAGGTGATGCCGCGAAACATTTCCTTTTCGTCGATCTTCAGCCCGGAAAAGGCCGCCAGGTATTCCCTGATCCTGTCCGCAAGTTGGGTATCGTAAGCCATATAAAAAATCAAAGCCTGTAAACGTTCCGAAATTATTTGTTCTCCCCGTTGAAAAGCCTCCAGCTCCTTACTACTTCCTAAAAATCTTTTCCATTGTCTTACCCTTTGCCAATTCATCCACCAGCTTATCCAAATAACGGATCTTTTGCATGAGCGCATCTTCGATTTCTTCCACACGATAGCCGCAAATGACACCCGTAATTTTTGAAACATTCGGGTGGATCCGGGGCGCCTGGGCGAAAAAGGTTTCAAAATCAACTTTCCGGTCGATTTGCTGCTGCAAGGCTTCCGGGTCATACCCGGTCAGCCAGCAAATGACGGCATCTACTTCTTCCTTGGTGCGTCCCTTTCGCTCCGCCTTTTGAATATAATGCGGATAGACGCCGGCAAAGGACATTTTAAATACGCGTATAGGATCCATATAAGTGGTTATTATGTGGCAGCGTTCACTTCCCGCAGAGCCCCGGGGGTTCCGGGCGGAAAGCCCGGATGCACCACCCGGGAACGCCATTCGATCTTAAACTGAAGATAAGAAGTAAAGCCCTGGTTTGGTCCTTTATGCCTGCGCCCGGCTGCACAGCGGGAAAGGGCGAAGTTCCTTACATCGTCCCGCCATAATGCAAAGCTGCAGGTGGTGCGGGTCCGTTCGTATTTTCAGTCTCCATGCAGTTTAAAGCTGACATTCTTCCGGACAAAGTATTCCAAAAGTCCCCTAAAACCTAAAATTGCCCTAGTCTTTCTCTTATCCTTATTGAGGTCTGCCTGTTGAACCTGGTTGTCAATGATTTGAAGTAAAACTTTGCAATTTTCCGTAGTTAGCTGCATGCTTTTGTACGGATCGATCCGTAGTCCTGTCCATTGATAAAACATGTCAAAAACGTGCGCCAGGCAGCTGAATGTATATTCATCCAGCCCAAATAAATACGCGCCGGTTTCCAGCTCGTGAAAATCTATAGCCATTGTATAAAGATGCTGCTTTGCAGCGGTAAAAGCAGGGGCTACTTCCGTCGCCGCAACCTGAGGCAAAGCCGCGGCTGGGTGCAAATAGCCGAAGCCTCAACTGCCGCTCTGCCATAGGAGCAAGGCCCCTGAGGTGGGCCGTCCCTGTATTTGTCCCTACCTGGTCAAACGAATGAGGCTGTCAAGCGTATACTCAAAATTCGGCCTTGCACCGGAAGGGTAACTTGCTCTTTCATCTACAAAATCACTGAAGTTAATTTTCCCGGTGAATTCATTTGAATAATAAAACTTATACTTACCTAATAGCTTGAATCGTAATTTAGTTTCATAGTCTCCACTGTTGGGTATTGTCGTTACAAAAGAATTTGCTGTCCCGGATTCGAAAGTCTTGTCGTAATAACTGTTCCCGCATTTACTAAAGCTCCAGGTCTGTATGGGATGCCATTGTCCACTGCCTGCAAGCGCCTGTAAAATGCAGATATAGCTTGCATCTTGCATTTGTACAGAAACCTTGCCCGGGCTGTTGTTGATAATCCAAACCTGGCAATGACCGAGGTTGTTTTTACTATGCAGCGAGTCTGCTTGTTGCCGGTACGAAACCATTTTATTTGAAATTTTTACGGCTTTCTCATCAACAGACAAATGATTCCAACCTTCTACATTAAGAAGACGAAACAAAGAAGTGTCCAGGTTATTTGATTGATCTCGAAAATAGTTTTCAGTAAATGAGACGAAATCGGTCGCTTTAAGATCAGGGTCCACGACGATAACAAACTCGCTGTTAAGGGTTTTCATTGGCGAAATGGTATCCCTAAAGCTTTTTTCGTACCATGCCCTGTGCACAACCCCTTTCGTGCTGTCAAAACTCAACTTAAATAGCAATTTTCCTTTCGGCGTTATTACCGGACAGCTACCAACCCTATAAATTAAGAAAAAAGCAAATAAAAACAATGAATACCGCATGTTTCGTTTTAGGGTAAGATGCTTTCTTTTGAGATTTTACACAATGAACCAGGCTACTTCATGTTACTGGCGTCCCATTGCTTTCCTGCTGCTCCATAAGGACATTGTGTTTCGCCAACATTGGGCCGGCCCTGCTCCTAAACCGTTAAGACGTTTGCGATATTTCTGGCTTTGCTGGCAGGTAACGTTGAAGCATTACCGAAGGCATGGCAAGCGTTAACTGCCAGCTGGAACAAAAGCGGACTGGAAATTTGCAGCCGAGGTTTAGTCCATCCGCTATGCTATTGCAAATTGTCCTGTCAGCAGCTGTAATTAAATCAATTCAAAGTACTCCAGGAATATGATTGCCATGTTGGCTTCTTGTCATTAAAATTTTTGTAAACCTGAATTTTAAAGCAAACAGACTCGTCATCTTCTCCTTTTGGAATAATCCATTGATAATTGTGACTATAAGAAGACCCAGGCGAATAATGTTGCACAAATGGATACAGTATATCAACATTTTTCCTGCTATCCTTATTTGGATACTCTTTTTCGAAAATAGAAGTGCCGCTTTTTTCGATTTCTTCAATGTTGATATAAGTAGGCTTAGAAACATTTTTAAGGTCCAATTTAAATTTCCAAACCGCAATTTTCACTTTACTGATGTCTACGGCTGAAATCCCGTTGTTCTTAAACTCGACATAGAAAGTGAAGTTATTGGCATCTTTATTTATTGTTGGATATTTATTTAGTACTGTGTTTAAATTAACAACCGACTCCAGGCCTGGAGCTTCTTTTTTCAAAAATAAATTGTATGCCCAAACTCCTGCAATGATAACAGCAAGAACTTGCACATAATTCTTTACAATTTCTGACCATTCTTTGGATTTATCCAGATTTAAAGCCATCGCTTTCAATTTTAGATAACTTACAGTTGCATATCTGATAATTGCATCCAGGGCGGCGACCTATGCCCCATCACCCTGAAGCCACAGGCCAAAATTTGCTTATTAGCTAAAGATTAGAGCCGTATGTTAACCTTCGCTAATCCGCAGCAACGATTCATCAAACCAAACATCCTCATAGCCTTGATCATCAATTAAAAATCCATATCCAGGTGTCCGTCCAAGATATTTTAAAACCTCAGGCTTGAAATACATTAAGCGCCCGATGTGATGCAGCTTAAAAAAAGTGTCACTATTATTATACTCACCACTCCATATATACCATCCAGACGAATTATCTGTAGGATGTCTCAATCCATGAAAAGGAACTTGAGACAGGTCGTCTGCTAGTCCAATAATCTGAAAGGGGTCAACAGGTGAATATTTCGCTCCATGGGTCGGGCATATACTTATTTACTCACAAACGAGTTTATCCCAGAGACTTTGATCAAAAGTTGTAGAGTTAATTTCTTTCACTGCAGGAAATGTCCATACGATGGCTGCTAAGGTTCAGGAGCTTTGGGTCCTTGGCAATATTCGGTGATGCATCCCCTTGTAACGGCAGCTCTAATTTAATGAATAGCTGGGTATAAAAACCAAACGCCGGGCTTTATCCTCCCTATTGAAACCCCAGCCGAACAGGGGGAAAAGCCGAAGTTGCTTCTGTTGTCCACCAAGGCGAAAAGCCGCATGTTGTGTGCTTGTGAATTTAATTTCTCCTTCGTCCTTTTCGTTTTATCTGTCCACCAAACCAAATACCAACCAATAAAGCTGGAACAATACCAAATGTTGTCACCCAAAAAAACGGTTTATAAATATAATCCTCAAAAGGGTTGTCATTGGTTCCTGTGTTATCAAGTCCTTCCTGGAAAAAGCCTGTCCAACCGCATAAAAAGGCAGTTGTCAGCAATACTGCCATACCGCATAAAATGCCTACAACAATAAAATTCCTATTTTTTACGATGATTTGTGTTCCTGCAATTTGTCCGTAAAAGTGTCCGCATAAAAGCATGATAATTGCTCCAATAAGAATATTGAGTTTATACTCAACGTTCGCAAACCAAAAGAACGCTTTAATGAACCCTTTGTCCAATGAAATGAATAAGGTCATTATAAGCTGTGCTATTATAAGTCCCCATCCAATAGAAATTAATCCTTGTCTGCTTCCAATCTTTTTTGCTTCTTCCGCTGTCATTAGTCTAAGTGTTGGTAGTTGACAGATGTTTAAACTTAGGGGCAGTCGTTGCATAGCACACAACGCTCAGGAGCTTTGCGTTTCTGGCAGCGTTCCGTGATCGGTCGCGCCGGAACTGTGGCCCAAAGTTGTTTTAATGATAAAAATAAGAGTTAAAAGGTCGGCATTATTCGTGCAGTCGGAACCGCAGCTGAACAGCGAGTAAAAGCCGAATTTATTTGCGTCGACCCGCCATGACGCAAAGGCGCTTGTTATACGTCCCTATTTTGACAGCCTCTGCAATTTGTCAATAGCAATTTTATACTTCTTTAAATAAGATCCCGGAAGCAAATCTTTGTCTGTACGGTCTATACACTTTATGAAAGTTAAATAATCTTTTTGTTTCCAAGCCTTGTCTGCATCTTGAACATTCTGCAGTTGAAATATTTTTCTTGTAAATTCTCCAGATTGGCGCGTTGAAAATTCATTCAGCTCTTTGAATATTTTTGGATCACCAAACAAAACAGACCTTCCAGCAGTTTTCAAAAAGCAAATCAAATTATCAATTGAAAGTGTTGACTGAAACTGAAAGCTATCATCTTCAAAAACTTCTTTTACTACAATTGGTGTCAATTCAATTAAGGATGTTGAACTTTGTCCAATATGCACATAAAATACGCATTCAAGGCTGGCATATGCCACTGTAACATTTGCAGAATCGGAAGAGTATTCAATAAAATGCAATACCTCTCTGGTCACCGAAAAGTTATGGTCGACTAAAAATAGAGTAAGCGGATATATTAAATCTTCAAAATGCATACAGGTCAGTTTAGAGGGCATACAACGTATAGGGCTTTCTGCCGGGGTGGTCGCCGTTGAATGTTTTACCACGGGCCGCTGCTCAATAAAGGTCGGCCGTATAGTGTTTATCACTATTGTTCGTCAGAACTTTGCCTGCTGGAACTGCTGCTGATTAGTGACCAGCCGTTGATGCCGTGTATCGTCGTCCCGTCATAGCTGCCAACCGCCTGTTAGGCGACTTTAGTCTTTAATATTAGCTTTTAATAATTTTCTAAAGTCATTTAGCTCCTCAGGGTTTGCAAACATTCTCTTTTGAATAATATGGAAGTCATTATTTCCGACATACAATAAAAAGAATGCCTTCGTCTCCTTGAACTCAGTAATGTCACGCCAAGGCTTTGAAAACTCAGTTCGTTCACCCAGCCTTTCAACACCCCAGTGGGTAAAGTCGTATGATACACCCTCAAAAAGATAAGGCTTGCTCTTATAAATGTAAAGGCAAATAAAAAAAGCGAATGCTGTTACTGCTATTAATAAAATTATAATCGGCGCAAAACTGCTAATAATCGTAACAAGGTCAATCCCGTTTGAAGCACTGGCAAAACCCAGGAATACACTTAGCAGGGCCAGTCCGGTTAAAAATAAGAAGAATCTTTTTAACAGTCTTCCTGAGAAATAATAGTACAATGTCGAACTGGCAAATTCCCTAAAAGTTAAGTCTTGCCGAATAATAAATGAATTTCGCATAAGGAAGTTTAGTTTCGCCTAACGGTCAACGGCTTTGTGCATTAGCGTCGATAGCGTACTGTCAGCCGAAAATATTAGTAAAGTAAAATATTTATTCTATGGCTTGGATTAAGAACTTCAAGCCGGTGTTGCACAAAACCGATGTTAGCCAAAATCAGTTTTTAAACCTTGTGTATTTCGTCATTCCAAACTCAGGGTCACTCAGAATAAGAGTGTCACCTGCAAACTTTGCAGTTCCTTGAAAGCTCATATCAGGATAAAATATGGTCAAAGAATCACCCTTCATAGTATAGGGGAAAGATGTCATTTCGTCCAAGTAGAAAATGGAGTCTTTGCCAACGTTGAAGGTGGCATTTTCGGTGCTTCCATCAGTCCAAGCTCCCAAAAGCAGGGCCTTATCAGTTGACCTGACGGGATTGTCCCTGTCAACGTCTACTCGTAGTGACGTAGGTTCAATTGCTGATGGACTATCAGCAGAACCTTTCGTGTTGGACACAGAGGAACTACAGGCACTACATACAAATATAAAAGCTATCAAAATTCTCATCATAAGGTTTGGTCTCAGATTTCGGCCAACGTAGAAGGTATTTCTGCAGTAGCGGAAGTCCGTGTTCCGTCAGCTTAAATTTCTTGATAAAGTTCAATATTGTTCAATTGTTGAGCATTTATTCTTCAGCCGCTATGGCAGAAATACCATGTCACCTGCAGTCTTTTATATTTCGAACCTCACATCACTCACTTTTTCTGCCTATTTCTATAATCGATTAGTTACTTCCTTATTATACATTGTTTTGTATCATAATTAAACCAACCCGGATAACCTGAATACTCATTCCCTCAAACGAAGAATCACAGGTCGATCGACCTGTGATCTTCAATAATTTCAATCTTATGCAAGACTTTGTCCTATCATTAGGTGGGTGCTTAGTACAACCCTGTTCCAAAGATTGATGGTAATAACGGCCGTTATAATATCTGCAATTTGAGTTTCGCTGAAAAATTGCAAGGCGTTTGTGTACGTGTCGTCTGATAATCCACTTTGATGGATTAAAGTTATCTCTTCCGTTATAGCCAACACTACTTTTTCTTCTTCGGTAAAAATACCTTCGGCTTCTCTCCAGGCACTCAACAAAAAAATACGCTGGGCCGTTTCACCATTTTTAATTGCGTCTTGCGTATGAATGTTGATACAATAGGCACACCCGTTGATTTGTGAAGCACGGATTTTAATAAGTTCCTTGGTTGTTTTGGATATAGAACACTGTGAAAGGTAAGTTTCTAAACCAATCATTGCTTTTAGCGCATTGGGAGCTGCTGCTTTAATGTTGAATCGTTTTTGCATTGCCTGATTCTTTTAAATTGTTCAATGCAAAGCTGGCAAATGAGAAAACGAAAAATCTTAAACTGGTTTAAGAAATACGCTTCTTACGGATTTCGCTTAAATATTCTGGTGTGAATCCCAAATAGGAAGCTAGTAAGTACTGAGGAATACGTTGTGCAAATTCGGGATACCTTTCAATCGATTGATAATAGAACTCTTCTTTGGAAAGGGAGTAAAGATATTTAATACGCATTTGGGCTGCGGCGTAAGCCCGCTGGTAAACAAAACGGAAATAGCGTTCCATTACCGGCAATGCTTTTACTAGTTTTTCCTGATTGTCTTGTGTGATACAAAGTATCTTAGATTTTTCTACCGCTTGGATATAAAATTCTGAAGGAATTTTGCGTTCGTAAGCAAGGTTGTCGGTCATCCACCAGGTTTCTATGGCAAATTCGGTGGTTTGTTCAATGCCTTTTTCGTTGATGTAAAACTTTCGTAGCAAGCCGCTCAATACAAAATAATGGTGTCTGCAAATTTGTCCTTCCTCTAGTAAGTTTTCTTTTTTAGCTACATTTTTGATGGCAAAGAATTTTTGAATTTCATCAAATTCATCGTTAGAAACTTCTGCGAATTTGTCTATATGTTTTTTAAAAGTATCCAAGATTCGGGCTTTAGGAGTGCTGGTTGTAAGATTTCAGGTAACGTCCAACAGCTTGGCGAAGGCAGAGAATTTAATAATCTGCCGTTTCATTTACTTGCTGTTGTCCAACAAAGATAAAAAGTTGATTTTTCTTCCTCAGCCCTGCTTTTGCCAAGCTGCTGTTTTAGGTATGGCTTTCATATCTTACTTCGTGTAGCCCATTTTTATTAGCCCTGCTCTCACGTCCTTTGCCGTCTTATATTTTGCTTTTTCAGTTTTACCATCCCTCCACCCGCATTCACATCCAAAGAACTTCTCACTTACCTGTTTTAAATATTTAAACTTTCCGTTGGTGTAGTCATAGATTAATGTGTCATAAAAAGCACCGTAATAGTCGTAATGTCGTTGCTCATATTTACAAAGCACCATTAACTCTTTGTTCTTGTCATTGTCAGCATTTGCAAAAAAACAGAAAGAATTTCTGGGTCACCACCATTATTTGGTATTGTATCTATCAACTTTCTATCATAGTTATTGTCACCCGTTGGTACAAATAAATAACCAAGGATAATATCATACTCGCTGTGGTCAACATACGTATCCATTTGCCGGGCTTCATATATGGTCTTTTTGTAAAAAGCTAAGATAACCTTTTTGGTCGTGTCCAATAAAGCTGTCTCAAAAACTGTATGCGCTAATTCTGTAGAGTCTGGCTTTGAACGATTGGCAAACATTTCACCAGTTTCGCCATCTTGTCGCTTTAGCGTCTGTCCAAAAGCGGTACTAGAAGCAATAATTGTCACAATGAAAATTAGAGTATGTCTCATAAGCTTGCCTACAACGTACGTTCAGGGGCTTTGCGGCCGTGGCGGCATTCTGCGATTCGTCACCCCGGGACAGTAGCCCAATTTTGTTCTATTGCTGAAGATAAGAATTTAATGCATGGCTTTATTCGTCGTGCCGGAACCGCGGCCGCACAATGGGCAAATGCTCAAGTTACTACTGCCACCCGCCATGACGAAAAGCCGCATGTTATGCGGTTTTGCTGCTATAGGCGGGGACCGCATTAATCACCTCTGCCTTACTCTGACTTACTTCCTCAAGGTCAAAGTCGTCCTGGAGCCCCAGCCAGAACTTAGCTGAATTTCCAAAATATTTACTTAACCTTAATGCCGTATCTGCGGTAATCTGAGGTGTGTTGATTTTTCCGGACAGTAAAGTTGCTTAGTTTTTGTAAAAATAATAGTTGTTTTCAAAGACCATCGGACATTCATAGCTGAGGGCCGAATGCCTCCTTTTTGTGTTATAATACATCTCGACGTATTCAAAGATTTCCGTTTGAGCGTCCTCCCTGTTTTGAAAAGCCCCATCCTGGAGAAGTTCCGCCTTGAAGCGATTGAAGTGCGACTCCATAAAGGCATTGTCATAAGGATTGTCGGCCCGGCTCATGCTCTGGATCATGCCATGGTCCCGGAGTAGTTTGCGGAACGCCTTGCCGGCATACTGCCCGCCTCTGTCCGAGTGGATGATCAGACCTTTGGGTATAGTTCTGCTGCCCAATGCTCTTTTCATAGCCTTGATAATCAATCCCTCCTGCATGTGGCTCTCCAGTGCCCAGCCCACAATGCGCCGGGAATAAAGGTCCATCCAAACCGCCAGGTACATAAACCCGCCGCTGGCCATGGGAATATAGGTGATGTCGCCCACCCATACCTCATTAGGCTTTATAGGCAAAGGCCTGTTCTCCAGCAGAAAAGGGCTGATGGCATAGCTGTGGCGGCTATCAGTGGTTTTGGGAACGAAGCTGCGGGGCTGAATGGCCTTCAAAGCGTGCTTTTTCAATACCTTCCGCACTTTGAAGTCGCCGGCATGAATGCCCCTGGCTTTCAGTTCTGCTCT